>NZ_JASSVN010000009.1:0-165607 GCF_030540945.1 Marinobacter sp. SS8-8 | reverse complement strand
GAACTCAGAAGTGAAACAGACCAGCGCCGATGGTAGTGTGGCGTTGCCCATGTGAGAGTAGGTCATCGTCAGGCGCCTAATACCCAAACCCCAGTACCAACAGGTGCTGGGGTTTTTTATTTCCCGGAACTTGGGTTTATGCTGTGCCGGTCAGGGCAGCCAGATTTCAAAAACGCCACCACCCAAGCTGCCGCGATTGTGCAATTTGATGGCTCCGGTTCTTTTCCCGTCGCTGTGAAGCTTTGCAACGGAAGACGCAAAGAACAGCCCGAGGCTGGTGCTGCCACTTTTGAAATCCAGGGATTTGAAACTCAGGGTGCCAGTGTGCTGCATGCTCTCCGGGTACCCCTTCCCGTCGTCTTCAACACCTATCACGAGATAGCCGTCCCTTTCGCCGGCCGTAAGGCGGATCTTGCTCTTGGTATAGCGTATGGCGTTATTGATGGTGTTATTGAGCGTGCCAGTCAAAAGGTCCTCGTCAAAGAAGCCATTAATCTTCTCGGCCTCTACCGAGCAGTCAATGCCCAGGCCCTCAAGCAGCGGGGTGTGCCGGGCCAGGTGCCCGGAGAGAAAGTCGGGCACAAAGTGCTCCTCAATATGAGCAGACAGGTTATTTTCCCCCAGCCGATAGATGCCCAGAAGCTGAACCAGGTCGTTATGCATGCGTTCGGCTTCATATTGCAGGGTATTGAATCGTGAGGACTCCCCCAGTGCTCCCTCCTGCTCTGATCGCAGTTCGTCCAGGGAATTCAGGAGCATGCCAAGGGAGTTTTTCATGTCGTGAACGGCTGAGGCAAGGACCATTGAAAAGTCAATATTCTGGTTGTTCATTCCATCAGTCCTTTCAGCTTGCGTTGTAAGGCGACATAACGTCGGTGTTGGCGGTGTTGCTCAGGCAAGTCGGATAATCGAGCCAGGCAGGACTGACAGCGCCTGAGGAGGTCGGAGTCGCCCGGATTGTTGCCATGTTCCTTCATCAGCACCTGAACCAGGTTCAGGTTCAGGGCAGCATGATCAGGGACAATTTCCAGGGCTTTGGTAAAGGTGTCCGCGGCTTCCTTCAGGTTCCCGGACTCAAACGCCCTGATGCCGTCGCGGTTGAGCGTGCGGGCCTTGATCTTCTGAGGGAATCCAACAGGCTCGTCCAGGAGGCTTTCGATTTTCTGCAGGGTGTCAGGATCATCGCTGAAACGTTCGGCCATGTCGGCCAGAAGCTGTTTCGCTTCCGTCTCGAGGCGCATCCGGAACAGGGTTTTTGCATAATCCAGCCCGGTCTGGGCATCCAGAGCTGCGGTATTCTCGAGCACCGGTTGGAGGCCCTGGAGTATCTTTGCGGCTTGTTGATCCTGCCCCTGACCGGCATATATCCGGCATTGAATGATCTGACTGCGCACAGTGATGCCCTCTTCCTCCGCGAACCGTTTTTCCATTTTTTTCAGCATGGCCAATGCTTCTTTGGCCCGAGCGGCGCCCTCTTCTTCCGGATCGCCCTCGCTGAGGTCGGACAGCGTTTGCCCGAGAGCAAGATAATGGTCAGAGTTGTCGTGAATCGAGTAGGTTCCGAGCTCGACGGTCCGACGCCACGCATCCGACGCAGTGTCCATGTCCTGATTGGAGCTGGCCAGTTCCGCCAGATGCTTCTGCCTGAGCAGGGCATTAGGGGAGTGTTGTGCTGCCTGTTCGAGTATTTGCTGGGCCTGGGCCGGACGACCCTGTCGCTCCAGACCTTCCGCGAGGAGGTCGTAGGCTTCCATATAGTCCGGATGCCTGGCGATAAGCTCCCGAAGGTCATCAACGGCTTCGTCGAAGCTTCGTTTTGCAAGCAGGACTTTGCACCGGCCAAACTTTGCCCATGAAAGCTCACGTTGGGCCAGCACGTCGTCAAAAACCTTGAGCGCGTGAGTGAGATCGCCCAGTCGGAAATAGAGGTCTCCCAGGGTTTTCATCAGCCAGGTTTTGTAGCGGGGTTGCCGGGGGAGTGCCTGGAGGCACAGGGAGATGGCCTCCGGATAGTTTTCCCGGTCGATTTCCCGGTTAATGGGCATCAGCGCGTTACGCTGACTGATGAGGCTGCCAAGCCTTTTCTCCAGCACTGCCCGGTTGATCGGTTTGGTCAGGTAGGCATCCGGCTGATATTCCCGAGCCCCCATGACCATTTCCTTGGATGTCTCGGCGGTGACCATCAGAAACAGCGAGGAGCGCTTCAGGAGTTTTTTATGGCGGAGCTCTTCCAGTATGTGCTGCCCGTTTTTGCCTTCCCCGAGGTTGAAGTCACAGAGCACCACATCAACGTGGTTGTAGGTGCAGTACTGGATAGCCTGATTGGCTTGGGCAACCAATTCGATTTTGTCTGCGCCACAGCTGCGCAGCATCTGGCGTATGGACAATCGGAAGTTCTCGAAGTCATCAACAATCAGGAATGTCAGCTTCCCGAAAGGATTGAAATCGGCTTTTGAATCGGTCATGAGCGCTTCTGCTTGAGTAACTTGTTAACCAATGCGCGCAATGCAGCGGGTTTTACAGGTTTGTAGAGAATCTGGTAACCACGATTAATGGCATCTTCCCGAACTTCAGGCGCCATGTAGCCTGTGATAAGTATCCCCGGGATGTTCTCGTTAAGCACGCCGCGGATACTGTCCATGGCATCGAGGCCATTCTTGTTATCATCAAGCTGGTAATCGGCAAGTATAATATCGGGTTTCTGGCCTTCCAGTTTTTCCATGGCATCTTCGAGGCTTTCCGCAGCGGTCACATCACACTTCCAGTTACCAAGCAAAGCCACCATGCCCTGAAGAATGGCAGGGTCATTGTCGATACACAGGAAGTGCAGGCCGCCGAGGTTCGAAACCCGTCGTGAGCTTGCGGCAGATTTGGTGGCGACGGGTTCGTTCTGTTCCGGCGCGGCGACAGGGACGGTGACTCCGAACACACTGCCACGGCCCTGAACAGAATGCACGCTGACCGGATGGTTCAGCATGCCACTGATCCGGTCCACGATGGCCAGGCCGAGCCCGAGTCCTTTCTTGTCCCGGCCGTGCTGGAAGCGGCGGAACTCCTCGAAAATGTGCGCCAGCTGGTCTTCGGGCATTCCCGGGCCCGTGTCCCAGACTTCGATGCGGATATACCCTTTCAGTCTCCGGCAGCCCAGCAGAATCTTCCCTTCCGGCGTATAGCGTATGGCATTGGACAGGAAATTCTGGACCACGCGGCGCAGCAATTTGGCATCCGAGCGGATCCAGGCGCTGCTGGGTACGACACGGAGTTCCAGGTCCTGATCCTTGGCAATCGCTGAAAAGTCGGTCGCAAGGTGCCGCATGATCTCGTTAACCGGGAAAGCGCCGATGTCCGGTTCCAATGCACCTGCATCAAGTTTGGAGATATCAAGCAGTGTGCTGATGATCTCTTCGGCAGCGCCGAGGGAACTGTCAATATGATCCACGAGATCTTTCATTTCCGTGTCGCCGGCCTTGCCTGCCAGGGCGGAGGTAAACAGACGGGCCGCATTGAGGGGCTGCAACAGATCATGACTGGCGGATGCCAGAAACCGGGTCTTGCTCTGGTTGGCCTGCTCGGCAACGGATTTGGCTTTCAGCATCTGCTCATTGATGACCTGAAGCTCCTGGGTACGCTCCTTCACCCGTTGTTCAAGGTAAATGTTGGTTTCCTTGAGAGCCTGCTCGGTCCGTCGCATGGCGGTGATGTCCTGGAAGGTAGTTACATAGCCACCCCCGGGTATCGGGCTGCCGTCTACCCGCAGGACGGTTCCATCGGGTCTCTGTCGCTCGTAGGACATCGGCCGGCCTTCCCGCATGCTGGTACAGCGGTCTACGACAATTTCATCAATCCTGCGGGCTGACAGGTTGGCGTTGGTCAGATTGTAACGCATCAGATCTTCGACCGGCCGGCCGGCCCTTACAAAGCCCTTGGGGTAAGTGAACAGTTCCAGATAGCGCCGGTTCCAGACCACAAGTTGCTGCTGATGGTTCACCACAGATACACCCAGACTGATGTTCTCAATGGCCGACTGGAGCAATTCCCGGCTGAACGTCATGGCCTGGGAGGCCTCATCGACGATGCTGACCACGTCCTCGATCTGCATGTCGCGACCGGTGAGGGTGGATTCCAGCACCACGCGGGCGGTGGAGGCCCCGATAACGGACGCCAACTGCCGCTCGATGTACTTCATAAGGTGAGCCGATGCCGGCCGGTGCGGATGCAACCGGATCGCGTTACGGCGTTCGTAATTCCGGAAAATCGTCTCGGAACGCTCCTCCCCCATGAAACGGTCGGTGAGGGCCTGCAGATCGGAGGTCAGAATCTCGCCCTGCCAGCTCTGGTGCTGGGTGGTTTCGGCTTTCGGCTGGGGATCGTGAAAGAACGAGGCAATCTGGATTTTTTCCCGCACCCGTTGTCGGGTAAGTATGGAAAGCACAATATAGACCAGGGTATTTATACCAAGGCTCCAGATAATGCCATGACTGGTCTGATCCAGCTCAGAGCCAAACAATGCCGTGGGCCGGGTCCAGTTGAGGCCCCAGATGCCCTGTTCAATCAGGGTCTCCGTTATCCATCCAGTGGTTGCAAGTGCCGGTAGCAGCAGGGTGTAGCACCAGATCAGAAAGCCCAGGCCAAGCCCCCAGACGGCGCCCATGTAATTGCCTCGCCGCCAGATGATACCGCCAACCAGCGCCGGCCCGAACTGCGCGGCGGCTGCGAAGGAAAGCAGCCCGAAGGCTGTCAGACTGTAATCCTCGCCGGCCATACGGTAGAAGCCATAGGCGGTCAGCAGGACCACAAAGATCGCGACACGGCGGATGCTGAGCAGAAGATAGCTCAGGTCGTTGCGGCGGTTCATGCCCGGCCGGAAAAATTTCAGAAGTGCGGGCATGATAATTTCGTTGCTTACCATGGTGGCGATGGCGACCGAACTGACGATCACCATGGCTGCTGCGGCGGAGCCGCCACCCAGGAATGCCAGTATGGCAAGCCATTCCTTCCCGGCCAGGATCGGCAACTGGAGAATCAGTATATCGGGGTTGCCCGCCGCCGCTTCGGGAGACAGCATGCCCGCCGCAGCGATGGGAAGCACAAAGGCGGAGGCCACGATCAGGTAGATGGGCATGGCCCAGCGCGCGATCTCAAAATCCCGGTGATCGGTGTTCTCGACCACCATGACATGGAATTGTCTTGGCAGGCAGATGATCGCCAGCATCGCAACCAGGGTCTGGGTGATAAAGGCCGGCGCCTCGATGCCGTCGGTGGTCAGGGTGCCCATCAGGTCGGCGTCTTTCGCCCGCGAAAACAGGTCGCCGAATCCACCGTACAGGCCGTAGCCCACAAAAAGGCCGACGGCGACGAAGGCCACGAGCTTTATCAGGGACTCGAAGGCGACTGCCTGGATCATCCCCCGGTGGTGTTCCGTCGATTCCAGATGCCGGGTGCCAAACAGCACAGTGAATACCGCCAGGGCCAGGGTGATGTACCAGGCAGAATCCTTCCAGGCTGCCGAACTTAGCCCCTCGTAGCCGGCACCTGTCCCGGAAAGAACGGCGAAGCCCATGGCAATGGCTTTCAGCTGCAAGGCAATGTAGGGGACGCTGCCAATGAGGGCGAAGGTTGCGATCATCGCGGCCAGAAGCTGTGATTTGCCGTATCTGGAGGCGATGAAATCGGCGATGGATGTGCTGTTGTTGCGTTTGCTGATGTAGATAATCCGGCGCAGCATCCGAGCGCCGAAAACAAAAACCAGCAGTGGGCCCAGGTAAATCGGAAGAAAGCCAAGGCCCTCCTGGGTGGCGCGGCCCACGGCGCCATAGAAGGTCCAGGAAGTAAAGTAAACTGCCAGTGACAGGGCGTAGATATGGGTTCGTGCCAGGCGCCGCCGATACAGCCCCGGGTGTTTGTCGCCGGCCCAGGCGATCACAAACAGGATCGAAATGTAAGTGATGGAAATAAGAGCCAGCAACCAGGCACTAATCATAGATACTCATTCCCGTCAGGGTCGGCAGGCCAGGGCGTCACGGTATTGTCGCATCATTCCGCGCAAACGGTGTCATACAGGGCATCTCCGGGTTCAAGAACCTTCAGGTTGTCTACCCGGGGGCTTCCGTCCGATCCTACGGGTACGAGTTCCCGGGAGGCACAGTTGATGATGTGAATGCGGTGGGAAACGGCGTCTGTCACCTTCTGTTCGAACCGATAGAGTGTAAACCGGACGATGTCATCGCTGTTTGTGTCACGGCTGATGCTCTTGATATCCACGGTCGAAAAAGCGGTAACATACGGAAAAACAAAGGTCCAGGGCCGCCAGAGGATGCCGTCAGTTTCGGTATTGACAACCACGGCTTCTTCCGGCAGGCGGGACTGCTTGTGATCGTACCAGGTGTATTCGGTGTAGATCAGATAGCCGAGCATGCCAGCGCCGGCAAAAACGGGGATGATCCACTTTGGGGCTTTGTTTCGGGTAACGGCTCTGATACCGAGAGCGATACCTGCTGCACCCAGGCCCAAGACTACAGTGGCAACAAATGTCCAGAACATAAAATAACTTCCTCAAAAAAGAACGGGCTCCCTCATTGAGGAAGCCCGTTCAGTATCAACCTGTCAGTTCATGGAACGAATCAGGTTGAGATATTGCTTAGTGGTCTTGAGCCTGACCGGCACCACGCGGGTAACGGACGCTTTCAACCAGTTCCTGAATCTCAACGGGCGGCTCTTCAGTTGCGTTGGATACAATGAAGGCTACCGCAAAGTTGACGATTGCACCAACCGCGCCGATGGACAGCGGAGAGATGCCCAGCACCCAGTTCTCCGGGGTATCTGCCAGGTTGTTGGTACCCGGAATGAACAGCCAGCCCTTGTAGACGAAGATGTACGCCAGGGTGAAGCCCAGGCCGGTCAGCATGCCGGCGATGGCACCGGTGTTGTTAACACGCTTGGAGAAGATACCCATCATCAGCGCCGGGAACAGGGATGCGGCGGCAATACCGAAGGCAAGTGCCACCACCTGTGCCGCGAAGCCCGGGGGATTGGCGCCAAGCCAGGTCGCCACCGCGATCGCGACCGCCATGGAGATCCGTGCTGCCAATAGTTCCCCCTTCTCAGTGATGTTGGGGTTGATGGAGCCCTTGATCAAATCGTGACTGATCGCTGAGGAGATCGCCAGCAACAGACCAGCCGCAGTGGACAATGCTGCTGCCAGGCCACCCGCTGCGATAAGGCCAATGACCCAGCCGGGCAGGTTGGCGATTTCCGGGTTGGCCAGTACCAGGATATCCCGGTTAACCACCAGCTCGTTGCCCTTCCATCCCCGTGCTTCAGCCTTGGGAGCGAAGGCCTCGCTGTCATTATACAGCTGGATGCGACCGTCTTGGTTTTTGTCGGTGAACTGGATAAGACCCGTGACTTCCCACTCCCTGATCCAGTTCGGACGCTCATCGTACGGGATTGGTTCCGCTGCGGTGCCGTCCGGGTAGATGGTGGTCATCAGGTTCAGGCGCGCCATGGAAGCAACAGCAGGTGCAGTCAGGTACAGCAGGGCGATGAAGACCAGGGCCCAGCCGGCAGACCAGCGTGCGTCAGCAACCTTCGGTACGGTGAAGAAGCGGATGATGACATGGGGCAGGCCAGCGGTACCGATCATCAGCGACAGCGTAAACAGAACCATGTTCAGTTTGTTGTCGATGTCAGCGGTGTATTCGTTGAAGCCGAGGTCGGTGATGACCTGGTTCAGTTTGTCGAGGATCGGCATGCCCGAATCCACGTGAGTCGAGAACAGACCCAGCGGCGGAATCGGGTTACCAGTCAGTTGCATGGAGATGAACACGGCGGGAATGGTGTAGGCGATGATCAGTACGCAGTACTGGGCAACCTGGGTATAGGTGATGCCCTTCATGCCACCCATAACGGCGTAGATGAATACCACGACGGCGGCAATGATCAGGCCTAGAGTAGCGTCCACTTCCAGGAAGCGGGAGAAGGCAACACCGGCACCGGCCATCTGGCCGATTACGTAGGTCACGGACGCGACGATCAGGCAGATAACTGCCACCAGTCGGGCATTCTTGCTGTAGAAGCGATCACCGATGAACTCGGGTACGGTGAACTTACCGAACTTGCGCAGGTACGGGGCCAGCAGCATCGCGAGCAGAACGTAACCGCCGGTCCAGCCCATCAGGAAGGTGGAGTTGGCGTAACCACCGGCGGCAATCAGGCCCGCCATGGAAATGAAGGATGCCGCTGACATCCAGTCGGCACCGATCGCCATACCATTGGTAATCGGGTGAACGCCGCCGCCGGCAACGTAGAAGTCCTTGGTGCTACCGGCTTTCGCCCAGATGGCGATCAGGATATAGAGGAGGAACGAGCCCCCTACGAAAATGATATTGATGGCAAATTGGCTCATTCGTCCTTACTCCTCGTGCACGCCGAATTGTTCGTCGATCTTGTTCATGCGCCAGGCGTAGAAGAAGATCAGAGCGATAAACGTAAGGATGGAGCCTTGCTGGGCGAACCAGAAGCCCAGGTCGGTACCACCAATCGGAATGCCCGCGAGCATTGGACGAAGCAGGATTGCAAAGCCATAAGATACCAGGGCCCAGATAATCAGACTCCCGAATATCAGGCGCAGATTCGCCTTCCAGTACTTTTCAGCGTCGTAGCTATGACCAACTGACATAGGATCACTCCTGTTTTGTTGTTGTGGAGGTTGAGTGGGTTTTTGGTGAGGCACTTGGGTTAGAGAATTTATTATTCATATAAGTACTTCTCCGACTGGTTGTCCCTACTGACTTTACTGGTCAAGCGATTTATAGATATTGGCAAAAGGTCTAATTCTCAGTCATTTGCCGAATGATTGTTCGAATTCTGCTCACTCATTCGTACTTGGAATTAAAAACGATGCATGCTTTGCAGTCGTCGGTGATAATGAAGCTTGTCGTGGAGTCCCTTGAGGGTTTTTACCCCTTCCTTCCGGGCCTTGTTCAGGGCCACCAGAGTCAGCTCCGCGGTCGCCAGGGCATCGGACGCGGCATGGTGCCTTTCGGTAACCTCCAGGCCGAAATAGTCCGCCCAGTGATCAAGGCCCTTGCCACCCGTCCTGGCATTCGGAAAAAAGGCTGGCATCAGGTCTGCAACGTCCATCCAGGCGTGGCTTAGCGTGTAGCCAATCTGGGCCCGTAGGGTTCTCTCCAGGAATTTCTGGTCGAATGCCGAGTTATAGGCCAGTATGGGATCGCCGTTCATCCATTCCAGCAGGTAAAGCAGTGCATCTTCGGTTTCCTGGCCCTGGGTAAGGGCTTCGGGGCCAATTCCGTGGATGAGTACGGTTTCCCGTATATCCAGTTCCGGCCGCCTCAGAATCAGATCAAACTGGTCACTGAGGTGGATAATGCCACCCCGGATGGCAACGGCACCAATTGCGATGACCTCATCCCTGGAAGGGTTCAGGCCCGTGGTTTCAAGGTCAAGAACAATCAGGCGGCAATCGGAGAGCAGTTGCTCTCCCGGTGATTTGGGGTGGGGCAGGTTGTCCGGGTCGTGGCTGCCAATCTTTCCGCCCCAGCGCTGCTCTATCCACTGTTTGATCTGTTCCAGCATGACGTGTTGCCTGACGGTCAGAGTTGGTAGGTCACTTCGAGTTTCTGTTGCAACCGCTGAGCCTGTCTGAAAGACTCCCGGAGGATGCGCCGATCCAATGGGTTCAGGTCGTCCGGATCAATGTAGTTGGTCAGTTCCTCGCCCCTTCCGAGCATTTCCTGGTGGGCTCGCATCCGGATGGCCTGGATCAGGCTATAGCTTTCCTTCCAGGCATTGGCGTCCTTCGGATCGAAGACACCTTTTGTTGCCAGCTCATCCATTCGCTCCAGGGTGTTTGCCGTTTCGACCCCGTTGGCTAATGCAAAGACCCTGATCGCTTCGACGAACGGCGCAAGGCCCTGGCGTTTGAGGTCAAGCGCACGCTTTTTGCCTTCAGAGACATAGCGGAAATTCCGGAACATGGTCAGCGGCGGCTTCCGTCGAAAGGCATTGCCCGCCAGCATCTTCTGGAACAGGGCGTTTTTCCGGATACGGGACAACACTTTGTCCAGCAGATCATGCAACGGCTCGGCGGGGCCAAACACCGCTCTCATATCGAGGAAAATCGAGGAGTACACCAGGTTCTGGGGTGTCGAGGCATCAATAAACCGGATAAACCAGTCGTCCCATTCCCTGTCACTGAGGCACAGCTTCGGGTTGCTGGCCATGATGTTGCCTTTGCACAGGGTAAAGCCGCACTCCGCCAGCTCCTGGTTGACGGTCTGGGCAAAGGGCAGCAGTTTTTCCCGAACCTGTTCGTCGGTCATGCCTTCCGGAGTCTGGAACAGGATGCCGTTATCCTGGTCTGTCAGCAGTGTCTGTTCCTGGCGCCCTTCGCTGCCAAAGGTCAGCCAGGTAAAGGGAATGCCCGGGTCGTTTTTCTTGATGTTCAATTCCAGTACCCGTCGAACGGTTACGTCGTTCAGGGTTGTGATGATCTTGACCACCTGCCCGGAATCGGCACCGTGGGCCAGCATGGCATCGACCAGACGGGACACGTCTGATCGCAGGCTGACCAGTGTCCGCAAGTGGGTGGCAGTGCCTATGGTGCGGGCAAGGTTGACCAGGTCCACCCGCTGAAGGGCGAAAAGATCCCGCTCCGACACTACGCCAATAAGTTTGTTTTCATCATCGACCACGCACAAATGGGCAAAATGGTGTTCCGCCATCAGCATGGCGGCCTCAAAGGCATCCGCATGGGGGGGCAGGCAGCAGGGCTCTTTTGTCATGACTTGCCGAATGGGCGTGTCCAGAGGGCCCTTTTCCTCGGCGATCATGGTACGAAGATCCCGCAGCGTAAAAATGCCGGTTGGGCAGCGGTTGTCGTCGGTAACGATAATACTGCCGACGTTGTTTTCGTGCATGCGTGCCACCGCTTTTCGTACCGGAAGATCCGGGGAGCAGACAATCGGATTGCGCAGGGCATAGCGCTCAAGAGGCGTGTCCAGGGACGTGCTGGAACCCATGGAGGCCATAGCGCCGGACTGGATGCGCTGGTTTACCTGATCAAGCAGGCTGCTGACACCGCGAAGGCAGAAATCCCGGAAAGGCTCACTTTCGGAAAACAGGGTAATGAAGGCATCCTGTCCGATGCTGAGGCAGAAGGTGTCTCCAGACGCGCGGTGCAGGGTTCTGGTTGGCCGTTCGCCAATGATGGCCGCCAGTGGAAAGCATTCGCCCTGGCTGATCTCAAAGGTGGTTTCCATCCGGCCTTCCTTTTCATTGTGCCGCTCGCCGCGAATTCGTCCCTGCTTGACCACGTAGAACCTTTTTACGACGCCCTGATCCGGAGACAGAACGGCGTCGCCGTCTGCATGGAATTGCAGGGATGCGTGTTCGGCAAAATGTGCGAGGTGCCTGTCATCCATGCTGGAGAACGGTGCATGTTCCCGCAGAAAGGTCATAATCGCGCGGATGTTCTGGGGGAGGTTGGTTTCCGTGTTTGCTACGGCCATGTCCGTATCCACTCGCCTGTTATTATTTTCCTAAAGAAGTGTAGTTCAGTGAGTAAGGCCACCGCCCTACGATTTTCGTCGCAAGCTGACTGACGCAAGTCAGTTTTCTTTAAGGGAAGGGGGGCGGGTGGTAAAGTTCCTGTCGAACCAGGTCATTAATTGCAATGTTATGACTACCAAAGACGAACGCCTCAGTTTTCTTGAGGAAATGAAAGATGTCCGGCGCATCCGAAAGCCCAACCGCGCCGAGGTATCGACACCCCGTGAACTGACGCCAGGTCATCTTGAGCGACAGCGTGCCGCCGTGGAAAGTCCGGTCAGGGACAAAAACCCCCTGACCTCGGACATGGTCGAACCTCTCACAGCCCACGACGTTCTGAGCTGGCGGCGTCCGGGCTTGCAACACGGTGTGTTTCGCAAGCTACGGCTGGGGCAATACCCTATTGAAGCCCGACTGGATTTACATCGGATGACGGTGGAACAGGCCCGGAGAGAAGTGTTTGCATTTGTCGGTGATTGCGTCCGTTATGGCCTGCGCTCTGTGATTATTCTCCATGGCAAGGGGGAGCGCAATCCTGATGGCGTTGCACAATTGAAAAGTTACCTTGCCAAGTGGTTGCCCGAGCTGGCTGATGTCATGGCCTTCCATTCGGCCCAAAAACACCATGGTGGAACCGGAGCGGTTTATGTCATGGTGCGAAAAAGTGAACGGGACAAACAGCACAATCGTGAAGTTCACGGAAGCCGTTAATGGCTCCCGCTTCCGATGTCTTCAAATCGGGTCGTTCAGACGGCCAAACGGAGGTTATTGTCGTGAAAAAAGCAATGTTGGTTGTATTTACAGTGCTGGCGCTGGCTGGCTGCAAGGATCGCGTAATCTGGAACGATAACGGCAAGATGGAAGAGGCTACCAAGGATCGGGAAGTCTGGGACTCCAATGGCCAGATGGAAACCGGAGAGCGCAAGATCTGGGTTAACAAGGATGGAAAGGAGGTTGTCAAGTAAAGCCGGATGAACCCCAGCACAAAGAAGAACGACCAATCCGGCACACAGGGCCGGAATGTCTACAGGAGAGAGCGGTAATGGCATTGAGGCTGACAGTCAACGGCGTGCAGCATTCGCTGGATGTGGAGGGAGATACACCCCTGTTGTGGGTAATCCGTGACGAGCTGGGGCTGAAAGGTACCAAGTTCGGTTGCGGAGCCGGACTTTGTGGCGCCTGCACGGTGCATCTGAACGGCCAGCCTGTGCGGTCCTGCTCGACGCCGGTTGAAATGGCGGCCGGTGGCCAGGTGCAGACCATCGAGGGGCTCGGTGGTGGCGATCAGCTCCATGCCCTGCAGCAGGCCTGGATTGAGCAGGGCGTTCCGCAATGCGGTTACTGCCAGTCGGGCCAGATTATGAGTGCGGCACACCTGCTGGCCAGCAACCCGGCTCCCTCACGGGATGATATTGTCGCCGCCATGACAGGTAACCTCTGCCGTTGCGGAACCTACTCCCGGATTCTTGCGGCGGTGGAATCCGTCGCCGCCGGTTCATCCAACAGTCAGGAGGTGTGACATGGCGATGAAGCGACGGGATTTTCTCAAGGTCAGCGTTGGCGCCTCCGGCGGTCTGGTGGTTTCTCTGGCTTTGCCGGGCTGTGCCGGAATCCAGACTGGTTATCAGCCGGAAACCGGTGAATGGCGGCCGGATGCCTGGCTGGAGCTGACCCCAAACGATGAGGTGTTCTTCACCCTGGCCCGGGTCGAGATGGGGCAGGGCACCTACACCGGGCTGACAACCCTGATCGCAGAGGAGCTGGAAATAAAGCCGGAGAGGATTACGCCCCGCTTCGCTCCGGTTGCGCCTGAGTACCGTAACCCCCTCTACAAATTGCAGCTCACCGGGGGCAGCACCAGTGTGGCAACCAGTTGGGAACCTCTGCGAATGGCGGGGGCCGAAGCCCGGCTGATGCTGGTAATGGCTGCGGCCCGGGTCTGGAACCTGGAGGCTGCCGAATGTCATGCCAGCGAAGGTCGGGTTGTACACCCGAACGGTATTGATTCCATGGCCTACGGCAAGCTGGTGGAGCTGGCTGCAAAAGAGGTGGTGCGCGGTGACATTGCCCTGAAGCCCCGCGAGCAATGGAAATACATTGGTAAGCAGCAGGGCCGGCTGGATGCAAGGGCCAAGTCCACCGGTACGGCTGTATACGGTATCGATGTGGAACTGCCGGACATGGTCTACGGGGTGATCGCCAGATCGCCCCGGCACGGAGGTCGTGTGGCGGGCTTTAATGGCGATGAAGTCCGGGCCATGACCGGCGTGCTTGAGGTTTTTGAAACCGAGCGCGGTGTTGCCGTGGTTGCCGACAAGTACTGGCGCGCCCGGAAGGCCCAGGAGGCGCTGAGCGTCGGATGGGACTTTTCGGAGGCTTTGTCCGTATCCACAGATGATGTCTTTGAGTCTTATCGTACTGCGGCGGATGAAGATCCTGGCGAGTCCGAGCGCAGCGAAGGCAGCTTCGAGCGTGCGGTCGAGGGGGCAGAGCGGGTTCTGGAGGCAGAGTATGTCCAGCCGTACCTCGCCCACGCTACCCTCGAGCCGATGAACGCAACTGCCTGGTACCGGGGCGACCGGATGGAAGTCTGGGCGCCGACCCAGGCCCCGGACCTTGGCCGGATTGCGGTTGCCAGAGTGACGGATCTCGGGCCGGATGACGTCACCATCAACACCACCTTCCTCGGCGGTGGTTTTGGCCGCCGACTGACTCAGGATTACATCGAGGAAGCGGCTGCCGTGGCGTATCGGCTCAGGCGGCCGGTCAAGGTGATCTGGTCCCGGGAAGAGGATACCCGGCACGACCTGTATCGTCCGGCCATGCTGCACCGGATGAGAGCCAGCCTGTCTGGCGGAGAGCTCACCGGCTGGCACCACCAGATTGTGGGTCCGCAGATTCTTGACTGGTATGTGCGTAATGCGGCGCCGGCCCAGTATCCCTGGGCGCCGAGGTTCATGTACGACACCCTGGGCAAGGTGGGGCTGATGGCCGAGGGCATTGCCACACCCAAGGATATGTCCGCCATTGAGGGGGCCATCGAGTACCCTTATCAGGTGGATAACATTGATATCCGCCACACCCACACGGACCCTGGCGTACCCGTAACCTGGTGGCGATCAGTGGGCTATTCCCACAACGGTTTCGCCGTTGAAACCTTCATGGATGAACTTGCCCACGAATCCGGGGAGGACCCTTATCAGTTCCGTCGCCGGCTGGTGTCCTCGGAGCCAAGGCATCTGGAAGTGCTTGATCGGGCTGCGCACCTTGCGAACTGGACCGCGCCTGCGCCACAAGGCCGTGCCCGGGGCATTGCCCTGTTCCGGAGCTTCGGCACCTACGTTGCGCAGGTGGTAGAGGCCGGAATCGAGAACGGTGCGATTCGGGTTTACAAGGTGGCTTGCGCGGTAGACTGCGGCCAGGTGGTTAACCCCCGCATCGTGGAAGACCAGATTGAAGGCGGTATCCTGTTCGGACTGACCGCCGCGCTCTATGGCGAAATCACCCTGGAGAGTGGGCGGGTCCAGCAAAGTAATTTTCACGATTACCAGTTGATGCGACAGTACGAACGCCCGGACGTGCTGGTGGCTATTGTGGACAGCACTGAAGCGCCAACCGGTGTCGGCGAGCCGGGTGTGCCGCCGGTGATTCCGGCGCTTGGCAATGCCCTGTTTGCCCTGACCGGTAAGCGCCAGCGCAGCCTGCCACTGACAGCGGATGCCTGATATGGAGGTTTCCCGGTCGTCTCTGGCTGCCGGCCATCAATCCGTGATTCTCGACATCGCGGGCTGGCTGGAGCAGGGCCAGAGGGCCTGGCTGTGCACCATTGTGGAAACCTGGGGCTCTTCACCCCGGCCGGTGGGCTCCTGGCTGGCCATTGGCGAATCCGGCCAGTGGAGCGGTTCGGTATCCGGCGGATGCCTGGAAGAGGATCTGCTCAGGCGCACGGTCGGGAGTGGCCCGGATCAACCGGTCCTGATCGACTATGGCATTACCGATGACGACCGTGACCAGTTCCAGTTGCCCTGCGGCGGTCGAATCCGGCTTCTTGTCGAGCCCCTGTACCGTGAGGCGGGATTTGACCACGTCCGCGCGTTGGCGGAGGCGTTGAGCAATCGTGAACCGGTTGCCCGGCGGGTTCCGCTTCGGGGCGCGCCGACCCTCGAGTACCGGCGATCCCATGACCGTTCTTCGGTGGCCTTTGACGGTGAGCAACTGGTGCACGCGCTGCAGCCTGAGTGCCGGCTGTTGCTGATTGGCGCAGGGGAGGTGGCCCGGTACGTGTCCGGGTTTGCCGCAGCGGCGAATTTCTCCGTGACTCTGTGTGAACCCCGGGAGGCCTTTGCGGACGGATGGGGATACCCACATATTCCGCTGGACCGTCGCCTGCCTGATGACTTGGTGGCGGAAGGGTTTAACGATGCGTTTTCCGGCGTTCTGGCCCTGGCCCATGACCCCCGGATTGACGATATGGGGCTGCTGGCGGCGTTGCAGTCCAATGCGTTCTACGTCGGTGCCATGGGCTCCCGAAAGACCTCGAAAGCACGGCGTGAACGATTGAGTTCGCTGGGCCTGGAAGACGCGGTACTCGACCGCTTGCGAGCCCCCATTGGTGTCGATATTCCCAGCAAGACGCCTGCGGAAATTGCAATCTCCGTGGTCGCGGACCTGATCCTGGCCCGACACCATTTGCGGGCCGCCCCTCCATCCCTATAATGTCGGCCAGTGAACGTGTCAAAGACGTCTGAACCCCGGGAGAGAATCCGTGTTTGAGGTAACCCGATACGCCAAGGCGGCCGACTCGATTGTCGAAGCCGGGCACTTCCTTTACCAGCGAGGCTGGTCGCCGGCGACCAGCAGCAATTACTCTGCGCGCATTGACGGGGAGCATATTGCCATAACCGTATCTGGTCGCCACAAGGGGCAACTGGGCGCTGGTGATGTTATGGTGGTGGATCTGGCCGGCCGTCCGGTTCAGGGCAACTGCCGATCTTCGGCCGAAACCCGGTTGCACACCATACTGTACGACGTCTTCCCGGATGTCGGCGCGGTGCTTCATACCCACTCGGTTAAGGCGACAGTCCTGAGCCGGCTGCTGACACCCGGGCAGCCGCTGGAGCTGGAAGGCTATGAGCTCCAGAAAGCCTTTGCCGGTGTTGAAACCCACGAATCGGTATTAACCATTCCGGTCTTCGACAACACCCAGGATATTGGCGCTCTGGCGCAGGAGACCGGGGACTGGTTCCGGGGCCACCCGGATCAGCCTGGTTACCTGATTCGGGGCCATGGCCTCTACACCTGGGGCAACACCATGGCCGACTGCCTGCGCCATGTCGAGGCTTTTGAATTCCTGTTTGAATGTGAACTTGAAACCATGAGGATGCGCCCATGACGACCCTGAGTATTTTTGACCAAGACCAGCCAGAGAGGGCCCGCACATTCACCGAAAACCCCGCCGAGATCCGCGAACTGCTCGCCAGCCATGGTGTTCGCTTTGAACAGTGGCCCACCCGGTATCTGCCGGCGGGCGCGTCCCATGAGGAGATCCTGGAAGCCTATGGCGATGAAGTAGCGAAGCTGCAGGCGGAATGCGGGTTCCAGGCTGCCGATGTGGTGAGCCTGAACCCGGACAATCCCCAGAAAGAGGCGTTCCGGAAAAAGTTTCTGGATGAGCACACCCACAGAGAGGATGAGGTTCGCTTTTTCGTGCGGGGGCAGGGTCTGTTCTACCTGCATTTCGGCAACCAAGTGTTCGCCGTGCTGTGCCGGAAGAATGACCTGATCAGCGTGCCGGATGGCACGCGGCACTGGTTCGATATGGGGCCTGAGCCGGAATTCACCTGCATTCGCCTGTTCACCAACCCCGAAGGATGGGCTGCCGATTTCACCGGTGAGGACATCGCCGCCCGGTTGCCGCGCTACGAAGCGCTGGCAGGAGCGGCGGGGTGATCCGGGTCCTACTGACGGACATTGAAGGGACCACCACTTCCATCTCGTTTGTCCACGATGTCCTGTTTCCCTATGCCAGTGAACATCTTCCGGAGTTTGTCCGTGACCAGCACCAGGACAATCTCGCGGTCTCTGAGCAATTGGACGCCGTTGCTGAGGTGTCGGGTGTTGCCCGGGAAGATGTTGAAGGCCTGATCGGGGTGCTGCAGACCTGGATCCGCGAAGACCGCAAGGAAACGTCCCTCAAGGCGCTTCAGGGCATGGTCTGGGAGCAGGGATACCAGCAGGGAGAGCTTAAGGGCCACATCTATGCCGACGCCGCCGAGTACCTGCAGCGCTGGCATGATCGGGGCCTGCGTTTGTTCGTATACTCCTCTGGGTCGGTCAAGGCCCAGAAGCTGATTTTCGGCTTCACCACGGAGGGTGACTTCACGCCGTTCTTCTCTGGCTATTTCGATACCCGTATCGGCGGCAAAAAAGAGGCGGATTCCTACCGCAATATCCTGTCGGAGTTGGGCGTTGAGGCGGGCACGGTGTTGTTCCTGTCCGATGTTGAGGCCGAGCTTGAGGCAGCCGAACACGCAGGTATGCAAACCGCCTGGCTTGTTCGCGAGGGAGACCTGCCGGAAACCGAACGTTTTGTGGCCCGTGATTTTGCGGAGGTCGATACCCTGCTGCAAAAGCGGTAAGGCCACGGCGATGACACGCCACCGCAGGGGGACCCGATGCCCGGAACCGGATTTTGCAGAATCATCACTCCGATTCTTGCTTTGCTTCTTGCAGGTTGCAACCCCTTCTCTGATGCCCGCCCCATGATGGATGAATACGTGGAGCGGGTTGCCCGCGTCCTGGAAACCGACCCTCAACTCTCTGAGCTTGAGTCTGCGAGCCAGCTTCCCCGTCGTCGGAACCGTGTGCTGACCATGCCCGAGCTGGACATGGGGATGCTGGATTTTCTTTCTCTTTACGGCTGTGAGCTGCAGTATGTTGTGGGTGAGAAAAACTCCGTGATGGGGCGGGTGATGCAGCCCCTGAACCGCCTGCGTTATGAAGTCCGGTTTATCGAGGCGGCCAGGGACTGCCTGCCAGATATAGAGGATGAGGAATTTTCGGAAGAGCTTACCGAGGCCATCGATAGCAAACTCGAATCATTGCCCATTGCGATCTGGAACGCTACCTGGGGTGTCGAAGAAATTGAAAAGCTGTTCACCCTTGCCAAGGGGTATTATCCGGTATCGGCGGAAGGCAACCCGGTTTCGGATCTGGCCCTTGATATCGACAGCCTGAACGCAGCGGTTGCCAGGTTGCGCGCAGAGGACCTGGCCGTTTCCCTGGATTTTGCCGGCGATGTTCATCAGCGCTGGCAGGCGGAATACCGCGCCGGCCAGTTGATCAACAGCGCGCTCCTGCTGACCGCACGACTGCGGGACGGAACCAGACTACTAAAGCAGAGAACCGAGGGCCAACCCCTGTGCCTTAACGGCAAGCCCAATAATCAATCGGATATCGTGCGAAATATGTTTTTCAGTGTGTACATCGAAAAGATCCAGCCGTACATGAGTGCGGTCAGGCAGGGGCGGACAGCGCTCATTGAGCCGTTTGAGCGGCTGGCCGAGCTTCAGGCGGATACCATGCCGGAGAGTTTCACTGGCTGGTATGAGCGGCACCTTTCGCAGGATGCCAGGAACAGCCTCTGGCGGGAGCTTGACGTAGCCATGATGGACCACACCCGAGCCTGGCAGGAATTGCTCGGCCAGTGCGGTTTGCGCCCCGGCGCCAAGATCCAAGTATTGAAAAGTGTGTTTCAGTTCGTCACCGGCCTGTTCACTTTAAGGTGAATCATGGCGGCAGTGAACAGCAGGAAGGTCAATATCGTCAGAATGACCGGTCCGGGGGCGCCTTCACTGAGCCACGCCGAAACGACCGCCTGGGTGAAATAGAAAATCACCACGAATGCCATCCAGATATAGCCCCGGTTGTTGGCCCGGAATACCGGTACAGCGAAGGCCAGCAGCGGAACCAGCTTCACCGACAGCATCAGTGGAATCGACACGCCCTCCACTGGCGCCGGATAGAAGGTGGTAATCAATAGCGTGACCAGCACGCCGATGTAAAGAGCCATGGTTGCCCGGGCAGTGTGACGGGCCTTGGGGTTGTTCAGCATAGTGTGTTTCCGGCATAGAGAAGTGGTTGAGAAGTTACAGATCACGGGGGCGCAGATTCGGCGCGTCCAGAATATCCTTCAGCTCCTGCTCTGTCGGTGGTGTTTCCAGGTAGCGTATAATCTCCGGCTCAATACCTCGTTCGGTAACCAGTTCAAGGGCTTGGCGGGATTTCGAGCAGCGCGGGTTGTGGAAAATCCGGGTGGGCTCTGTCATCTTCGTGCCTGATTGTCTGAATGGGTATCACGATTTCTGTGGCCGGTAGTCTAACAGGAGGTTTTCCAGTGCAGTACCCTGATTCTTTGCGTGTTCGCCCGCGGCTTGCCTCTGCCGGCCTTTTGCTGGTGACTATAGCCCTGGCGGGCTGCCAGAAAATTGAGCTGGAGCGGGCTGGCGGTACAAAGCTGAACTGGGACGCCTTGCGTGGCCAGTGGGTGCTGGTGAACTACTGGGCGGAATGGTGCAAGCCATGTCTGGAAGAAATTCCCGAGTTAAACGAGCTGAACAAAGCGCCTGATATCACCGTCCTTGGCGTTAACTTTGATGGTATACAGGGCGAGGCGCTGGTGGCGCTGGGTGGCCGGATGGGCATCGATTTCACCCTGCTTGCGGACGATCCGGGCCCGGGGTTTGGCTGGAAGTTACCCCTGGCCCTGCCGGCTACATTTATCGTTAACCCGGACGGCGATCTGGTTGAAACCCGTTTTGGCCCGCAGACGGAAGAAGACATCCGGGCGCTGATTGGCGGCTGAGGCCGTTGCCCTAACCGAATTTTACAGCAGGAATAACCTGACGTTATGCCGCAGACTTTTGTACATCTCCGTGTCCATTCCGAGTACTCCATGGTGGATGGCCTGGTACGGGTCAAGCCGCTGGTCAACCGTGTTGCCGCGCTGGGAATGCCCGCGGTAGGACTGACCGAACAGTCCAACATGTGCTCGCTGGTGCGCTTCTACAAGGCAGCCATGGGGGCGGGGGTAAAGCCGATTATCGGCGCCGATATCTGGCTTGAAAACCCGGATGAGCCCGAGAATCCGTTCCGGGTGACATTGCTGGCCCGGGATAACGACGGCTACCTGAATCTCACCGAGATCATTTCCCTGGGTTACACCGAAGGCCAGAACTTCGGAAAACCGATCATACTGCGCAAATGGCTTGAGGCTCGTCCGAAAGGCCTGATTGCGCTCTCCGGCAGCAAAATGGGGGATGTCGGTAAGGCGCTTCTGGCAGACAAGCCAGAGCTGGCCCGTGAGCGGGCCCGTTACTGGATGGAGCTGTATCCGGACAGCTACTACCTCGAGTTGCAGCGCACCGGGCGCCCGCAGGACGAAGACTGCCTGCACCTGAGTGTCGAGCTGGCCCAGGCATTAGGTTTGCCGGTGGTGGCCACCAACGATGTCCACTTCCTGGAGGCTGAAGACTTTGAGGCCCATGAAGCCCGGGTGTGTATCGGCGAGAGCCGTACCCTGGATGACCCGCGCCGTGACCGCCGTTTCAGTGACCAGCAGTACCTGCGCAGTGCCGATGAAATGATTGCGCTGTTCAGCGATATTCCCGAAGCGATCGAAAACACGGTGGAGATTGCCCGTCGCTGCTCAGTGAAGGTTCGAATGGGCGAATATTTCCTGCCGAACTACCCGATCCCGGACGGGATGACCATAGACGAATACTTTCGCAAGGTATCGGAAGAAGGCCTGGAAGAGCGACTTGCCAAAACCCTGAGCAAGGATGACCCGGACTATGATACCAGGCGCGAGGCTTACTACAAGCGCCTGAATTTTGAGCTGGATATCATCATCCAGATGGGCTTTCCGGGCTACTTCCTGATCGTGATGGACTTCATCAAATGGGCCAAGAACAACGGCGTGCCCGTGGGTCCGGGGCGGGGTTCCGGTGCCGGTTCCCTGGTCGCCTATGCCCAGATGATTACCGACCTGGACCCCCTCGAATACGACCTGCTGTTCGAGCGGTTCCTGAACCCTGAACGGGTCTCCATGCCTGACTTTGACGTCGACTTCTGCATGGAAGGGCGGGACCGGGTGATCGAGTATACGGCCCAGAAATACGGCCGTGAGGCGGTCTCCCAGATCATTACCTTCGGCACCATGGCCGCGAAGGCAGTTGTGCGCGACGTTGCCCGGGTTCAGGGCAAATCCTACGGCCTGGCCGACAAGCTCTCCAAGATGATTCCCTTTGAACCGGGAATGACCCTGGAGAAGGCCCTGATTCAGGAGCCCCAGCTCAAGGATTTCCTGGATCAGGATGAAGAGGCCCAGGAAATCTGGGAAATGGCCCTGAAGCTGGAGGGCGTCTGCCGGAACGCAGGCAAGCACGCCGGTGGTGTGGTAATCGCACCCACCAAAATTACCGATTTCTCGCCGCTGTACTGTGATGACGAGGGTGGCAGCCTGGTAACCCAGTTCGACAAGGGCGATGTGGAAGACGCCGGACTGGTAAAGTTCGACTTCCTGGGATTGCGGACGCTCACCATCATCAAGTGGGCACTGAACATGATCAATCCGCGCCGGGAAAAGAAAGGGATGCAGCCGCTCGATATCAACGAGATTCCCCTGGACGACGTGCCGTCGTTCGACATGCTCAAAAAAGCCGAGACCACGGCGGTGTTCCAGCTCGAATCCCGGGGTATGAAAGACCTGATCCGACGCCTCCAGCCGGATTCCCTGGAAGACATGATCGCCCTCGTTGCCCTGTTCCGCCCCGGTCCGCTGCAATCCGGCATGGTGGACGACTTTATCGACCGGAAGCACGGGCGCCAGCCCATGTCGTTTCCGCACCCGGATTATCAGTACGAGGGCCTGAAACCTGTACTGGAGCCCACCTACGGGGTCATCCTGTATCAGGAACAGGTTATGCAAATCGCCCAGGTGATGGCTGGCTATACCCTTGGCGGGGCGGACATGCTTCGCCGGGCCATGGGTAAGAAAAAGCCCGAGGAGATGGCCAAGCAGAAGCAGATCTTCCTTGATGGTTGTGAGAAGAATGGTATCAACAAGACCCTGGCCGAAAATATCTTCGACCTGGTGGAAAAGTTTGCCGGCTATGGTTTTAACAAATCCCACTCGGCCGCCTATGCCCTGGTGTCCTATCAGACTCTTTGGCTGAAAGCCCATTACCCGGCGGAGTTCATGGCCGCCGTGCTGACCGCCGATATGCAGAACACCGACAAAGTGGTGACGCTGGTGGAAGAGTGCCGGAACATGAAGCTGGATCTTCTGGTGCCGGATGTCAGTCGTTCTGAATACACCTTTACGGTTAACGATGAGGGCCAGATTGTATATGGTCTGGGCGCTATCAAGGGATTGGGCGAGGGGCCGATACAGAGTATCGTTGAAGGGCGCGGAGAAGGCGAACCCTACCAGGATATGTTTGATTTCTGCCGGCGGGTCGACCTGAAAAAAGTCAACAAGCGGGCCATGGAGGCCCTGATCCGCTCCGGTGCCATGGACAAGCTCGGCGCTGGCCGTGCGCAACTGATGGCCAGTATTGACAAGGCGGTGCAACAGGCCGGCCAGCAATCCCGCAACAAGTCTGTCGGTATGATGGATATGTTCGGGGATATGCTCGAGGCGGGTGAGGGTGGTGATCCCTATGAGGACGTGGCCGGAGTCCGCGAATGGCCCGAGAAGCAGCGGCTCAAGGGTGAGAAGGATACCCTGGGGCTATATCTTACCGGCCACCCGTTTGACGAGTATGAGAAAGAGGTTCGTCGGTTTGTCCGGTTGTCCATTGCCGATCTGAAACCGAACAAGTCACCCCAGCGTGTCGCCGGGTTGGTGGTTGCCCAGCGCACCATGAAAACCCGCACCGGTTCCACCATGTGTTTCATCACGCTGGACGACCGGAGTGCCCGGATAGAGGCCACCCTGTTCTCGGAAGCCTTCTTTGAAAACCGGGAATTGCTGCAATCCGATCAGGTTGTTGTGGTGGAGGGGCAGGTGAGCCACGATGACTACTCCGGCCAGATGAAGATGCGGGTAAGTTCAGTGATGGACGTCGCCACAGCGCGTCGGCAGTTCAGTCAAGGGCTGAAGCTGAGCCTCCATGCCGATCAGTTGCACAATGGCCTGCTTGAAAAACTGGACAGCACCTTGCGGCCCTTCCGCTGCGAAGGTAGCCCGGTGTGGATTGAGTACAGCAGTCCTGAAGCTTCAACCCGGATCGAGTTGGGCGAGTCCTGGCGGGTTCAGCCCGACGACAACCTGTTGCTGGAGCTCCGGTACCTCATAGGCGACCAGTCGGTAGAACTGGTCTATGATTGAGTGAGTCCGAAAATTAAAACTTTGTCAGATTGCGGACTCATACCAAGGTCCGCTTTAGCCCTTGGCCGGGCGCTGCTATCTTTGTTTCAAATTCTGGTTTGGCGGAGCGTTGTCCCGCCTGGCAAAAAATGATGGAACATCATGAACCCTAATTATCTGGATTTCGAACAGCCAATTGCCGATCTGGAAGCCAAGATTGAAGAGCTTCGTATGGTCGGCAACGACACCGACATCAACATCTCCGACGAAATTGCCCGGCTCAGGAAAAAGAGCGTCAGCCTGACAGAGAGTATTTTCTCCGACCTTCAGCCCTGGGACGTCTCCCGTCTTGCCCGGCATCCGCGCAGGCCCTATACCCTTGATTATATTGAAACGATTTTCGAGGATTTTGACGAACTGCACGGCGACCGCCGCTATGCCGACGACCTTGCCATTGTGGGCGGTACTGCCCGGCTGGATGACAAGCCGGTGATGGTTATTGGCCACCAGAAGGGCCGGGAAGTGCGGGACAAGGTCAAGCGCAATTTCGGCATGCCACGTCCAGAGGGGTATCGCAAGGCCCTGCGCCTGATGGAAATGGCCGAGCGGTTCCGGATGCCGATCCTGACCTTTATCGATACGCCGGGTGCCTACCCGGGCATCGGTGCCGAGGAGCGGGGCCAGAGTGAGGCCATCGCTTTCAACCTGGCGGTGATGTCGCGGCTGAAAACACCCATTATTTCCACGGTGATTGGTGAAGGCGGTTCTGGTGGCGCACTGGCCATCGGTGTCTGCGATCAGCTGAACATGCTTCAGTATTCCACCTACGCGGTTATTTCCCCGGAAGGCTGCGCCTCAATTCTCTGGAAGAGCGCCGAATACGCGGCCCAGGCCGCCGAGGCTATGGGGGTCACCGCTGATCGTCTGAAAGAGCTCGGGCTGGCGGACAACGTGGTTGCTGAACCTCTCGGCGGTGCCCATCGCAACCCCGAAAAAATGTCGGAATCCCTCAAGGGGGTTCTCGTAAACGGTGTCGCTGAACTCAGTCGTCTGCCTCTGGATGAGCTGGTAGCCCGCCGCTATGAGCGGCTGACCCGCTATGACACCGGGCGCTGAGCCCGGCTCCGGATTCCACTGGCCGGAGGCCCTTTGTGCCCCGGTCAGAGAACTTCCCGATCACGCCCGCCTGTGGGTTGCCCTGAGCGGTGGCCTGGATTCCACCCTGCTGCTGCACCTGGCAACCCATTGTCATGGCGGTTCCAGGACTGTCAGGGCGGTTCACGTCAATCATCAACTTCAGCCGAATGCATCGGATACCGAGTCGTTCTGCCGGGCTTTGTGCGCCCGGCTGGACGTACCGCTGGTGGTTGAACGGGTAGCCGTTGCTGCGACGGATAATCCCGAAAGCGGTGGTGGTATCGAAGAAGCGGCGCGCAAGGCGCGATATTCCGTTCTGGAAATGCTGATGCAGCCCCGGGATCTGCTCTTGATGGCCCATCATGGCGATGACCAGGCCGAAACCGTATTGTTCCGGATGCTCAGGGGGAGTGGTGTGGCAGGACTGGCGGGCATGCCCGCCAGTCGTACTCTTGGGGCCGGAGCCCTGATCCGGCCACTGCTGGGATTCGAACGGTCCGAGCTCGAGCACTGGGCCTGGTCTGCCGGGTTGTCCTGGATAGACGATCCCAGCAATGTTGACGAACGCTTTGACCGGAACTTTTTGCGACACAGCGTGCTTCCGACTCTGCGGGATCGCTGGCCGGGGCTTAACCGCAGGCTTCGCCATAGCGCAGGGTCCTGTGCCGAGAGCGAAACACTGAACCGGAAATTGGCGGCGTTACAGTGGCAGGCTATCGGCGGCGAGCACGAGCGCCTGCCGGTCCCGGGTCTGAAGGTTCTGTCCTTGGCGGAACAGAAAAACCTTGTTCGCTGGTGGATCCGGGAACGCGGGTTCCATGCGCCTTCCGTCGGCGACTGGCAGCAGGTCATGCAGGATCTGTTGTTTGCAGGTGAGGATCGGGAGCCGGAGTTCAGGTCAGAGGGCTTCAGCCTGCGTCGATTCCGGGGTAACCTGTACCTCGTTCCGGACCGGCGGGCGTTACCGGAAGCGCCGGTTACGCTGGAGCCCGGAGCTGTCCTGAAGTGGGGCGAGTGGTCCATCTCGCTGGAGCCTGCCAGTACCCCGGAAACGCCACTGCCGCCAATACGGATAACTACGAGGCAAGGCGGAGAGCGGGTCCGTTTTCGTCCCGGCGGCCCGTCCCGCTCGCTCAAGAAGTGGCTGCAGGAAATGGCTGTTCCACCCTGGGAGAGAGCCCGTCTGCCACTGGTTTTTGCCGGTTCCGGAGAGGCGGCGGAGCTCATTGCCATTGGCGATCTATGGTGTTCTGAACAATACTCGGGAGGCGCCGATGCCGCCGCTTGGCGGCTGGTTGTAGAGCGGGAATGTGATTGAGTCAGCGGGGCCTTTCTGGTAGTCTGGCGTCCCATCTTGAGATGACAATCTCCCTCCTTCACCGAACCAGACAATCACGGAATCTGCATGACGCGTTATATTTTCGTCACCGGCGGTGTCGTGTCCTCCTTGGGGAAAGGTATCGCATCAGCCTCGCTGGCCGCGATCCTCGAGGCACGCGGCCTGAAGGTCACTATTCTCAAGCTGGACCCGTACATCAACGTGGACCCCGGCACCATGAGCCCGTTCCAGCACGGTGAGGTATTTGTCACCGAGGATGGTGCGGAAACAGACCTCGACCTGGGCCACTACGAGCGCTTCATTCGCACTCCGATGAGTCGCCGTAACAACTTTACTACCGGCCGTGTCTACGAGGAAGTTATTCGCAAGGAGCGCCGCGGTGATTATCTCGGCGGTACCGTTCAGGTGATTCCTCACATCACTGATGAAATCAAGCGTCGTGTGGTGGAGGGTGCGGCCGGTGCTGATGTGGCCTTGATCGAAATCGGTGGCACCGTGGGTGACATCGAATCCCTGCCGTTCCTTGAGGCCTGCCGTCAGTTGAAGGTGGAAGTGGGCCCCCAGCGCGCGATCTTCATGCACCTGACCCTGGTGCCTTACATAGCCACCGCCGGCGAGATCAAGACCAAGCCGACCCAGCACTCCGTCAAGGAAATGCGCTCCATAGGCCTGCAGCCGGACATTCTGCTATGCCGTTCCGAGCATGAGGTAGACGCAAGCTCCCGACGCAAGATCGCCCTGTTCACCAACGTGGAAGAACGGGCCGTTATTCCTCTGCAGGATGCCAGGTCCATCTATGCCATTCCGCGCATGCTCTATGAGCATGGCCTGGATCAACTGGTTATCGAGCGCTTTGGCCTGGACGCCCGGCCTGCGGATCTGAGCGAGTGGGACAATGTTGTTGAATCGTTGATGAACCCGGAGCAGGAAGTGACCATCGCCATGGTTGGCAAGTACATGGAGCTCCTGGACGCTTATAAGTCGCTGATCGAATCCCTGCTGCACGCCGGCATCAAGACCCGCACCAAGGTTAATATCAACTACGTCGATTCCGAGGATATTGAGCGTGACGGCACCGGGGTCCTGGCCAGTGCCGATGCTATTCTGGTGCCCGGCGGTTTCGGTGAGCGCGGGGTGGAAGGCAAGATCCGCGCGGTCCAGTATGCCCGCGAGAACAAGGTTCCGTATCTGGGCATCTGTCTGGGTATGCAGGTAGCGGTGATTGAATACGCCCGCAATGTGGCCGGCCTGAAGGACGCACACAGTACCGAATTTCGCGAGCACACCCCTGAACCGGTGGTTGGCCTGATTACCGAATGGCTGGATGCTACCGGTGAGCGTGAGGAGCGGACAGAAGCGTCGGACCTTGGTGGTACCATGCGGCTGGGGGCCCAGGACTGTGTGCTGAGCGATAATTCAACCATTGCCAGTTGCTATGGCAGGAAAACGATCCGCGAGCGCCACCGTCATCGCTATGAGGTGAACAACCATTTCCTGGCGAGGCTGGAAGAGGCCGGCCTGAAAATCGCAGGTCGCTCAACCGATGGCCGGTTGGTGGAAGTGGTCGAGGCGCCGGATCATCCGTGGTTTGTGGCCTGTCAGTTCCATCCGGAATTCACCTCCACGCCCCGCGACGGCCATCCGCTGTTCAGGGGGTTTGTTGAGGCAGCACTGGCCAACAAGAAAGGATCCTGAGTATGGCGCAGAGCACCGTAAACGTTTCGGGGATCGAGGTTGCCAACGACAGGCCGTTTGTGTTGTTCGGTGGCATGAACGTCCTCGAGTCGCCAGAACTGGCCATGGAAGTGGCGCAGGCTTATGTTGAAGCCACCGGCAAGCTCGGTATCCCTTACGTATTCAAGGCATCCTTCGACAAGGCCAACCGTTCGTCTGTGAACTCTTTCCGGGGCCCCGGTCTTGAAAAGGGGCTGCAGATACTGGCGGACATCAAGAGCAAATTCGGTGTTCCCATCATCTCCGACGTACACGAGCCGGCACAGGCGGCTCCGGCTGCAGAAGTCTGCGACATTATCCAGTTGCCAGCCTTTCTGAGCCGCCAGACCGACCTTGTGGTTGCGATGGCCAGAACCGGCGCAGTGATCAACATCAAGAAGGCCCAGTTCCTGGCGCCCCAGGAGATGCAGCACATCATTACCAAGTGCGAGGAAGCCGGTAATGACAAGGTAATCCTGTGTGAGCGGGGCAGCAGTTTCGGTTACAACAACCTGGTCGTTGATATGCTGGGCTTTGGCATCATGAAGGCCATGGACGTGCCGGTGATGTTCGACGTGACCCATTCACTGCAAATGCCGGGTGGACGAGCCGATTCCGCGGGTGGCCGACGTGCCCAGGTTACTGATCTGGCGCTGGCCGGTATGTCTCAGGGACTGGCAGGTTTGTTCCTGGAGGCTCATCCTGATCCCGATCAGGCCAAGTGTGACGGTCCCTGCGCCCTTCGTCTCAGCCAGTTGGAGCCTTTCCTGCAGCGGGTGAAAGCAGTAGATGATCTGGTAAAAAGTTTTAAACCTATCGACACCGCCTGACTGGCGGTGTTGGCGTTTATACGGACTATGGGAGTGAGCGGGAACGGCCCTGCGAAAATGTAGAGGGCCAAGGATGGCCCGAAACAAGCGCACATGGATGTGCTTGTAGCGGTTTTCGCAGGGCCGTTCCCGCTCGCTCTGACTCCCAAATTTGAACACGAACTTGGAGACAGAGAAGAATGACCAAGATTGCCAACATCAAAGGCCGTGAGGTTCTGGATTCCCGCGGTAACCCCACTGTCGAAGCAGACGTTATCCTCGAAGACGGCACTGTGGGCACTGCCTGCGCGCCGTCCGGTGCCTCCACCGGTTCCCGCGAAGCGCTGGAGCTGCGTGATGGCGATAAATCCCGTTACCTTGGCAAAGGTGTCCTGAAGGCGGTTGAGGCCGTAAACACCAGGATCCGTGATGCCCTCATCGGCAAAGACGCGGCCGATCAGCGTGCTCTGGACAACATCATGCTGGAGCTGGACGGCACCGAGAACAAGGCCAACCTGGGCGCCAACGCAATCCTGGCGGTTTCCCTGGCGGCGGCCAAGGCGGCGGCGATTTCTCTGGGCAAGCCGTTGTACGTGCACATTGCTGATATCAACGGTACGTCTGGCAGGTTCTCCATGCCGGTGCCGATGATGAACATCCTGAACGGTGGTGAGCACGCGGATAACAACGTGGATATCCAGGAGTTCATGGTTCAGCCGGTTTCCGCCAAGAGTTTCTCCGAGGCCCTGCGGGTTGGCGCGGAGATTTTCCACAGCCTGAAGAAAGTGCTGAAGGCCCAGGGCCTGAGTACCGCGGTGGGTGACGAGGGTGGTTTTGCCCCGAACCTGCCGTCCAACGAGGCAGCGCTGGCGGTGATCCAGGAAGCGGTTGGGAAGGCCGGTTACAAGCTGGGTACCGACGTGACCCTGGCTCTGGACTGTGCCTCTTCCGAATTTTACAAGGATGGCCAGTACCAGCTATCCGGTGAGGGCAAGAGCTTTGACTCGGAAGGCTTTGCCGACTATCTGGCGGGTTTGTGCGAGCGTTACCCGATCGTGTCCATCGAAGACGGCATGGACGAGAGCGACTGGGATGGCTGGAAAGTGCTGACCGACAAGCTCGGTAACAAGGTTCAGCTGGTGGGTGACGACCTGTTCGTTACCAATACCAAGATCCTGAAACAGGGTATCGAGAAGGGCGTTGGTAACTCCATCCTGATCAAGTTCAACCAGATTGGCAGCCTGAGCGAGACCCTGGATGCCATCAAGATGGCCCAGGATGCCGGCTTTACGGCGGTGATCTCGCACCGTTCCGGCGAAACCGAGGACACCACCATTGCTGATCTGGCCGTAGCGACCTGTGCCGGCCAGATCAAGACCGGCTCCCTGTGCCGCTCGGATAGAGTCGCAAAATACAATCAGCTGCTGCGTATTGAAGAAGCCCTGGATGGCAAGGCGCCTTATCGCGGTCTGAGCGAGATCAAGGGGCAGGGCTGATCGACTGATTTGACCGGTTCTGGCAAAGTGTCAGGCCGGTTGGCGGCAAAAAACGGTTAAGGCCATCGTGTTCTGGACGAAAGTTTGGATGCGATGGCCTTTTTGTACAGGCAGTTAGAAGAATTTGTTGCTAATCTACTCTAAAGTCTATACTCAACGTCCGGCGTTGTTATTTTGACTGATTAATTTTCGAACGGTATCGGCAATGAAGTTGCTCTGGACCTTAATGGTGGTTGTGATTCTCCTGCTCCAGGTGCGCCTGTGGGTCGGGGAAGGCAGCTTTGCGCAGGTATGGGCACTCGAGCAGTCCATTGCTGAGCAGCGTAACGAAAATGCCGAACTGGCTACCCGCAACGAACGTCTCTATGCTGAGGTCAGGAATCTGCGCAACGAGCAGGGCGCCGTCGAAGAACGGGCGAGGATGAACCTTGGCCTGATCAGGGAAGGCGAGACCTTTTTCCTCGTTGTCGAAAACTGATTGTCTATGACCACTCCGAGACTTTGGCTGATAGTTCCTGCCGCCGGCATTGGCCAGCGTATGCAGGCGGATCATCCAAAGCAGTACCTCCGGATTGATCAGCGCTGTATTCTGGATATCACCCTTTCCCGCCTGATGGACTCCGCCCCTTTTGCCGGCTGCATGGTGCCACTTCACCCGGCCGATCACTGGTGGCCGGAAACGGAAGCCAGCCGGGACAGCCGCATCCAGACCTGCGCTGGCGGCTCTGAACGCGCCTGTTCGGTTTTGTCGGCACTGCATGCTTTGGCTGAGCAGGTAGCCGATGATGACTGGATTCTGGTCCACGACGCCGCCAGGCCCTGCATTCATGCCAGGGATCTTGCCAACCTGGTTGACCGGCTCTTCACCCACCCCGTGGGTGGTCTGCTTGCATCGCCGGTGGCAGATACCCTCAAAAAGGCTGGCCAGGGAGAGCTTCCCGAGGTCTCCGAAACCGTTGACCGAAGTGGCCTGTGGCGGGCCCTGACGCCGCAGATGTTCAGATACCGGTTGTTGGTTGAATCTCTGGAGAGTGCCCTCGCAGAGGGCCTTTCCATTACTGATGAGTCCTCTGCCATTGAATTTTCCGGTAACATGCCGGTTCTGGTTGAGGGGCGGCCTGACAACCTTAAAATAACGGTACCGGCGGATCTGGCGCTCGCAGGTTTTATCCTGAGTCGGTTCTGAGTTTTCCGAGTTTTCCGGAGCACATTATGCGTATTGGTCAGGGCTTCGATGTCCATGCCTTCTGTGAAGGCGACTCTGTCATTATTGGTGGTGTAAGCATTCCTCATTCCCGGGGGCTGAAGGCCCATTCCGATGGTGATGTATTGCTGCATGCGCTGGCAGATGCACTGCTGGGCGCCGTGGCACTTGGCGATATCGGCCATTTGTTTCCGGACACCAGTGACGAGTGGGCGGGGGCGGACAGTCGTGATCTGCTGCGCCGGGTGATGGCGCGTGTGCGTGATGAGGGATTCAGCGTGGTCAACGTTGATACCACGGTAATCGCCCAGGCTCCGAAAATGGCACCCCATATTGATGCTATCCGCCTGAACATTGCTGAGGATCTCAGTGTTCCCGCCAGCCGTGTCAGCGTCAAGGCAACAACAACGGAAAAGCTGGGCTTCACTGGCCGTGATGAGGGTATTGCCTGCCAGGCCATCTGCCTGCTTGAAGCGGTGGATTCGTGAGCCACTGGAGGCTCGACTGGCCAACGTCTGGTGGCGAGCGCCTGGCTTATGCCCAGCTCAAGGTGTCACCCGCGGATTTCTTCGTGGACGAGGTTCTGGACCTGACCGGAGAGCTGACCGCTCCGGAGCCAACGGAGGTCCGGGGGCGCGGCGAGCACCTCTGCGTGAGGCTGGAGAAAGTCGGCGACAATACCGAGTTTGTTGCCCGTGAACTGGCGCGCCTGACTCACTGCCGCAACTTTGACGTGGGTTTTTGTGGTCTGAAGGATCGTCATGCGGTAACCCGTCAGTGGTTCAGTCTCTATCGTCCGGGCCGTGAGGCTGAGGATGCGGATCTGCTTCAAGGGATTTCCTCCCGTTGGCCGGTGGTATCGGCCTTCCGGGATGAGCGGAAGTTGCGTCGCGGTGACCACCGGGGTAACCGTTTCGTGATTACCCTGAGGAAGGTTTCCGGGGATCGGCAGGCGATAGAAAACGCCCTACAGCGGCTGGCTGCTGCCGGCGCTCCGAACTATTTCGGTCCCCAGCGGTTTGGACGGGATGGCGCCAATCTGGACCGGGCTCTCCATACCGATCCGTCAGCGTTGAACCGGCGTCGCCGATCAGGCGGAAAAGGTCGTGGAGGTAAAAAGCGCGCTGGAAGCGGGGGCGCGAAAAACGTATTGTATTTTTCGGCGGCGCGCTCCTGGCTGTTCAATGAGGTGCTTGCCGCCCGCGTCCAGGATGGCAGCTGGGCTGAGGCTTCGGCAACAGGCCCACTGTGGGGCGACGGAGGCACCACGGCCACGGGGCCGCTGGAGGCCCGGGAGCGAGGTATAGTGTCGCAGACACCCGGGCTGGCGGATCTGTTCTCGGTCACCCGCATGAAACCCGAGCGCAGGCCCCTGGCGGCAAGGCCGGAAGATCTTGTCTGGCACTGGCCGGGTGACGACTGTCTGGAGTTGGCGTTTTTGCTTTCTCCGGGGCAGTATGCCACGGCGATCCTGAATGATATTTTCGAGCTTGAGGACATGAGTCTCGGCCGACATAACGAACAACAAGGCTAGCGGAGAACATCGTGCGTATTCTGTTGTCGAATGATGACGGCGTTCATTCAACCGGCCTGATTGCCCTGTACGAGGGGCTGAAGGGGCTTGGTGAGCTTGAGGTGGTGGCGCCTGACCGCGATCACAGCGGTGCCAGTAACGCGTTGACCCTGAACCGCCCATTGACCGTGGAAGAACATCCCAATGGCTTTCGTTCGGTGGACGGAACGCCGACAGACTGTGTACACCTGGCGGTAAACGGCCTGTTCCGGCAACCGTTTGATCGCGTGGTTTCGGGCATTAATACCCACGCCAATCTTGGTGATGACATTATTTACTCAGGTACCGTAGCTGCGGCCACCGAAGGGCGTCATCTCGGGCTGCCTGCCATTGCGGTTTCGCTGGTTAACAATGGTCATTGTCACTACGGGACGGCGGCCCGGGTTGTCCGGATGCTCCTTGAGAGCGAACGCCCCCTGGTCCTTGGGCCGCGCTCCATTCTCAACGTAAACGTCCCGGATGTGCCCTGGGAGCAATTGGCGGGTATTCGGGTTACCAGGCTCGGTCATCGTGAGCGGGCAGAAGGTGCGGTTCCGATGACCTGCCCCCGGGGCAGGGAGCGGTACTGGATCGGTGCCGCCGGGGCGGGCGGTGATGCCGGCCCCGGAACGGATTTCCACGCCATTCGTGAGGGCTATGTGTCGGTGACGCCCGTTCATATTGACATGACCCGCCACGAGGCACTGGCTCCGCTCAGGGAATGGCTGGGTACGCTGGAGGGCAGTGGATGACGGCTCAGCTCGAAGGCATCGGGATGACCTCCCGCCGCACCCGGATGCGGCTGGTTCAGCGCCTGCGGGAAGCCGGCATTGAATCAGACAAGGTTCTTGAGATTATGGGGGAGGTGCCCCGGCACATTTTTCTGGATGAAGCCCTGTCCCATCGGGCTTACGAAGACACATCGCTGCCGATTGGCTACGGACAGACCCTTTCCCAGCCTTACATCGTGGCCCGGATGACCGAGCTGATGCTGGCCCACTGCCCCTCAAATGTGCTGGAGCTGGGTACCGGGTCCGGTTATCAGACCGCTGTGCTCGCGCGCCTGTTTTCCGGGATCTACAGTGTTGAACGTATCAAACCACTTCAGGACCGGGCCCGGGAGCGTTTGCGGCAATTGCACGCCAGAAACGTATTTTTCAAGCACGCCGATGGCGGCATGGGCTGGCCGGAGCGTGGCCCTTTCGACGGTATTATCGTGACGGCGGCACCTATTGAGGTTCCCGGTGAGCTGCTTGCCCAGTTGGCGGACGGAGGTGTTCTGATTGCACCGGTCGGCGAGGAAAATCAGGTGCTGGTGGAAGTGATTCGTCGCGGCGACCGTTTTGACCACAGGGAGCTCGAACCTGTCCGGTTTGTGCCCCTGCTCGGAGGAGTTGTCCGATAGTTATGAACAGTCCGGTATCGAGTAATGCCAGTCCAGAATCCCCGCGTAGCCATCATCCAGCGGCGGTCTTTCTTCGCGGTATCGCCATGGGCGCCGCCGATATTGTGCCGGGTGTGTCCGGCGGTACCATTGCATTCATTACCGGCATCTACTTCCGATTGCTGGAAGCCATTAATGTCGTGCCCGTTGCCGTTTTCCGGCACTTGTTGCGGGGCAATTTCCGGGCGTTCTGGCAGGCCTGCGACGGCACCTTTCTGGTATGCCTGCTGGCGGGCATTCTCGCCAGTATTGCGACGCTGGCTTCAGCGATCAGTTATCTGTTGGTGGAATACCCCATCCTCATCTGGAGTTTTTTCTTTGGCCTGATCGCTGCCTCGGTTTGGCATGTGGGGCGCCAGGTGCGACATTACAGAGTGCCGCTGTTGGTGCCGCTGTTGACCGGTATGGCGGTTGCCTGGTGGATTACCACCTTGTCCGCGGGGCAGGTTTCACCCTCTGCTCTGGCGTTCTTCGGTGCCGGGGCGCTCGCCATCTGTGCCATGATTCTTCCTGGTATTTCCGGCAGCTTTATTCTGGTTACTATCGGTATGTATGCGCCGGTACTGGCGGCCATCAAGTCATTGGATATGGGCATTTTACTGCTGTTTGCGGCGGGCTGTGTGGTCGGCCTGTTATCGATAGCGCGTCTGATTACCTGGGCGTTTCATCACTTTCATGATCTGGTGCTGGCGTTGCTGACAGGATTCATGATCGGCGCCCTTAATAAGGTCTGGCCCTGGAAAGAAATACTCAGTTGGCGCACCAACAGTGCCGGTGAACAGGTGCCCCTTAATGAGGTAAGCATCTGGCCCTGGACATTCGCCGAACAGGCCGGGCAGGATCCTCAGATAGCACTGGCAGGTCTGATGGCGCTGGCCGGTTTCTGTCTTGTTTTACTGGTTGAATGGGTTGGTTTTCGCAGCCGGAGTGTTACTCAGGCCGGGTAGCGGGGGCGGTAAAACTGGGTGAAAGTGTTACCTGGCGCACAAATCAGGTGTTTCGACAGGTAACAGAGGGGGCGGGTAGTAACTTGGATTTCATCGGGAAATGTGCAATATATTAGCAAGTTACTATTAAAATTTTAGAGTTTGCTTCTACAGGCTGGGTGGTTTATACGGATTTTTCATAACTGGGTCAGTTTTATTTCTGTGAGATTCTTGCGTGGGTTACTCAATGCCACTCTTCCGGCGTCCCCCCGGTTCCCGCCCGGTGCCTTTGAATCCTCTCGCTCCCTGAAAAAGACGCAGTACCGGTCCTTCCCACTGATTTCCCTCATTGCACTGCTGTTTCTTTCCGGCTGTAACACCCCGGCATTGTACCAGGATGATCTTTATAACCCTCCGGTATACTGGGGCCGGCACGTTGTCAAACCGGGCGAAACCCTCTACAGCATAGCCTGGCGGTACGGGCGGAATTATCGTGAGCTTGGCAATGCCAACGGCATGGGTCCTCCCTGGAACCTGAAAGCCGGTCAGGTACTGCGCCTTGATCTTCGCGGAACTGTAACCTCTGGCCGCCAGACTGGTTCAGCAAGCAGGCCTTCGGCGTCTGCGACCAACACGCCAGGCCGGGTTTTAACGCCGAGACAGGCAGCGGCTACTGTGCCAAAGCCCTCGGTCACGAGGGCGCCTCGCAAGGATGCGTCACTGGGGTCCCAGACCCAGACCGTCGCCCGCATAGAGTGGCGCTGGCCGCATGTTGGCACCGTAATTGCTGGATACTCATCATCCGGAAAAGTCAATAAAGGTATTGATATCGCAGGGCAAGCCGGGGATGCTGTAAGAGCCGCAGCCACGGGAAATGTGGTATACGCCGGCAACGGGTTGCTTGGATACGGCAACCTCATTATTGTGAATCACAACGAGCACTATTTGAGTGCGTACGCTCATAACCGGAAGATTCTGGTGCAGGAAGGGGAGGATGTGAAAGCCGGGCAGGTGATTGCAGAGCTCGGTAGCAGTGGTGCTGAACGACCCATATTGCATTTTGAGATCCGAAAAAATGGCAATCCGGTTGATCCAGTCCATTATCTGCCACCGCGCCAGTGAGCCGGGCAGTCAGCAGGCTGCCTGATCGCAATCCCCGGCACTGAAGACAAACCGCGTTCGCAAGAAAAACAAAAACGGTAAAGGCCGTAACAGGCCGACCGACAAAATGTCCTGAAGAAAAAACATGAAGACGAAAACGTCCGCAATAACAAGACGTATCGGGCGAATATCCAGGATTATTGAGAGGCGGGGCAAGACAAATGTCAGCAGAGCAAGAAGACATCATCATGGATCGTGTGTCAGATATTGATGACTCAGAAGATCAACTGTTAGCTGAAGAAAAAGTCGACAAGGACGTAACCGAAGAGGTTGCGGCCGTCGAAGAGGATTTTCCCACCAAGGGGCGTTATTTCACCAGCCAGAAACAGCTGGATGCCACTCAGCTTTATCTCAACGAAATCGGTTTTTCACCACTCCTGACTCCTGAAGAAGAGGTCTATTTTGCCCGCCTGGCGCGCAAGGGAGAGGAGTCCGGCCGCAAGCGGATGATCGAAAGCAACCTGCGTCTGGTGGTCAAGATCGCCCGCCGTTACGTGAACCGGGGCCTCACCCTGCTTGACCTGATTGAAGAGGGTAACCTGGGCCTGATCCGGGCCGTTGAGAAATTTGATCCCGAGCGTGGGTTCCGCTTCTCCACCTATGCGACCTGGTGGATTCGCCAGACTATTGAACGGGCGATCATGAACCAGACACGCACTATCCGGCTGCCGATTCACGTGGTAAAGGAGCTGAACCTCTATCTGAGGGCTGCGAGGGAACTGACCCAGAAACTGGACCATGAACCATCGGCGGAAGAGATTGCGAAGATGGTGGACAAGCCGGTTGCGGACGTGAAACGGATGCTGGGCCTCAACGAGCGCGTTGCCTCCATGGATACGCCCATCGGCAGCGGCGGCGAGAAGTCTCTGCTGGACACAGTGGCGGATGAGGGCGCGTCTGATCCGGCCGATCTCCTGCAGGACAACAATATGTGTTCCTGTCTGGAAAAGTGGGTTGATCAGCTCAGCGACAAGCAGCAGGAAGTGCTTTCCCGTCGCTTTGGTCTGCGAGGCTACCCGGTGAGCACCCTGGAAGAAGTTGGTCAGGAAATCGGGCTGACTCGCGAACGCGTTCGCCAGATCCAGGTTGAGGCGCTTCGCCGGCTCCGGGAAATCCTGGAGAAGGAAGGCCTGTCAGGGAATCTGCTGTTCAAATAAACCCTTTCCGACAAGTCGGCCGCAAAAACCAACCAGGTTGCTCCTGGTTGGTTTTTGTGTTTCAGGATCGCTGCAAATGAGAACCAGGTTGCGCCTTTGTGGCCGGCCTCATTGATAGAATGCCAGGACCGGGCGGGGATAAGGGTGTCGAACCCCGGTGCACGAATGAAACACGTCAATAATAACGATCAAAAAGGATAGAACGATGAAGAAGGCTCTTATAACCAGCTTTGCCTCCCTTATGATGACAGCCATGCTGTCAGCACCGGCCTCGGCACTGACCGTTGAAGGTGTTGATGTCCCGGATACCTACTCCGCCATGGATACCGAGCTGAAGCTGAACGGCGCAGGTACCCGTTCCAAGTGGTTCATGGATCTGTACGTCGGTGGTCTTTACGTACCGGAAACCATCAACGACGGCGAAGCCGTAATCAACGCGGATGAGCCCCAGGCCATTACTTTGCACATCATTTCCGGCATGATCACCAGTGAGCGCATGACAGAGGCCACGCTGGACGGTTTCAAGGCCTCAACCGACGGTGATATGTCCGCCATTCAGGAAGATGTTGACCAGTTTATGGCGGTGTTTCAGGAAGAAATTACCGAAGGTGATGTGTTTGATCTGGTCTACCTGCCAGGGAAGGGCGTGAAAGTTCTCAAGAACGGTGAGCACAAGGACACCGTAGGCGACCTGGCCTTCAAAAAAGCCCTGTTCGGAATCTGGCTGTCCGATAAGCCGGCCCAGAAGGACCTGAAGGAGAAGATGCTGGGCCAGCGTTAACAACGAGATGGCTGCCAGTAAAAAGCCGGCTTGACGCCGGCTTTGCTGTTCCTGTTGAAAGGTAGGGGGCTGGCTTAAAGATAATCCCGCTTCTGTTTGAATTCACAGAGATCCTCAATAGAACAGGCCCCGCATTTGGGCTTACGGGCGGTACAGGTATAGCGGCCATGAAGGATCAGCCAATGGTGGGCGTCGAGCAGGAACTCTTTGGGGACCAGGCGCAGCAGCCGTTGCTCCACTTCCAGAACGTTTTTTCCTGGCGCGATTCCGGTGCGATTTGAAACCCGGAAGATGTGGGTGTCCACGGCCATCGCCATGTGACCGAATGCCGTATTGAGAACCACATTCGCGGTTTTGCGCCCTACGCCGGGAAGCGCTTCCAGGTCTTCCCGGTTTTCCGGTACCCGGCCATTGTGTTTCTCAATAAGAATACGGCAGGTCTTGATAATGTTTTCGGCCTTACTGTTAAACAGGCCAATGGTTTTGATGTATTCCCTGAGACCATCAACACCCAGAGCCAATACGGCTTCCGGAGTGTTGGCCACCGGAAACAGCTTGTCGGTCGCCTTGTTCACACCCACGTCCGTTGCCTGAGCAGACAGTATTACCGCAATCAACAGCTCAAACGGGCCTGAGTAGTTCAACTCCGTGGTCGGATGGGGGTTGGCGTCCCGCAGTCGGGTAAAGATCTCAATACGTTTCTGTTTGTTCATCAGCGCTCAGTCAGTTGCTAACCGGGGGTCAGGAGATGTTTCCGGTAACCCGGACCCGTTTGCTTCCAGCCTCTACCGGAGCCGGCTCACTGCCCTTTCGGCGTTCTTTCAGGTGGTTATCGACGCCGTTTTTCAGGGCAATCAGCAGGCCGAGGCCCACAAAAGCCCCGGGTGGCAGGATCATAAACAGCATGCCCGGGTAATTTTCGAACGGTCGGACGACCCAGTCGGCAGCCGCGGGGCCGAGCAGCAGGTTCATGTCAACAAACAGGCTTCCCTGGCCGGTGAGCTCGCGAATGCCGCCGAGCACAGCCAGTACTGCGAGAAAACCGAGCCCCATCATGGCTCCGTCCAGAAGGGCCGGGCCAGGTGCGTTTTTGGAGGCAAAGGCATCGGCCCGGCCAAGGATAGCGCAGTTGGTGACGATGAGAGGGATGAAGATGCCCAGGATCTGATAGAGCTCATAGGTAAATGCCTGCATCAGCAGTTCGGCGCAGGTCACGAAGGAAGCGATGATCATGACGAAAGCCGGCAGGCGCACGGATTCGCTGACAAAGTTGCGAATCAGTGACACGGCAAGGTTGGACCCCATCAGCACCATCAGGGTTGCCACGCCAAGACCAATGGCATTCACAACGGTGCTGGTAACGGCCAGCAAGGGGCACAGCCCGAGAACCTGAACCAGTGCCGGGTTATTGTCCCAGAGGCCGTCGCGGATGATTTCGCTGGAAGATTTGGTCGCCATGATCAGGAATGCTCCGTGTTGAACGATTCGCCAGCAATCGTTTCCGGTTTGAAGGCTTCGTTCCCCTGAGACGGCGCCTCATTGAGACGCTCCCGGATTACTCCGCGATTCTCTCGAAAATAGATCAGCGCTTTCTGAACAGCCTTTACCACGGCTCTCGGAGTGATCGTGGCGCCGGTAAACTGGTCAAACTGGCCGCCGTTCTTTTTCACGTTCCACTCCCGGTGGGGTGGTTCGCCGAGTGACCGGCCATCGAAGCTCCTGATCCAGTCCGATTTCTTGGTCTCGATACGGTCGCCCAGCCCCGGGGTTTCTCTGTGGCTGGTTACCCGGACGCCAAGAATGGTGCCCTGCATGTCCACGCCGACCAGCAGTTGGATGTTCCCGGAGTAGCCGTCGGGTGCCACAATGGGCATGATCATGCCTATCGGTCGGCCATCCTGCCGGGCAACCCAGACCGTCAGGGGGCCCGGCAGGGTCAGCCGTTCACTGGCCGGCAACTGCACGGTATCCCTGAGCAGGTCGTTGGTGTGCCGGCTTTCGGGAATGATTTCGAACAACGCCTTTGCTTCGGCGCGCGCTGCCTGCTGTTCAATTCGTTCCTCAGTGGCTACCTGAGTCACTGCAATGGTGCCACCGGTTATGATGGCGAACAAGCCGAGGCCGATGGCACTGCGACGCATGGACTGTGCTATGGCGGCCATGGTTTACCCCCGATTGCCTGGTACACCCCGGCGGGCCTTGTGATGGCCGTAAGTCCGTGGTGGTGTGTAGTAGTCGATAAATGGCACGGCAAAATTCATCAGCAGAACGCTGAAAGCAACGGCGTCGGGATAGCTGCCCCAGGTACGGATCAGATAGAGCAGAATGCCGATTCCCGCCCCGTAAATCAGTTTACCCTGATGGCTGGTAGCAGCGGAGACCGGGTCGGTGGCGATAAAGAAGGCACCCAGCATGGTTCCGCCAGCCAGAAGGTGAAGTGATAGCGGCGTATACAGGTCTGCATTGTTGCCAAATGCCAGGCTCATCAGGATCAGTCCACCAAGAAAACCGACCGGAATGTGCCAACTGATAATACCAAGGCCGATCAGCAAGAGGCCGCCGGCAAGAAAGGCCGCATTCACCCACTCCCAGCCTTTGGCGATGCCGTCACCGAAGATCTCGGGGTTCAGTACCTCGGCGGAAGTATGGCTGACGATCTTGTGTTTGTACTCATCAAGAGGTGTGGCCATGGTCCAGCCATCTACCGCTGTCTGCTGGCCTGATGCGATGGTCTCCAGGGTTTCACCGAAGCCCGGCGCGCCGCCCCAGAGCATAGCCGGTTCTGCCCAGTTGGTGGTCATGGCAACCGGAAACGACACCAGTACCAGCGCATAGCCCACCATGGCGGGGTTGAACGGGTTTGAGCCCAGTCCGCCATAGAGCTGCTTGGCAACTACGATGGCCGAAATAACCGCGACCGCTGAAACCCACCAGGGCGCAAATTGTGGCAGGGAGAGGCCCAGAAGCAAGCCGGTAACGGCGGCGGTGTTGTCTCTGATAAAAAACGCCACCGGTTTTTTCCTGAGCCTGAGCAGGGCGGCCTCGGAAATAACGGCGACGGCGATGCACAAGATCACATTGATGAGATTGCCCCAGCCGAAAAACAGAGTCTGGGCGAGCAGGCCAGGCAACGCCGCAATCATCACCCATAACATCACGCGGGATGTCGGACGGGCCTTGTGGGTATGGGGTGAGGACTGCTGAACTAACGCCATGGGTGTCGAGCCTGACTTGGTTAGTGGGTGGACTGGGGCTCGGCCGCAGGTGGTGGCTGGGATGCCTCGGCTTTTGCCTTCTTGCGGGCCAGGGCCTGCTCGACCAGGGCTGCCTTGGCAGAGCGTCCGTCAGCGACCGCACCTTCCGCCGCTGCTTGCTCCGCTTCGGCTTTTTTCCTTGCCTGGGCGTCGGCCGCAGCTTTTGCCCGTTCCTTGCGCCTCCGCTCTTTCTCTTCCCGTTCCCGCTCCAGGCGGGCCTGGCGAGCTTCGAAGCGTTCCCGGGCCCGGTCCGCTTTCCGCTGTTCTGCGCGCTGCATGCGAATTTCGCCTTTGGCGAAGCGGTAGTACTGCACCAGCGGGATCGAGCTCGGGCATACATAGGAGCAGGCCCCGCATTCGATGCAATCGAACAGGTTCAGGTGCTCGGCCTTGTCAAACTCGGTGGCCTTGGCGTACCAGAACAACTGTTGTGGCAGCAACTCCATGGGGCAGGCTTCGGCGCACTGTCCGCATCGGATACAGGGTTGTTCCGGCAGCGGTGCCGGTAACTCGCTGGCCGCTGCAGCAATGACGCAGTTGGTGGTTTTAATCACCGGAACGGCGTCGGTTGTAAGCGTATAGCCCATCATCGGGCCGCCGAGCACCAGACGGCTGAGCCTGTCCTGTTGAACGCCGGCCTGTTCGAGCAGATATTTTATCGGTGTGCCAATCAACGCCTCGAAATTGCCCGGTTCGCGTACGGCTTCGCCGGTAATGGTAACAACCCGGGAAATCAGTGGAGTACCGTCAAGCACGGCCTGCGCCACGGCAACGGCGGTGCCGATGTTCTGGCATATGACTCCGATATCAGCCGGAATGCCACCGCTGGGCACTTCCATGCCAGTCAGTATCTGGACCAGCTGTTTCTCGCCGCCGGAAGGGTACTTGGTTGGAATGACGGCGATTTCAGTCTGGGTGCCCTCGGTTGCCTTGCGCATCGCCGCAATGGCGTCCGGCTTGTTGTCTTCAATGCCGATAACGCAACGTTCCGGACGAAGAATCCACGCCATAACCTTGAGGCCGGCAACAACCTCATCGGCTTTTTCCCGCATGGTCATGTCGTCGGCGGTAATGTAGGGCTCGCACTCGGCGCCGTTCAGAATCAGTATGTTTATCTTGCGGTCGCGGGGTGGCCGGAGCTTGATGCTGGTGGGAAAGCCGGCGCCGCCCATGCCGGAAATGCCGGCATCCCGGATAATCCCGAGGACCTGGTCACGGTCGAGGGCACGATAGTCAGGCACGGGCTTGCGGGAGCACCATTGATCCTCGCCATCCGGCCTGAGCGTCATGCACCAGTCCGCCATTCCCGATGGGTGGGGAACGGGATGTTCCACAATGCTCTCAATGACACCGGATGTTGGCGCATGAACGGCAACACCCATACCGGTTTTGACCGCCGCGATTTTCTGGCCTTTCAGAACCCGCTCGCCCACCCCAACAATCGTTTCGGCCGGGTCTCCGGTGTGCTGCTGGAGCGGCAGCACCAGCCGTTCCGGAATTCCGGCTCGACGAACCGGTCGGGTCGTTGAGAAGTCTTTGTGCTCCGGCGGATGAATGCCACCGGAGAAGTCCCACAGTTGTGTCATCAGGCACTGGCTCCCTGCCGGTCAGTGGCGATGAGTCCCGGGGTCGGTGGCGCCCAGGTCCAGGTAAGGATATCCGGCTCAACAGTCACCATATCGATACAGTCGACCGGGCAGGGCTCCACACAGAGGTCGCAGCCGGTACATTCGCCTTCAATAACGGTATGCATATGTTTAGCGGCCCCGAGAATGGCATCGACCGGACAGGCCTGGATGCACTTGGTGCAGCCGATGCACTCGTCCTCGCGGATGACCGCAACCCGCTTGACCTGCTCAACGCCATGCTCCGCGTCCAAGGGTTCCGGCTCGACACCCAGCAGATTGGCCAGTGCCTTGATGGTGGATTCACCACCGGGCGGGCACTTGTTAATGCAGCCGCCCCGAGCAATGGCTTCTGCATAGGGCCGGCAACCCGGATAGCTACACTGCCCGCACTGGGTCTGTGGCAGGAGGGCATCAATCTGGTCAGCCAGTGGATTACCTTCCACCTTGAACCGCTCAGCGGCAAAGCCCAGCAAGCCGCCGAACACAACGGCCAGGGCCAGGAGAACCAGAACGGCAACGAGAACGCTTGTCCACATAAACGACTACTCCTAATCCAGCTACCCGTCAAACGCTGACCAGGCCGCCAAAGCCCAGGAACGCCAGTGACATCAGCCCGGCCGTAACCAGCCCGATCGCGGCCCCGCGAAACGCAACCGGAACGTCAGAAACGGCGATGCGTTCACGCATGGCGGCAAACAGGACCAGGACCAGGGAGAAGCCGGCCGCTGCGCCAAAACCATACAAAACCGACTCCACAAAGTTGTTGTTCTTGTTAATGTTCAGGAGAGCGACCCCAAGCACCGCGCAATTTGTGGTGATCAGGGGAAGGAAAATACCCAGCACCCGGTAGAGCAGGGGGCTGGTCTTGTGCACCACCATTTCCGTGAACTGGACCACCACGGCGATCACCAGAATGAATGTGATTGTCCTTAGAAAGGCCAGGTCCAGCGGCTCCAGCAGATAGGTGTAGACAAGATAGCTGGATAACGACGCCAGAGTCAGCACGAAGGTGGTGGCAAGAGACATGCCCATGGCCGTTTCGAGCTTCCCGGAAACGCCCATGAACGGGCACAGGCCCAGGAACTGAACCAGCACAAAGTTGTTCACCAGAATGGTGCTGACCAGAATCAGCAGGTATTCGGTCATATGCCTTGCTCCATAGACCCGGCTGCCGGTTGTTACATGATCCGCATGCCGGGCGTGGCACCGGAATCCGGAGACAGGATAAAGATCTCCTTGCCCCCCGGCCCCGCTGCCAGAACCATGCCCTCGGACAGGCCGAACTTCATTTTACGGGGCTTGAGGTTGGCAACCATCACGGTCAGGCGGCCCTCAAGATCTTCCGGCCTGTAAGCAGACTTGATGCCAGCAAACACGTTGCGGTCGCCGTGCCCCACGTCAAGGGTGAGGCGAAGGAGCTTGTCGGCGCCTTCAACCTGTTCGGCTTTCACTATTTTAACGATCCGGAGGTCTACTTTCGCGAAATCTTCGAATTCGATCTCGTCGGTGATCGGCTCCAGACTGGCAGCCGGCGCCGGTTCTCGGGTCGCTGCGGGAAGTTCCTCTTTTGAGGCGTCCAGCATTTTCCCGATCTGGGTCATGTCCACCCGGTTCATCAGCGGCCTGAATTTGTTGATGCGATGATTTCCCAGCAGCTCAGAACGCTTGTTCCAGTCCAGCTTCGCGTTCAGGAACGCCTCGGAAGCCTCGGCGGTCTTGGGCAGCACCGGTGCGAGGTAGGTCATCAGGAGATAAAACATGTTGATGGCGTTGGTGCAGATAGCCTGAAGATTCTCATCCTGGCCTTCCCGCTTGGCGATTACCCAGGGCTGCTCGTCATTAACGTACTGATTGGCAATATCCGCCAACTCCATGATCCGGCGCATGGCACGGCCGAATTCACGGGCTTCGTAGAATTCCTCAATCTGCTGGCCGGCATCGACAAACTCCTTCAGCTTGTCGTGCTCGGTGATCTGGCCCAGCTGGCCGTCGAACCGCTTGGTGATAAAGCCAGCGCTGCGGCTGGCAATGTTAACCACCTTGCCCACCAGATCGGAGTTCACCCGGGCGGCAAAGTCTTCCAGGTTCAGGTCCATATCATCGACGCTGCCGGTCAGCTTGGCCGCGAAGTAGTAACGCAGGTATTCCGGATTCAGGTGGTCCAGATAGGTGCGGGCCATGATAAAGGTGCCGCGGGACTTGGACATCTTCTTGCCGTTCACGGTCACAAAGCCATGGGCCCAGACCGCCGTTGGCGTTCGGAAACCGGCATCGTGCAGCATGGACGGCCAGAACAGGGCGTGAAAGTTGATGATGTCCTTGCCGATGAAATGGTACACCTCGGCGGTGGAATCGGCCTTCCAGAAGTGTTCGAAATCAATGCGTTCCCGGTTGCACAGGTCCTTGAAGCTGGCGAGGTAGCCAATCGGGGCGTCCAGCCAGACATAGAAATACTTGCCGGGGGCATCCGGGATCTCGAAACCAAAGTAGGGCGCATCACGGCTAATGTCCCACTCCTGGAGCCCGGCATCCAGCCACTCGGCCAGCTTGTTGGCCACCTGTGGCTGCAATGTGCCGCTACGGGTCCATTTCGCCAGGAAATCGGCAAAATCCGGCAGCTTGAAGAAATAGTGCTCGGACTCCTTCTCGATGGGCGTCGCCCCGGACACGGCCGAGCGCGGGTTGATCAGCTCCGCCGGTGTGTAGGTGGCGCCACAGGCCTCACAGTTATCCCCATACTGATCCTCGGTTTTGCATTTCGGGCAAGTACCCTTGATAAACCGGTCCGCCAGGAACATGTTCTTTTCCGGGTCGTAGGACTGGGTGATCTTGCGTGTGGCAATGTGCCCGTTTTCCTGCAACTGGCGGTAAATGTACTCCGAGAACTGGCGGTTTTCCTCGGAGTGGGTGGTGTAGTAGTTATCAAAGTGGATGTGGAAGCCGCGGAAATCTTCCTGATGCTCATCGCGGATCCGGTCAATCAGCTGCTCGGACGTGATGCCTTCCCGCTCGGCCCGGAGCATAATGGCCGTGCCGTGGGCATCGTCGGCGCAAACGTAGTAACAGTTCTGGCCACGCATTTTCTGATAACGTACCCAGATATCCGTCTGAATGTATTCCAGCAGGTGGCCCAGATGGATAGGGCCGTTGGCGTACGGCAGGGCGCTGGTAACCAGAATATCGCGCTGTTGTTTGCTCGCTTGCGTCATGGTGATGTCCGAACCTTATGTTGATACGGGTTGGAAAGACAAAACGGGGTCCTGGCGGCCGTCGGAATTGATTGCGCCAGGTAAAGACCCCATATGGTCAGAAACGGGCACAGATGATACCTTCCGAGCAGATATTTTTCATCCGAATCACCTGTTTCCGTGCTTAAAATCGCGCATTAGCTTATTCCGGAGAACCCGATGACACAGATATCAGAGCAGGCCCTGCAAACCGCGGTCCGCGAGTATCGCGACCCGTACCTCAACAAGGATCTCTACGAATTGGGTGCCGTAAAATCCCTGGGCGCAGACGACAGAGGCAAAGTGACCCTCATGGTTGAGCTGCCGTACCCCTCGAAAGGCATCGCCGGGGCGCTGAAGGAGATCGTGACCAGCGCGCTGGAATTCGTCGATGGCGTAGAGAGTGCCGACGTTCACGTCGGCCAGAAAATCCACGCCTATAAGGTTCAAAAAGACCTGCCCTCGGTTCCCGGCGTGAAAAACATCATCGCAGTCGCTTCCGGCAAGGGTGGTGTCGGTAAATCCACCACCGCCGTCAACCTCGCTCTGGCACTCCAGGCTGAGGGCGCCAGAGTTGGCATCCTCGACGCTGACATCCACGGCCCCAGCATCGGCATGATGCTTGGCGTCCCCGAAGGCAAACGCCCCGACACCCGCGAAAACAAATACTTCGTCCCCATGGAAGCCCACGGCCTCCAGGCTAACTCCATGGCCTTCGTCGTTACCGACAAAACTCCCATGATCTGGCGCGGCCCCATGGTCAGCGGCGCGGTGATGCAACTGCTGCAACAGACCCTCTGGAACGAACTCGACTACCTCATCGTCGACATGCCCCCCGGCACCGGCGACATCCAGCTCACCCTGGCCCAGAAAGTCCCCGTCACCGGCGCCGTGATCGTCACCACTCCCCAGGACATCGCCCTGCTGGACGGTAAAAAAGGCATCGAAATGTTCCGCAAAGTCGACATCCCCGTGCTCGGCGTTGTCGAAAACATGAGCGTCCACATCTGCAGCAACTGCGGCCACGAAGAGCCCCTCTTCGGCCACGGCGGCGGCGAGCGCATCGCCGAAGAATACAACACCACGCTCCTGGGTCAGCTGCCCCTGCACATGACCATCCGCGAACAGACCGACGGCGGCACCCCGTCGGTGATCGTAGAACCGGACTCCGAAGTAGCGCGGCGGTATCGCGATATCGCCAGAAGAGTCGGAGCTGAGCTCTCGACCCGCGAACGGAACCTTTCCGGCTCGATATCAAGTGTTTCGGTGACCGAGCACTAAAACTGCAGCAAGAAGAGAGCGTTCGGGGCGGCGAAAACGAGGGGCCGTTCGCGGGCGCAGGAAAAGCGGTCCAAAAATGTCGGAGGCCAGGGAAGGCCGGAGACAAGCCACAGGGATGTGCTCGAAGCGGTTTTTGGACCGCTTTTCCTGCGCCCGCTGACTCCACAGTCTATGTAGAAAAGTAAGCCCTGGAAGCTTCGACAGACCCCAAGGGAACAGGTAAACTACGCCTCAATTTTTCCCAGTGAATACGAGACTTTGCCAATGAGCATCAAATCCGACAAGTGGATTCGCCGGATGTCCGAACAAAACGGCATGATCGAACCGTACGAAAGCGGACAGGTTCGTGAAACCGAAAAAGGCCGCGTGATCTCCTACGGCACCTCCAGCTATGGCTATGACGTACGCTGCAGCAACGAATTCAAAATCTTCACCAACGTCCACTCCGCCACCGTGGACCCGAAGAACTTCGATGAAAACAGCTTCGTCAACTACACCGGCGATGTCTGCATTATCCCGCCAAACTCCTTCGCCCTGGCCCGCACCGTGGAATACTTTCGCATCCCACGCAGCGTACTCACCATCTGCCTCGGCAAATCCACCTACGCCCGTTGTGGCATCATCGTCAACGTCACTCCGCTTGAGCCCGAGTGGGAAGGTCAGGTTACCCTGGAGTTTTCCAACACCACCAACCTGCCGGCCAAAATTTACGCCAACGAAGGCGTGGCCCAGATGCTCTTCTTCGAATCCGACGAGATCTGCGAGACCAGCTACAAAGACCGGGGCGGCAAATACTTCGGCCAGACCGGCGTAACCCTGCCCAAGACATGAACGCCAACCAGTTCCTCAAAGCAGTCTCACAGTTGCAGGGCTGGCGTGAATGCGCCTTCCTGCTCGCTTTGGCTGAGCGCTCATTTCCCAACTATGCCTTGTTCGCAGACGCCGTCGGCCTGAAAACCGGTGCCAAAATGCGCCAGTTGCTGGACCTTGGCTGGGACCTGCTCCAGAAGGATGTCTCGGAATCCGCCATCCCTCAACTGCTGGCAAAGCTGGAGACCCTGTCTCCGGATGTGAACGCTTTCGATGCCTACGGCGTCTACCCGGCCTTCGATTTCTGCCAGTTGCTGGAACAGGCTCTGCTTAGTCGTCTGAACCCGGGTAAACACCGGGCAACCGACGCCTCGAAGATGGCCACGGCAACGGTGATGAATTTCATTGAGCTTTCGGAGGGGGGAGATCTCGACCAAGACGAGTTGGTTCGCCTGCTGGATCAACACCCCCTGATGAAAGACGACAAGACCTTCCAGCGGGAACTGGTGCTTGCCCTCAAGCGCCAGCGCACGCCCACCGATCAGTTCGTGACCCGGCTTCGGGAGGACGCAGCCAACGAAGGCGTCAGTAACCTGGGGATCTCGCTCAGCGAATAACGCCAGGTGCAGGAGCAAGCTACACTTCCGGTATCACCCGATATTTTCAGTTCAGGTCAGATGGATTTTACCCCATGAAACTCTCTGCTTTTGGTCGCAAGTTCACCGCCGATGCCGGTATCACGTCTCTGATGGATGATCTGGGTAACGCCATGGCATCCGGCGATGACGTGATCATGATGGGTGGCGGTAATCCCGGGCATATTCCCGAGATCCAGCAGCGAGTGCAGGAAATTCTGGCGGATATGAGCCGCAGCGAAAGCGATGTCCGGCGCCTGGTGGGCATTTACGATCCGCCCCAGGGCGAAAAGCAGTTTATCGCCTCGCTCACCGAGATGCTGAACCGCGAGTACGCCTGGGGCCTGAAGCCCGGGAACATCGCGCTTACCAATGGCAGCCAGGCCGCCTTCTTTATGTTGTTCAACATGTTTGGCGGCGACTACGGTGAAGGTCAGCGCAAGCATATTCTGTTGCCTCTGGCTCCGGAATACATCGGCTATGCCGACGCTGGCATCGAGCCTGGTCTGTTCCATGCGATCCGACCGGATATTTCCTTTACCGATGCCCACGAATTCAAGTACCGGGTGGACTTTGATGCCGTGGAAGTCACTGGTGAGACGGGCGCTATCTGCGTGTCGCGGCCCACGAATCCGACCGGCAATGTGGTGACCGACGACGAGCTTGCGCGTCTTGAGCAGCTGGCACGTGACCACGACGTGCCCCTGATCGTTGACGGAGCCTATGGCACGCCGTTTCCCAGCTTGCTTTTTGTCGACGCAACGCCCACCTGGAACGAGCAGATTATCCTCTGCCTGAGTCTGTCGAAATTGGGACTGCCAGCGGCGCGTACAGGTATTGTGATTGCCGCTGAGCCGATCATCAGGGCGCTCTCGGGCATTAACGCCATCATTAATCTGGCCACGGGCAGTTTCGGAGCCATGCTGGCGGAACCGCTGGTCAGGTCCGGCGAGATCCTCTCGCTGAGCCGCGAGGTGGTATGCCCGTTCTACAAGACGAAAATGCAGAAGGCCGTCGCCGTTTTTCGGGAAGCCATGGGAGAAGATCGTTGCCGCTGGTATCTCCACAAGCCGGAGGGCGCGATGTTTCTCTGGCTGTGGTTCCCGGATCTGCCGATTACCAGCCTTGAGTTATACCGGCGGCTGAAAGCCCGTGGTGTGCTGGTCGTTTCCGGCCATTATTTCTTTCCGGGGCTGCCGGAGGACGGCTGGAAACACCGGCACGAGTGCCTGCGCGTCACCTATTCCCAGGACGATGAGCGGGTTGCCGAAGGTCTGCGGATCATCGCGGATGAGGTCAAAGCCGTTTGGCGTGAGGCCGGGCGCGAGGTTTAGGGCCCGAAATCCGCTGCTTTCAGTTTCAGCTCGTAGGTGCTGCCGTCCGGCTCCACCTGAAGCAGTCGCACGAGAAGGAAATCCTGTTCGGGTGAGAACCACATCAGGGTCTGGCGCTTCGAGTCCTCCCGAACCTTTTCCGCTTTCAGAAAGGCTGTTCGGTCGCCACCGGTGCTTGTAGCCTCGCCGTTTATGACTGCGAAACGCTCCTCATCAACTGACCGGCCATCAATGACCTTGTAGGTCATGTCACGTTCGCCGTTACGGATATCCTGATGCAGCTGGAGCTGGTAGCCGAGCGGGTCCAGGACCCCTTCCTCCAGTTCGATTTCAAAGCGCTTGCCCTTGTACTCTCCGGTGGCCACACCTGTCGACCAGTCGAAATCGATGGAATGCTTCCGATCCTTTATCAGAAACCCGGAAAGGTGGTAGCGGTACCTCATCGGCACGACCCGGCCGTTTTCCCACCTGAGGATCAGGGATTCGTCAATGCTGGCAATAAAGGAATCCACATCGGTTCGGTAGAGCCAGATATCGTTGCCCTGAGAGGTCAGAGTCCGTTTTGCGGTGCCATTAAGGGAGACGCCTTTTTCCATGGCCGCTGTGTAGCTGGCTTCAAAGGGGGTGAGCCCGGTGCCCGATTCCGCCTGGACAGGGCTTGCCAGAATGCCGAAGCAGAGCAGTAATGCTGCGCCCCGGAGTTTGGAGATCGTTAGTGAGTGCATATTGCCGAACCCGAACAAATACCGTCATCAATGACGATAGTGTAGCTGCCCGGGTAAGATACGGAGATGACAATTCGTTCAGGCGGGTGATCAGCTGTCGGGCAGGCGCATGGGCGCGTTCAGGGGCTCGCCGTCAAACATGACGTAATTGCTGCCCAGCTGAACCCGGCCCTCGCAGAACCAGCGGACCACGATGGGATAAAGGATGTGTTCCTTCACCTGAACCTTTTCTGCGAGGCTTTCGGCCGTGTCTTCGGGTGCAACAGACACTTCGGCCTGGGCAATAACCGGCCCGCCATCCAACTCCTCGGTCACGAAGTGGATGGACGCGCCGTGAACCGTATCGCCCGCTGCCAGTGCCCGGCGGTGAGTGTTCAGCCCGGTGTACTTGGGCAGCAGGGAGGGGTGAATGTTCAGCATCTTGCCCCGGAAAGCCCGGACAAAATCGGTGGTCAGAATCCGCATGAAGCCGGCGAGTACGATCAGGTCCGGGTTGTAGCGAAGGATTTCTGCCATAAGCGAGGCGTCAAACTCGTCCCGGGATTCGAAGTTCCTGTGGTTGACCACAAACGTTTCGATGTTGCCCTGGGCCGCACGTTCCAGGGCAAAGGCACCGGGCTGATTGCAGCCGACGGCAATGATTTGTCCGGGGAAATCCCGCTCACGACTGGCATCAATCAATGCCTGGAGGTTGGTGCCGCTGCCAGACGCAAGCACCAGGATTTTCGGCAACGGAGTCTGATCTGCCTTCATGCGGACAGCAGCCCCGGCGCGTAGCGAACGCAGGCATCTGCCTCATCGTTGTCTGCGCGTTCGATCAAGCCCACCTGCCAGGCATGCTCGCCTGATGCTTTCAGGGTATCCAGGGCCAGCTCCTTCTGATTGGCCGGTACACAGACAATCATTCCGATACCGCAGTTGAAGGTTCGATACATCTCTTCACTGGCCACGCCGCCATTGTCCTTGAGCCACTGGAACACTGGAGGCAGTGCCCAACTGGCGGTATCGATTGCGGCCACGCTGCCCTTTGGCAGTACCCGGGGAATATTCTCTGGCAGTCCGCCGCCGGTGATATGGGACAGTGCACGCACGTCCACTTCACGAATGAGTTGAAGAAGGTTTTTCACGTAAATCCGTGTGGGTGCCATCAGGGCATTGGCCAGGGTGGTCTCGCCCATGGGCTGGTCAAGATCGGCGTTACTTACTTCCAGAATTTTCCGGATCAGGGAGTAGCCGTTGGAATGGGGGCCCGAGGAGCCCAGGGCAATCAGCACATCGCCGGACTGGACCTTACTGCCATCGATGATCTCGCTGCGCTCGGCAACGCCCACACAGAAGCCCGCTAGGTCGTAGTCGTCGCCCTCGTACATGCCCGGCATCTCGGCGGTCTCGCCGCCCACCAGCGCACAGCCGGCCTGTTCGCAACCCTCACCGATTCCGGCAACCACCTGGGCGGCAACATCGACGTTGAGTTTGCCGGTGGCGTAATAATCCAGGAAAAAGAGCGGTTCAGCCCCGCCGACGACCAGGTCGTTCACGCACATGGCAACCAGATCAATCCCGATGCTGTCGTGTTTGTCGAGCCGCATGGCCAGTCTCAGCTTGGTGCCCACCCCGTCGGTGCCGGAAACCAGAACCGGTTCGTTGTATCCGGCGGGAATCGAGACCATGGCGCCGAAGCCACCGAGACCGCCAAGAACCTCCGGGCGGCGGGTGCGGGCTGCGGTGTCCTTGATGCGGCTGACGAGTTCATTGCCGGCGTCAATATCAACGCCGGCATCGCGGTAGGTGAGGGAGGGCTTGTATTCGCTCATGGTGTACTTAACCGTTGGCCAGTGGGTCAGGCGCCGGATTTTAACAGCTGCGCTTTGGGGCTCCAAATGTAGTTTGCTTTTCTGAAATCCGGCGTCGCTACTCACGCCTCGGGGCATGGTGTATCCTATGCGCCATTCATGGGAACTGCAGGGTGTTTCATGTCAGTATCAGGACAAAAGCCGACACACAGGTCTGTGCGAGCGATGACTTGGGTATTTGCGCTATTCACGTTTCTGCTGGCCGGATTTTCTGCCCCGGCCACCGCGGTGACAGTCCCCGGGCTGTATTCGGCAAAGGTGCCGGTCGCGGGTTCCGCGCCGGATCAACTGGCCGAGGGGTATGCCGACGGGCTGAGCCAGGTACTTGTCCGGGTTTCTGGCACCCGGGATGTGCTGGCGATGGACGGTGCAGAAGCGCTTCTGTCCGACGCCGAGTCCTTGCTGCTTTCCTACCAGGTCGCCCGGGACGAATCCGGCCAGAGCATCCTGAGCATGTCTTTCGGGGCTGTAGGCGTGAACCGCGCACTGGCATCCATCAATGCTCCGGTATGGGGTGCTAACCGGCCGCTCACCCTGGCCTGGATTGCGGCTGAGGATCGGGGCTCCCGAACACTGGTAACCCGGCCCGCGGTGGACGTCGCTGGAGACGCCCGGGAAGAAAACGCTGGAACCTGGCAGGCCGCGTTCGATGAGGCCGCCAGGAAACGAGGTTTGCCGGTGGCGCTGCCGCCTTCGGATTTCACAAAGGATCGTGAATTGCTCTCGGATATCTGGGGCCAGTTCATTGATCGGGTGAAGTCGGTCTCCCGGGATCTGGACCAGGATGTCCTTGCATTGGTGCGGGTCAGCCGCACTGGCGGCCAGTGGCGCGCCGGCTGGGTCTTCGATGGTATGGCCATGAATGCCGGTGAGGAGTCGGTAGTCGCCCAGACCCCCGAGGCACTGGCAGAGGCCATGATCGACCGCTGGGCAGAGTTATACGCCAGCCGATACGCTGTCGCTGCTTCGGAAGTGGGGGACTCCCCACAAGTGGATATTGTGCTGCGCGGCGTTACCTCGCTTGAAGGCTATGCGCGAGCCAATCAGGTGCTGGAGAGCCTGACACCGGTTGTCAGTGTCGGGGCCCACCGGGTGCGGGATGAACAGCTTACCCTGCGAGTGGCTTTCTCCGGTGAGCTGGACCAGCTTCGGGAGTACATCGCCCTGGATCCGCGGTTTGTCCCCATGGAATCTGATCTTCCGGACGGGCCCGGGAATGCCGCTGAAATGACAATACTGAATCAGACGCCGTCGCCCGCAACAAGTGCTGAAGGCGCAACCGCAAGTGCGGACCCGGAGCAGGCGGGTCCGGATCAGCAATCACCTGAGGAAGAGGCCGCGGATGCTTCCCTGTTTACCTATCAGCCGGTGCCCGTTGATGAAGAAGAGGCCAGGGAAGCGTTCCAGTCCCTGTACCAGATTCTGTATTATCGTTGGCAACCGTCTCCTGTCATCGGGACCGATGGCGGCGAGTAAGGTGTAACCGGAGGGGATCTTTTGAATTTGCACAGTTGGCGCTGGATTCCCAATGCCCTGACGTTTCTGCGGATTCTTCTGATCGTTCCCTTTGCCGGCGCGCTGCTGGCCGGAGATTACCGGTGGGCGCTGGTTATTTTTTTTCTCGCGGCCGGCACGGATGCAATTGACGGGTTCCTGGCGCGGCACTTTAACTGGCGTTCCAGGCTTGGGGCAATTGCCGATCCGCTTGCCGACAAGGCCTTACTGATCACAGCGTATCTCATGCTTACGCTGACCTCAGTTTTGCCGGTCTGGCTGTTCATGGTGGTTCTGGGGCGGGACCTGCTGATCGTGTCGGGTGCGCTGGCGTACCATTACGGCGTTGGCCGCTATGATATGGAGCCAAGTATCCCTGGTAAGGTGAATACCTTCGTTCAGATTCTGGTGGCACTGGCGATCATTATGCTGCTGGCGGATTTGCCCATGCCGCCCTGGGTGGTTGATGCCGGTATCTTGCTGGTAGCCGCCTCGGCGGTGTTCAGTGGTGTTCATTACCTTGGTGTCTGGGGTTTGCGGGCCTGGAGGGCCACGCGGTCATGAGTGAATCCCAACTGGCTCTTGGCGTCAGGCTGCGTGACGATGCGCGTTTTGATAATTTCCACGGTGATCGCAATACCGATGCGGCGAAGCGCCTGGAGGCGGCGTGCAATCAGCCCACCGGGGTTCCTGTGGTTGCTCTGTGCGGCGATGCCGATACCGGGAAAAGTCACCTCCTGCAGGCGGTTTGCCATCGCAGCGAAAACCGTGGCAAGGCTGCGGTCTGCATCAGTATTGCCGAGCTGCAGCCCTTTGGCCCCGAGGCACTTTCCGGCCTTGAGGCCCAGGAAATGATTTGTCTGGATGACCTGGATCGCATTGCGGGTGACCTGTTGTGGGAGGAAGCCATATTCCATTTGTATAACCGGATACAGGACCAGGACGGATTATTGTTGGTGAGTTTGTCGGATCTGCCCGCCAACCTGCCATTCAAGTTGCCAGATCTGGTATCGCGGCTCAGTCACGGCCTGACCATCCAGTTGGGAATCTACCGGGACGATGACCGACTGAAGATTCTGATGGCGCGGGCGAAAAAGCGTGGTCTGGTGATGTCGGATGACGTCGCCGGCTACATTATGCGCCGGGCTCCCAGGCGGCTTGGGGATTTGCTGGGCATTCTGGATATACTGGATGAAAATTCGCTTCAGGCGCAGCGAAGACTCACGATCCCGTTTGTGAAAACGGTCATGGGGTGGTGAAAGCCCGCGAGGCTATAGTGGCATCAAAAGAACGATACGTGCTTATCAAGGGAGAGACAAAATGAGACGGGTGGTATTCAACCAGAAAGGCGGTGTTGGCAAGTCCAGTATTGCCTGCAATCTTGCCGCTATCAGTGCAGCTCGGGGAAAACGAACCTTGGTTGTGGACCTGGACCCCCAGGGGAACTCCACCCATTATTTGCTGGGGAAGCCGGCCAGTGAGCTCAAGGACACCGCCGCCGATCTGCTTGAACAGACCGTCGCATTTACAGTATTCAATCGCCGCCCGGACGAATTCGTTCACGCGACACCGTTCAAAAACCTGTTTGTGATGCCATCCAGTCCGGAGCTGGACTTCCTTGAGCGCAAGCTGGAGGCCAAGCACAAGATCTACAAGCTGCGCGAAGCCCTTAAAAGGCTGGAGGAAACCTTTGACGCCATCTACATCGATACGGCGCCTGCGCTCAATTTTTATACCCGGTCCGCACTTATTGCGGCCCAGCGCTGCCTGATACCGTTCGATTGTGACGATTTTTCCCGCCAGGCTCTGTACAACATTCTCAATGAGATTCGTGATCTTCAGGAAGACCATAACGAAGACCTGGTTGTTGAGGGAATTATCGCCAATCAGTTCCAGCCCCGGGCCAGTTTGCCGAGGCAGCTGGTCAGGGAGCTCATCGAAGAGGGCTTGCCTGTGTTGCCGGTAAGGCTATCGAGTTCCGTGAAAATGAAAGAGTCCCATCAGAGCCGGCAGCCCCTGATTCATATGGCGCCCAAGCACCCTCTGACACGCCAGTACGAGGACCTGTTTCGGGTTCTGCATGGCGAAACAGTGGAGCTGGAGCCACTGATTGATTGAAGCGAGACTGATATGACCAGGCCCGATAATCCGATCAGGCAGGTTGCAGACAGCCTGTTGAGCATTGAGGTGGAATTACGTCAACTCGGGCTTTGGGCGTCGGAGTTGCCGCCTGAAGAGGCTTTTCAGAGCACCAAGCCATTTTGTATCGATACCCTGGAGTTTTACCAGTGGCTGCAGTTTGTGTTTGTGGCCAGAATGAAAGAGTTGATTGCGCACGACCACCCGCTGCCGGCGGTTTCCGGCATAGCGCCCATGGCTGAGGAGCATTTTCGTGGCCGGCCAGAGCCCGGGAGCGAGCTGGTCAGGGAGTTGGAGACAATCGACCGTTTGCTGTCCGGAGGCTGATCAGTCCAGCCTCATGGACAGATCCACGGCCCTGATGTCTTTGGTCAGCGCGCCAATCGAGATGAAGTCCACGCCGGTTTCCGCGATCGGAACCAGGGTGGTTGAGTTAATCCCGCCAGAGGCCTCAAGTTTTGCCCTGCCAGCGGTCCTGGCAACCGCTGTGCGCATGTCTTGCAGCGAGAACTCGTCCAGCATGATGATGTCTGCCCCTGCATTCAGGGCCTGGTCCAGTTCGTCAAGGTTTTCGGTTTCCACTTCAACGGGTTTGCCCGGTGCAATCCGGTGAGCCGCCAGAATGGCATCGGCTATGGAACCGCACGCGGCAATGTGGTTTTCCTTGATCAGAAACGCATCCCACAGGCCGATGCGATGGTTGTAACAGCCGCCACAGGTAACCGCGTATTTCTGGGCCAGGCGCAGCCCGGGCAGGGTTTTCCGGGTATCAAGCAGGCGAACACCAGTATGGGCCACCCTGGCTGCATATCCGGCACAGGCGGTGGCAACGCCGGAGAGGGTCTGTAACCAGTTGAGCGCTGATCGTTCCGAGGTAAGCAAGCTTCTCGCGGGGCCTTCCATGGTGAAAAGTACCTGATCGGGCGGCACGGTTTCGCCATCGGTAACCTGCCAGGTAAGCGTCACCGAAGGATCAACCTGCCGGAAAACCTCTTCAACCCACTGGCGACCGGCAATGGTGGCGGCTTCCCGGGTAATAACCCGGCCGCTGGCGCGCTTTTCCGGCGGTATAAGCTTTGCCGTGATGTCGCCGTCCCCGATATCTTCGCGCAGACTCTGGGCAACATTTTCGATTCTGGCCTGGCGGAGGATTTCTGTGGTGATCATAGGGAAGGGCATCCGGTGGTTTGGGGTGGAACAGTGTCAAGGCCGGTTATTCTATAGGGCACTCGGGCAATCGCCAAACGTTCGCCCCCTGCCTGCTACTCTATAAAGCTGGGTTGCTAAAGTGTGATATAGGTCAGGTCTACACAAAAGGTGACAAATTCTGACACAACCTGACGCAGGCAGCTCGTATCATGTGAGGTGGACAGAAATTCCGATATTGGCCGATCAGAACCTGGAGCAGCTATGGCGCACGATAACAAGGTTGTCAGCTTTTCAGGCCAGAAACCGCCTGCCCGGTTTTCCTTGCCGGCTGCGCTGGTTCGCCTGCGTGATGCCTCGGGTCAGTCACTGAAATCTGTTCTTGCCAGATTTTTTGATCGCGCCGACGATGCCCTGTTCGAACTCGCCGACCGGGCAGGTACCAACCTCGACCAGACAGTCTATTTTGATGCCATGCGTGAGCTCAGGCTGCGCCGCAAGGCCATGGTGGTGTCGATACTCCAGTATGTCAGCCAGGCGTTCAACGAAATCGGAAAGTTCCTGCCCCAACAGGCGGCCGGCTCTCTGGAGGACATCGACCAGGATTCTCTCAGTCTGGTGGACCATTCACAGCTGGAACAGCAGGTTGCCATCGATAACCTGATTAACAAGCTCCGGAATCGCTACCCTGAACAGATCCGCCTGTTGACCGTGCGGGTCGGCCATTTGGTACCGGGTATTCAACTGAAAGATGCGCAGATGCCCCTGAGCCCGGACGTTATCTGTGGCGGAGTGGCTGAAGCCTGCGCTGATCTTGACATAGACATACGGGCCAAGCTGGTGGTCCTCAAGCTGTTCGACCGCCTGCTTGCCGATACACTGGGCGACTTCTACCAGGAGGCGAACCGGACGCTGATCGATGAGGGGGTGTTGCCGGAGATGACTCGTCCGCCGGTCGGAAGGGGGCCAGCCCGGTCCGGTCAACGGCCCGGAGCTGGTGGCACGGGTGAACCTTCCGGTGCTGATGTCTCGCCGGGCCCTGCCGGTGGAGGTTATGGCGGGCCATCGTCCCGGGCGACCTTCTCCGAGCTTAGTGCACTGTTGCATCAGGGGGGCGCCGTATCCGGCGGCCGGGGCCATGGTGGTGAGGGCTGCATTGATACGGAGCGCCTCATGGCACGCCTGACGGAAGCACAGGCCAACAGCCGACACTGGGGCGAGAGTGTCGTCATGCCCCTTAACGAGCAGTTACAACCCATTCTTCGGGCTGGGGATGGGCAGAGCCTGAACCCGGGGCAGGTGGACAGCGATGTAATCAATCTGGTGTCCATGTTGTTCGATTTTATCCTGGAGGATCGGCAACTGCATCCGGTCATGAAGGTATTGATCGGGCGCCTGCAGATTCCGGTGCTGAAAGTCGCTCTCAGTGACAGGAATTTTTTCAACCGGGGCGGTCACCCGGTTCGCAAGCTGCTTAATGAGCTGGCTTTGTCCGCGATCGGGTGGACCGAGAAAAAAACCGGCCAGCGGGACCCCCTTCGGGAAAAGATTGAAGCTGTAGTCGACCGTGTCCTGAATGAATTCACTGACAACGTAGCCCTGTTCGAGGAGTTGCTGAAGGATTTCAGTCACTTCATGGACCTGGATCGCCGTCGCCGGGAACTCGTGGAGCAGCGCCTTCGGGATGCGGAAGAGGGGCGGGCCCGCCAGGAGCGTGCTTCGGAGGCAGCAGAAGGCCTGGTGCGGGAGCTGACTGAAAAGCATGCTGTTCCGGAGCCGGTCACCGGTTTGCTCAACGAGGCCTGGGTCCGGTACCTGCAGTGGGTTGTTCTTCGGGAGGGCGAAGACAGTGACCGCTGGCGACATGCCAGCAACCTGACGGAACAGCTGGTCTGGAGTGTGGATCCCCGCCCGGTCAGCGATTCAACCCGCAGCGAGTTGTTGCGGGCCATTCCGGCCATTGTTGATGACCTGCGCAAGGCTCTGCAGGAAATTTCCTGGGATCCGTTTGCCACCGATGCCGCCATCCGTGATCTGGAACTGGCTCATGTGGATGTATTCCAGAAGCTTGTGACCGCACCGCCACGGGAAGAACCCCCTTCCGAGTTGCCGGCTGGCAATCTGGTACAGCCTGAACCGGAGCGCCCGGAGGACCCGGCGCCGGCCGGCCTTGGGAGTCCGGAGCAATCCCGGGAGCGCGAACCGATTGCAGAGCCTGCTGCATCACCGGTTGAGGTTGCCAGGGACGATGCTGCCGAACAGCCTGAGTGCCCCGGGGTGACGGGGTCGGTAGGACCCCAGTGGCAGGAAAAAGCGGACAGCCTTCGGGTGGGGGCCTGGATTGAACTTAGCCGAAATGAAACCCGGGTCCGGTGTAAACTCGCCGCTTTTATCAAGGCAACCGGGAAGTATATCTTCGTCAACAGAAGCGGTGCCAAGGTTGCCGAATACCATCGACAGGCCCTGGCCGCAGACATGGAGGCGGGCCGAATCACCATGCTGGACGATGGCCTGATCTTTGATCGGGCACTGGAGTCAATTATCGACAACCTGAGGAACAGCCGCAGAGATTGATTCGTAGCAACCGGGCCAGGTTTGTGATTCAATCAGGGAGTGTAATTCTCTGAAACTTTTGGAATTATTTTGCCCGATTCAGACATTTTGCCCGCGAACCTTTCCGATTCCGGTTCCGACCGGAATGCGCTCCGTGAAACCGGGAAGATTCCCTTCGCCCGCTGGCGCCCCTCGCCAAACTTCGGGCCTCGCCCTGATGGCGCTGCCATTTCCCTGCTGGTTGTGCACAATATAAGCCTTCCTCCTGGGCGTTTCGGCGGCCCGGAAATTGAAGACTTCTTCTGTAATTGTCTTGATCATTCGGCCCATCCCTATTTCCGGACCATTGAAGGCATTCAGGTCTCGGCTCACCTGCTGATTCGTCGTGATGGAGACGTTGTCCAGTTTGTCAGCCTGCTTGATCGCGCCTGGCATGCGGGCAGATCGAGTTTTCAGGGGCAGGAAGAATGCAACGACTTCTCCATCGGGATTGAGCTGGAGGGCACCGATGACGTTCCTTATACCTCCGGGCAATATCATCAGTTGGCACGTGCCGCCGATCTCATCATGCTGGCCTGGCCCGACATCATTGCCAGTCGCATTGTCGGCCATAGCGATATTGCCCCGGGCCGGAAAAGCGACCCTGGACCGGCATTTGACTGGCAGCATTTCCGGGAAGCCCTTAAACAAATACGCGCAGCGAGGGAGAGCGTCTGAGATGGTGCTGATCGTTTTTCTTCTGGCCTACATGGTGCGCAGGCGCCTGGATTCCCTGAACCGGCTTTCCGGTGATGAAGTCTGGCGCTGGTGGTTTCATCAGGGCAGTCGTGCCAGGACGGGCCACGAAGCGGAAATTGTATCCGGATTGGTGCTGGTTCTGCTTCCGGCCTTGTTGCTGGGGGTGGCCGAGTACCTGCTGGCGGCCTCTGGCTGGCGGATGGCGGCTTACCCGCTGGAGTTCCTGGTTCTGGTGGTCATTATGGGAACACCCGGCTGGCGGCAGGTGCTCCAGCCCTATGCAGAAGCATGGCAACGGGGAGACATGCAGTCGGCATGGCATTATGTGAAGGATTATTTGCCGGCAGATGAACGGGGCGCTGCATTGTCGCCGGAGGCAATGCATCTTTCCCTGTCCAGGGCGCTGATGGTATCGGTATTCCAGCGTTTCTTCCTGGTGGCTTTCTGGTACGCAGTCGGGGGAATCGGCGTGGCAGTCCTGGTCCGGGGGCTGGTTGCGCTCGCCGATCAGTGGCCCCAGGCGCCGGCTCGCCCCAGATTCGAAAGACTGTCGGAATGGGCGGGCTGGATTCCAGCCAGGCTGTTGTCACTGACATTCGGAATTGCCGGAGACCTTGCCGGCTGGTTGCACGAAGCCGGCCAGACCCTTGCCGGCGTAACGAGAAAAGTTGGTGAGGTCCTAATGATTTCCGCCAATGGGTCGTTAACTGGGTATGCACTGGATCCGGCCCGCTTTTCGCGGATTCATCCGGATGAGTGGACAGCTTTCGGAGGGCGAAGCCTGAGCGCAGTAAGGGATTTGCTGAACAGAAGTATGCTGGTATGGATCTGCACTCTTGCCTTGCTGGTGATTTCTGGTGTTGTCTGACCTGATCGGAATTTTAAAAATGTTACAGTTTAACAACAAATAATGCTCAAGTTTCTAAGACTTTAGGCGACAATATAAGAAAAGAATGTATCTTCAGTTGTTAAAGATCCAGCGAGAGGACCATCGTGAAGCAACTCATTAGTCCCGCCATTGCCCTTATGAACCGGCTGCCGATGGTCTACAAATTCAGCCTCATCAGCATCCTGTTCCTGTTACCGATCAGTGGACTGTCCTGGCTGGTTATCTCCGAGCTTAACCGCTCGGTTCAGGCCATGACCCGCGGTGTCGAGGGGCTTGAGCAACTGGAGCAGGTTGACCGGCTGGTCGATGCGGCAATGGATTACAGGGATTATCGTTCTCCGGCCGTGATCAAGGATGACGGGGCCATTATGGCCGCATCAGAGGAAGCGGCCAGTGAAGTTGAGGCGAGGTTGGAGGCGCTGACTGCAGAGGTGCGTTCCTTTGACGCTTCCGGCTCCTGGAGCGGACAGGTTGAAGCGCTCCGGCAGGACTGGCAGGCTTTGCGCGCCGATGATAACTACCTGGGCAGTTTTGATCCGCAATTCAAGTATTATCAGGAGTTTGTTCAGAAGGCCCAGGCCCTGTTGCCTGCGACCATTGAGATTTCCGGCCTCGGGTACGGGGCTTCACGGGAAAACCTGCTGATCCTTGGCCTGGTTCGTGATTCACTTCCGGCGGCCCGCTCGGTTATCGGACGGGCAAAATCCTACGGTATTTTTGCGCTGGTCGATGGGCAGGTAGGCTATGCCCTGAGTGAAACCCTGAATGAAATCTATGACCAGTTGACCAATCGCAGCTCGCTCCTGACTCCGGCCCTGTCTGTTGTCACGGAATCCTCGCCCGCCCTGGTGGAGAAGTCGGGTGGGGCAATTCGCAGGGTTGACGAAAGCCCGGCCATTGTTCGGGACCAGTTGGACCGGAATGTCATTACACCCATGCGCCTGGAAATGCCCTGGCAGGAATACGATGAGTTGATGTCAGCGCAGTTGGCTCATTACGATCAGGTAAAAGCCGCCGCATTTGAGGTGGTGAATGCCAACCTGCGATCACGGCTCGATAGTGAGGTGAATCAGCGTCGCCTGATCATCATCACCCTCGTTGCCATTCTGCTGGTGGTTGTTTACCTCTACATCGGTTTCTTCATGTCGGTTCGTAACGCCATCAACCGCTTCAGCGAGGCCGCTAGGGGCGTCGCCGCCGGCGATATGACCACTCACATAAGGCTGAGAAACCGTGACGAGCTGGGCGAGCTGACCACGGAATTCAACAACATGACGGACCGGATTGCCGAACTGATCCGTTCTGTCAGCCGGACCACGGCCGATGTGGGCCAACAGGCAACCAAGGTAAATGATACCGCGGCGGCCAACAGCGAGGCGGTGGCTCGTCAGATGGAAGAAAGCAGCCAGATCAATGAAGCCATGAACCAGATGGTTGAAGCCGTGAACGAGGTCACCGAAAGTGCTCACAGGGTTGCCGACAGTGCCGGTAACGCCGAGCGGGATACCGAAACCGGGCGTGGCGTGGTTGCTGACACGGTTGAAACCATCAACAAGCTGGCAGCCGAAATATCCGGTGCCGTAGAAGTGATCAATCGTGTCAGCAAGGACAGCGACAACATCAGCCAGGTACTGGTCGAGATCAAGGCGATTGCAGAGCAGACCAACCTGTTGGCCCTGAACGCCGCCATCGAGGCTGCGAGAGCCGGTGAGCAGGGGCGTGGCTTTGCAGTGGTTGCCGATGAGGTCCGCTCTCTTTCCCAGCGTACTCACAAATCCACCGAAGAGATCGAGGGCATGATTTCACGGCTTCAGAGCGGTGTGAAGGATGCAGTTTCCGCCATGACCAACAGCCGGGACGTGACTGAGGCGACGGTGCGGAAGTCTGGTGAGGTCACGGAAGCTCTGGACAGGATTGCCAAGGGTATCTCGGTGATCGTGGATATGAGCCACCAGATCGCACAGGCGGCTGAAGAGCAGTCCGCCGTTGCCAAGAACGTGAACTCGAACGTCGAGCAGATCGGCGAGTTGGGCCAGCGGACTGCCGCCAATGCCGAGGAGACGCTCGGTTCCTCAAGGGAAATGTCGCTGCTGACAGCCTCGCTTCAGCGGCTGGTGGAGGCCTTCAAGGTCTGACCGGTACGACGTTTGAGCTGATAAAAGGCGATTGCTTATCGGTCTGCGCCTGTTAGCGTGACGACAGTTGCTGTACCCGTTCGGTCAGCATTTGGTTCACCGGTGTCTTGATACCCAGATCTTTTCCCAATCGCGTCAGGTAACCATTGATAAAGTCTATCTCGGTTCGCCGACCCAGCAGAACGTCGGCGCGCATGGATGAGGTGTTGCCAGCGGTGCTGCGGGCAACCCGTTCGATGCGCTGGCGGAGTGAGTCGGGCGTCTCCTTGCCCTGGCCGGCGGCTGCCATCAGCACCGACAATTCCCGACACAGGCTGTCAATGGTGTCTTGGTAGAAAGAAGCGGCAAGGATCTTACCGTTGGGGCAGTCCAGGATGGCGGTATAGGGGTTGATGCCGGCATTGATAATGAGTTTCTGCCAGAGACGCTGCAGGATGTCCGGTTCCGGATGAATGGCCAGACCAGTGCCTTGCAAAAAGGCGACGGCTCTGCCGACAGAGGGTCTGGCGGACTCTGTCATCGCCCCCACCCAGGTATCACCGCTGCCAGCGTGGACCAGCAGATCCGGCTCCGGCCGGTTGGCACCTTCGGTGGTGCTGGCCGCCAGGATGGGGCGGTCCGGCCATTGGGCCGCTACGGCTTGCTGGCTGCCGAGGCCGTTCTGGAAAAGCATGATCGGGGCACTCTGGGGGATTCGGTCGATTATCCCGGCAATGGCGTCAACGGTGTCGCCAGCCTTGGTTGTGACCAGGAGCAATTCGGGCTCGTCACTGGCCCTGAGAAAGGGAATCCGGATGGTTGATTCCGGCCCGTCGAAGGGCCGGAATCGGTAGACGAGATCTGCACCGGGTGATTCACCGGGCCTGGCAATGAACGCTACCTTGCCTGCAGGCAGGGAAGCGGCCCATAACCTGCCCAGCGAACCTGCACCGAGAATACCGATCATGCCGGTTACATGGCCTCGATGTCGGCCCTTTGCTGGCTCAGGCGGGCCTGGCTGCTCTGGGCATCCCGCAGCTTCTCCTGCTCCTTCTCAACCACTTCGGCCGGGGCCTTGGCGGTAAACTTCTCGTTCCCCAGTTTGCCTTCCAGGCGGCCGATCTCTTTCTGCAGGCGTTCCAGCTCCTTGTCCAGGCGCTTGAGCTCCGCATCCTTGTCGATCAGACCGGCCATGGGGACCAGTACTTCCATGTCCCCCACCAGCTGGGTGGCGGACATCGGAGCTTTGTCACCCTCAAACCAGTCCAGGCTCTCCAGCTTGGCAAGGGAACTCAGGAACTGGCGGTTATCGTTCATGCGACGCTGATCTTCGGCGTCTTTGCCGCGCAGCAGTACCGGAATCTTTTTCGCCGGGGAAATGTTCATCTCACCCCGGATGTTCCGCACGGCCACAATAACGCCTTTCAGCCATTCAATGTCCGTAGTGACTGCAGCATCCTGCTTGCTCTCGTCAGGCTGTGGATAGGCCTGCAGCATGATGCTGTCGCCGGTTTTACCGGCCAGGGGCGCAATGCGCTGCCAGATTTCCTCGGTGATGAAAGGCATCATCGGGTGCGCCAGGCGCAGGACGGCCTCCAGTACACGAACCAGGGTGCGGCGGGTGCCACGCTTGGCTTCGGCACTGGCGCTTTGGTCAGTGAGTACCGGTTTGGACAGTTCCAGATACCAGTCGCAGTATTCGTTCCAGATGAATTCGTACAGCGCGTAGGCCGCCAGGTCGAAGCGGTACTGGTCCAGGTGCCGGATGACATCCTGCTCGCAGCGTTGCAGCTCGCTGACAATCCAGCGGTCGGCCAGGGACAGTTGCACCCGTTCGTCGTTCACACCGCAGTCCTCGCCCTCGGTGTTCATCAGCACGTAGCGGGCGGCATTCCAGAGCTTGTTGCAGAAGTTGCGGTAGCCTTCCAGGCGCTTCATGTCCCAGTTGATGTCACGGCCGGTGGTGGCCATGGCTGCGAGGGTGAAGCGCAGGGCATCGGTGCCATGGGCGGCGATGCCTTCCGGGAACTCCTTCTGGGTGCGTTTGCCGATCTTCTCGGCCAGCTTGGGCTGCATCAGATTGCCAGTGCGCTTTTCCAGCAGGTCATCCAGGCTGATGCCGTCGATCATGTCCAGAGGGTCGATCACATTGCCCTTGGACTTGGACATCTTGTCGCCGTGCTCGTCCCGGATCAGGCCGGTGACATACACGGTGTGGAAGGGCACCTGGGGGGTGCCATCCTCGTTCTTCATGAAGTGCATGGTCATCATGATCATCCGGGCAACCCAGAAGAAGATGATGTCGAAACCGGTCACCAGAACGTCCGTCGGGTGGAAGGTCTTCAGGCGTTCGGTGATTTCCGGCCAGCCCAGGGTGCCAAAGGTCCACAGGGCAGAGCTGAACCAGGTGTCGAGCACATCATCGTCCTGATTCAGTTCAACGTCAGCGGCAAGGTTGTGCTTCTGGCGGACTTCCTCTTCGTTCCGGCCAACATAGATGTTGCCTTCGGTATCGTACCAGGCCGGGATCCGGTGGCCCCACCACAGCTGGCGGGATATGCACCAGTCCTGGATGTCCCGCATCCAGGCAAAGTACATGTTCTCGTACTGCTTGGGTACGAACTGGATGCGGCCATCTTCCACCGCTTCGATGGCGGGCTTGGCCAGGGTCTTGGCATCGGCAAACCACTGGTCGGTGAGCATGGGCTCGATGATCAGGCCGGAGCGGTCGCCCCTGGGAACGCTGAGAATGTGATCTTCGATGTTCTCAACCCATCCCCCGGCTTCCATATCGGCGACGACCTGCCTGCGGGCCGCTTCGCGGGTCAACCCGGCGTAAGTGCTCGGCAGGGTGCCGTCGAGTTCGGTGTTTTCGGTACCGTCGGCGTTGAACACTTCGGCTACGTCCCGGATGTTGGCATCCTGGGTCATGACGTTAATCATCGGCAGGTTGTTGCGCTTGCCTACGGCATAGTCGTTGAAGTCGTGGGCCGGGGTGATCTTCACGCAGCCGGAGCCCTTTTCCGGATCGGCGTGATGGTCGGCCACGATGGGAATGCGGCGGTTCACCAGCGGCAGCATCACGTGCTTGCCAATCAGGTGCTGGTAGCGCTCGTCTTCCGGATGCACGGCAACGGCGGTGTCGCCGAGCATGGTTTCCGGCCGGGTAGTGGCGACCACCAGGTAATCCTTGCCATCCTGTGTCTGCGCGCCGTCAGCCAGCGGGTAACGCAGGTGCCAGAAAAAGCCCTTCTCTTCCTTGTTTTCCACTTCCAGGTCGGAGATGGCGGTGTGCAGTTTCGGGTCCCAGTTGACCAGGCGCTTGCCACGGTACACCAGGCCTTCGTCGTACAGGCGGATAAACACTTCCTGCACGGCCTTGTAAAAGCCGTCGTCCATGGTGAAGCGTTCGTTGTCCCAGTCCACGGAGTTGCCGAGGCGGCGGATCTGGCGGGTGATGGTACCGCCGGAATGTTCTTTCCAGTTCCAGATGCGCTTGATGAATTCTTCCCGTCCCAGGTCGTGGCGGGTTTTGTCTTCCTCGGCGGCCAGCTTGCGTTCAACCACCATCTGGGTGGCGATGCCGGCATGGTCGGTGCCAACGGTCCATAATGCGTTGCGGCCCTGCATGCGCCTGAAGCGGGTGAGGGTGTCCATGATGGTGTGCTGGAACGCGTGGCCCATGTGCAGGCTGCCGGTGACGTTGGGGGGCGGGATGGCGATGCTGTAGGACTGGCCTTCACCGCTGGGGCGGAAGTACCCTTTGGATTCCCAGTTTTCGTACCACTGGTGCTCGATATTTTCTGGCTGGTAGGTTTTTTCCATGGGGTTCTGCAGTGACCGTTGGTTGATTCACAAGGGAAAATTGAGACGCCCGATTATACATGGTCGCCGGTGATGCGGCGAACCCCTGTTCTTCACCAGCCTGCGTGTTGGGTGGCTTGCGGAGCTGGGACAGGCTTTCCAAAAACCGCTACGAGCACATCCATGTGCGCTTCTCTCAGGCCGTCCCTGGCCTTCGAGATTTTTGGAAAGTCTGTCCCAGCTCCGCAGGTCTGACTCAGGCGCCAACCGTAGGCCGGATTAGCAACGCGTAACCCAACGAAACCTACCCCCGTTTTCTGAGGTCGTGCACCCGGGGTTCAATTCCCAGCGCCCGCAATTGCTTGAAATGCGACCGAGTCTGGTTCAGAACATTCGGATCGTTATGGGCAACCAACGCAAGCCTCTTAAACCGGCCCGCATCCGCCGGCAAGGTTGCCGAGAGAATGATCACGGTATCCCAGTCATCTGGAGCGGGCGGGCAAAGTAGAATGCCGACGGGATCGGTACAGGTTGTCGCGGAGTCGGGAACGACGCTGTGGGGTATGAATGCATCAGGCCTGAAGCTCCACAGGAGATCGTCCAGTTCTTCGGCGTGTCTTGCAGTGTCACAGACGATGCACACGCGGTCGCCCTGCTGCCAGGCTTTGTCCACGAGCTTGGCGGCGTGGAGGTTGCGGGCGGCAGGCGTGTTCTGGGCGAGGATGTGGAACCAGTAGCGTTGGTTCCGGTCCTCCTGGCCGGAAGAGCCGGCAGCGGGGCTGCCGGTTTCCGGGGAAGGCGCCGGGTTATTATCCGGCATGGGACATCAGGTAGTCGACCAGCAGGGGCACCGGGCGGCCGGAGGAGCCTTTGGCTTTACCGGAGTGCCAGGCGGTACCGGCGATGTCCAGATGGGCCCAGCGGTAATCCTTGGCGAATCGGGACAGGAAGCAGGCGGCAGTGATGGTGCCGGCCGGGCGGCCGCCGATGTTGGCCATGTCGGCGAAGTTGCTGTCCAACTGGCTCTGGTATTCCTCCCAGAGGGGCAGGCGCCAGGCGCGGTCACCCGCGCGTTCGCCGGCGGCCAGCAGTTCGTTGGCCAGTTCGTCGTTATTGGCGAGCAGTCCGGTGGCGTGGTTGCCCAGGGCGATGATGCAGGCACCGGTGAGGGTGGCCAGGTCGATGACCGCGGCCGGGTCGAATTTCTTCACGTAGGTTAGGGCGTCACACAGTACCAGGCGGCCTTCGGCGTCGGTGTTGAGGATTTCAACGGTCATGCCGGAGAGGGTGGTGACGATGTCTCCAGGGCGTGAAGCGCCTCCGTCCGGCATGTTTTCCGCTGCGGCAATCACAGCGACCACGTTGATCTTGGGCTGGGTTTCGGCGAGAACTTTCATGGCGCCGAAGACACTGGCGGAGCCGCCCATGTCGTATTTCATTTCATCCATGCCCTCGCCAGGCTTGAGGCTGATACCGCCGGTATCGAAGGTGATGCCTTTGCCCACCAGGACATGAGGCTTGTCCTTGGCTTTGCCGCCACGGTATTCCATCACGATCAGTCTCGGGGGCTGGGTGCTGCCTTTGCCCACGGCGAGGATGGTGTTCATGCCCATCTTTTCCATCTGTTTTTCATCAAGCACTTCAGTCTTGATGCAGTCGTAATCCTTGGCCATTTTTTTGGCCTGCTGGGCCAGCCACTCGGGATGGCAGATATTGGGCGGGGTGTTGCCGAGATCCCGGGTGAGGTTCATGCCACGGCCGGTGGCCAGGCCAAGGTTGAAGGCATCCTTGAGGGCCTTGCCGGCACCGGAGGCAAACACCACAACTTTGTTCAGCTTGCGGGCGGCGGGCTTTTCGCTCTTGAAGTCGCTGAAGGTGTAGAGCTGGTCTTCAAGCGTGCGCCCGATCAGACTCAGGCGGGCCGCTTCGGAACTGACGGCGTCCTCGCCGGTTACAGCGGTGTCGGCCAGCGCGATGGCGACGCTTTTCGATGGCCCGTCTTTCAGGGCAGTCATCATCGCGATCAGGGCCTTGCGGAAGTTGGCAGGGTTGCGATCGGTATCTTTGCCGGTGCCAACAACCAAAAGACGATTCCAGGGCTGGTCTGTGAGGGGGATGGTTAATGTGGTGGCGTTCTTGCCGGAAAGGTCGCCGGCTTTCTGGAGTGTCTTGATCAGCCCGCCCAGTGCCTCATCGACCTGATTCGTGGAATCCGGCCAGGTGCCCTTTTCAGGCAGGCCGATAACGAGGCAGTCTGCTTTGGTGCTGGCGATGGCTTTACTGCTCAGGCTGAAATTCATGGCAACTCCTGTTGACTGTTCGGGAGACGTCCGCCAAAGGCGGAAACCGTGCTTGAATGTTACCTGATCCAGTGTTGGGGCTGGCAAGGATATTATCAAGCAATCAGTCCCGCCCGCTGTCCTGTCCGGGCCTTCATGCCAGTGTAATACCGCTGCTCTGTCATTCGGCATCAGGGTTACATAGAATACGCGCAGTTCCCAGCATCCTCCACATTCCACCGGATACGGCCAGAGAGACCGATTTGAGCATCATTTTCCGTTACCTCACACGCCAGGCCATGATCAGCATGGTTGCCGTTTCAGGCATCCTGTTGCTGGTGTTTATGAGTGGCCGTTTCCTGAGGTACCTCGACAGCGCAGCTGAAGGGAGCATTTCGGCCGGGGTCCTGTTTGAAATCATGGCGTATCGATTTCCCGGTTTTCTTGAGCTGATACTGCCACTGGGGCTGTTCATCGGGATTCTGCTGGCCTATGGGCGAATGTATCTCGAAAGCGAGATGACAGTGCTCTATGCCTGTGGTGTGAGCAACAAGGCATTGCTTGGTAAGACTCTGATTGGCAGCTTTCCGGTGATGATCATTGTCGGGGCCATGAGTCTCTATGTTTCGCCGTGGGGAATGAAGCAGGTTGAAGACATCATCAACGAGCAGCGCAAGGCCACGGAGTTTGAAATGCTGGCGCCCGGGCGGTTCCAGGATTTTGCCTCAGGCGGGCGGGTGACCTATACCGAAAGTCTCAGTGAGGACAAGCGCCAGCTGCGAGGCGTTTTCATCGCCGAATACGCGCCGGATGGTAATGGCCTGAGCATTATCACCGCCGAAACAGGTTCCCAACTGATAGATTCGGAAACCGGCAGTCGCTTTCTCATTCTCGAAGAGGGAGGCAGGTTCGAGGGCGTCGCTGGCCAACTCGATTACAAGCTGATTGATTTTGAAGCCTATGGCCTGAGGATCGAGAGCGGTAAAACCGGAGACCAAGAACTTGAGAAGGGGATCAGCACCCTGAGCCTGATGCAATCAGACAATCCTGGAGACCGGGCATTGCTTCACTGGCGGCTTTCCCTGCCCCTTATTGTTCCGGTCGTTGCCTTGCTGGCGGTGAGCCTGAGCCGGGTTAACCCCCGGCAGGGCCGATTTTTTCACCTGTTGCCGGCGATGCTGGTTTACATCACCTACCTCGGTCTGCTTATTGTGGCCAGGGACTGGCTGGCTGCGGGCAAGGTCCCCGAGTGGATCGGCATGCTCTGGGTGCATGTGTTGTTCACGGCCCTGGGTCTCTGGCTCCAGTTCGGTCCTGGCTGGCTGCACCGGCGGCGCATGGCCCGGGAGGGAAATGCTCATGCGCAGGGTTGACGGCTATGTAATGCGGACCGTTGGCGGCGCCATATTTCTGGTGATGGTCGTTGTGCTGTCACTGGACTTGGTTTTTGCGTTCATAGCCGAGCTGGAAAATACCCGTAACGACTACCAAACACTCCAGGTACTCTGGCATATCCTCCTGACCGTGCCGCGCCGGATATACGACTACCTGCCGCTCGGAGCTTTCATGGGCTGCCTGGTTGGCCTCGGCTCCATGGCCAGTTCCTCGGAGCTTACGGTTATTCGCGCCGCCGGGGTGTCGCTCAAACGCATCGTCTGGTCGGCCATGAAGCCGGCGCTCGTGGTGGTCTTGCTGGGGCTTCTGATCGGCGAATATGTTGCACCTTCGGCCGAGCGTGTGGCCCAGAGCGACAAGGCTGTGGCCCTTGGTGCGGGAAGAAATGTGGCGTCGGCGTCTGGCGTCTGGCACAAGGAGGGGGATGTCTATATCCACCTGAACGCAGTCCAGCCGAACGGCGTGCTGCACGGTGTTTCCCGGTTCCGCTTCGATGATGATCGTCTGTTGGTCTCGGCCAGCTTTGCCGAACGGGCAATTTTCCAGGGTGACTACTGGCTGCTGGAGAATGTCCGCACCACGAATTTTGAGGACAATGGAACTTCTCGTTCTGAAAGCCAGGCTCTCAGGTGGGAGACAGGTTTGTCTCCAAGCGTACTGAGCGTTCTGATCGTTAAGCCTGAAAATCTCTCCATGACGGGTCTGTACACTTATGCCAGGTACCTCGGGGAGCAACGCCTGAATGCCTCGCGATACTGGCTTGCATTCTGGAAAAAAGCACTGATGCCGCTGGGTACGGCTGTCATGGTACTGGTTGCCATATCCTTCATCTTTGGCCCCCTGCGCTCTGTTACCATGGGTTTCCGGGTGTTCACGGGGCTGCTGGTGGGGCTTCTGTTCAAATACATGCAGGACCTGCTGGGGCCCATGAGCCTGCTCTACGGGTTTAACCCGATACTGGCGGTGCTGGTGCCCATAGCGGTCAATGCCGTGGTGGGCGTAATCCTGATGCGCCGGGCCGGATGACCAGCCCGGTTTTCACCTGTTCGCAGACTGCTTCTTTCCGGATTCCTTGGGTAAGGAGACAACCATGCTGCCGGACAGTCGGTCGGTAACAGAAAGGCCGTTGATAGGGTAAAACAGGGCGATTGTAGCCGGAACTGAAAGGAACAGTGTTGCTGCGCCCAGGTAGTGGCTTGCAAGCAGGGCCAGGAAGATGACCGCCGCGGCCGTCACATAGCGGATCAGCGCCTGGGTCCAGCTTACGGAAGTGCCGTCCAGGTTCTCGATGCGGACTCGCCACACCTGCATTCCCAAGGTTTGCCCGAGGCGTGTCCAGAAGTAGGCAAAAAACAGGTACAGCACCAGGAACAGCACGAAGGTTAAGCCCGGATCGCCGGAAAGCTGGCCTGCCTCGGCCATCTGTTCATAGCGGTCCCAGCCGGTGATCCATCCGGCAACCATGGTGTAGGCCCAGGTGACTACCAATAGCACGGCAATGCTGATCAAGCCGTCGTAAATAATCGCCAGGGCACGTTTCAGGGTGGTGGCTGGGGGGAATAGTTCCTCGGCGTCATGGAAGCGTCGGGGCATGGAGTCTCCTGTGATGTTTCACGTTTTTACTGTTCTCGGCGTGTGCTAGAGTAACGGATTTGCACAAGCATGTAAGCATTCGTATTCAATCGCGGACCCGGCGGCATTCCCGGCGGGTTTCTGGAAAGGTATCAAAGGGCTATGAAAACCGCTGAGTTGCGACAGGCGTTCCTCGATTATTTCAAACAGCAAGGTCACACCATTGTTCCAAGCAGTTCGCTGGTGCCCGCGGACGACCCCACATTGCTGTTTACAAATGCGGGAATGAACCAGTTCAAGGACCTCTTCCTTGGCCGTGAAGAGCGCGATTATACCCGGGCAACCTCCTCCCAGAAATGCGTCCGCGCCGGTGGCAAGCACAATGACCTGGAGAACGTGGGTTACACCGCTCGCCATCACACCTTCTTTGAAATGCTGGGCAACTTCAGTTTCGGCGATTATTTCAAGCGTGAAGCAATCAACTACGCCTGGACATTCCTCACCGGCAAGGACTGGCTGAACCTGCCTCAGGACAGGCTCTGGGTGACCGTTTACGCTGAAGACGACGAGGCCTTCGATATCTGGAACAGGGAAATCGGTGTTCCGGCAGGGCGCATCGTCCGTATCGGCGACAACAAGGGCGGCCGCTATGCGTCTGACAACTTCTGGCAGATGGGCGACACCGGCCCTTGCGGCCCCTGTACCGAAATCTTCTACGATCATGGCCCTGGCGTTGCTGGCGGGCCTCCCGGTTCCCCTGAGGAAGACGGTGATCGCTACATCGAAATCTGGAACGTGGTGTTCATGCAGTACAACCGCACGGCCGACGGCGAGATGCTGAAGCTGCCCAAGCCATCCGTCGATACCGGCATGGGGCTGGAGCGGATTACCGCTGTGCTTCAGGGCGTTCACAGCAACTATGAGATCGATCTGTTCCAGGACCTGCTCACGGCTGCTTCGAAGGCTCTGGGTGGCGCGGCCACCACGGAGGCGTCTCTGCGTGTTGTAGCGGATCATATCCGCTCCTGCGCCTTCCTGATTGCCGATGGTGTGATGCCCTCAAACGAGGGCCGTGGGTTTGTCCTGCGCCGGATCATTCGCCGCGCCGCCCGCCACGGCAACACGCTGGGCGCGACCGGGCCGTTCTTCTACAAGCTGACCGGTGCGCTGTGTGAACTGATGGGCGATGCGTTTCCGCAACTGGTAAGCAGCCGCAGGCAGATTGAGAAGGTGCTGCTTCAGGAAGAGGAACAGTTTGCCAAGACTCTGGACAAAGGCCTGCGCCTGCTCGAGCAGGACATCGCCGAGCTCAAGGGCACTGAAATTCCTGGCGAAACGATCTTTACCCTGTATGACACCTTTGGTTTCCCGGTTGATCTCACCAACGATATCGCCCGTGAGCGCGGCCTGACGCTGGACTACGACGGCTACGAGAAAGCCATGGAAGCTCAGCGCGAGCGTGCCCGGGCAGCCAGCAAGTTCGGTATTGACTACAACGCGGCCGGTCTGCAGATTGAGGGCAAAACCGAATTTACCGGGTACGAGCACATCGACGGCCATGAAAAAATTCGCGCGGTTATCGTGAATGGCGAGGAAAAGACCGCTGAAGCCGGTGATGAAGCGGTCGTGGTGCTTGAGCGTACCCCGTTTTACGCCGAATCCGGTGGTCAGGTGGGCGACACCGGACTGCTGACCTGGAGCGGCGGCCGGTTCAAGGTAACGGACACCCGCAAGGAAGGGGGCAATCATCTGCATCTGGGTACCCTGATTGAAGGGGAGTTGTTCCCGGGGCTGGAAGTAGATGCGCGGATCGACCATGCCCGCCGTGAGCGCACCAAGCGCAACCATTCCGCTACGCACCTTTTGCACGCGGCCTTGCGCAAGGTGCTGGGTGAGCATGTGACCCAGAAGGGCTCCCTGGTGGATCCGGACAAACTGCGTTTCGATTTCTCGCATTTCGAGGCGGTAACGCCCGGGCAGTTGCGGGAAATTGAACGTCAGGTGAATGAGCAGATTCTGGAAAACAGTCCGGTACAGACCGAAATTACCGACATGGAAAAGGCTCAGGAAAAGGGCGCCATGGCGCTGTTTGGTGAGAAATACGGTGATGTGGTCCGGGTTCTGAGTATGGGTACCGACAACTACTCCGTGGAACTGTGCGGCGGTACTCACGTAAGCCGGACCGGTGATATTGGCCTGTTCAGGATCACCTCGGAAAGCGGTATTTCCGCCGGGGTGCGCCGGATCGAGGCAGTGACCGGTATGGGTGCGCTGGACTGGGTTGATGAAACCGAGCGCACCCTGCGTGAAACCGCTCGCCTGGTAAAGGGCACGCGGGAATCCGTCGTCGAAAAAGTTCAGCAGACCATCGACCGCAACCGGCAGCTTGAGAAAGATATTGATGCCCTGAAGGCTAAGCTGGCAAGCTCTGCGGGCAGTGACCTGGCGGGTTCGGCCGTGGAGGTTGCCGGCCTCAAGGTGGTGGCTTCGGAAATGGAAGGTGCGGATCGCAAAGCGCTGATGGAAACCGCTGATCAGCTCAAGAACAAGCTGGGTGAGGGCGTTGTTGTCCTCGCCAGTGTTGAGGGTGGCAAGGTGACCCTGGTTGCCGGTGTCACCAAATCTGCCACCGGCAAGATCAAGGCCGGGGACCTGATGAAGCACCTTGCGGCTCAGGTGGATGGTAAGGGCGGTGGCCGCCCCGATATGGCCCAGGGTGGAGGCAATGATCCCGCCAGGCTCGCCGAGGCGCTGGCGGGCATTCCGGCCTGGGTCGAAAAAAATATCGCTTAAGCAACTTTTTTGTGAGCGGGCAGGGGGTTATAATCCCGCCCGCTTATTCTGAGTGGCGGAGCATTGTTCCGCTGTAAGTCCCCGTTTCGGATATTGGAAGATAATGGCTCTGTTGGTCCAGAAATTTGGTGGCACCTCGGTGGGGACCACCGAGCGTATCGAAGCGGTTGCCGAGAAGGTGTGCCGTTTCCGCCAGGAAGGTCATGATGTTGTTGTGGTGGTTTCCGCCATGAGCGGTGAAACCAACCGGTTAATCGCCCTTGCCAATAACATCATGGAGGAGCCCTCCCCCCGTGAGATGGACGTGCTTGTCTCCACGGGTGAACAGGTAACAATCGCACTGTTGTCCATGGCGTTGCAGAAGCGTGGATGTGAAGCGCGTTCCTACACCGGCTCCCAGGTACGAATCCTTACTGACAGCAGTCACACGAAAGCGCGGATCAAGCAGATCGATGAGCAGCGGATGCGCGAAGACCTGGATGCTGGTCGGGTGGTTGTTGTGGCCGGATTCCAGGGAATCGACGAAAGCGGAAACATTACCACTCTGGGACGGGGGGGGTCCGATACCACGGCGGTGGCCCTGGCCGCTGCGCTCAGGGCGGATGAATGCCAGATCTATACTGATGTCGACGGTGTTTATACAACCGATCCCCGAGTTGTTGACACCGCGCGCCGGCTGGAGCGGATTACCTTCGAGGAAATGCTTGAGATGGCCAGCCTGGGCTCGAAAGTGCTCCAGATTCGCTCGGTGGAATTTGCAGGTAAATACAACGTTCCATTAAGGGTTCTTTCCAGCTTCCAGGAAGGCGAAGGCACCCTGATTACTCTTGAGGAAGAAAACGCCATGGAACAACCGGTTGTTTCCGGTATCGCTTTTAACCGTGATGAAGCCAAACTGACCATCGCCGGCGTACCGGATACCCCGGGTAGCGCGCTGCGTATTCTGAAACCGGTAAGCGACGCCAATATTGAAGTGGACATGATCGTTCAGAACGTGGGTGAAGACAATCGCACTGCCTTCACGTTCACCGTGCATCGCAACGATTTCAAGCGTGCGAAAGAGGTGCTTCAGCGGGTCGCCGACGAGTTGGGCGCCCGTGAAGTTAGTGGTGACAGCAAGATTGCCAAGGTGAGCATTGTGGGCGTCGGTATGCGCTCCCACGCGGGGGTGGCAACCCAGATGTTCGAGGCGCTGTCCAATGAAGGCATCAATATCCAGATGATCTCCACATCAGAAATCAAGATTTCCGTGGTGATCGATGAAAAATACCTTGAGCTGGCGGTTCGTGCGCTTCACAGTGCATTTGAGCTGGACAGGCCCGCGGTATCGGAAGAGGCCTGAAATCCGCAGGTAAAAGGTCGGTCTGCGGGGCCTCGGAAAAAAGAGAATCATATGCTGAGCCTATGACAAATGTGAACCGTATAAGGGAATGTGTGTCTATAGATCAGCAAGTGGTCTCACTATAAAAGCAATAAGTAGATTAAAAACCATTTGTCGGAACAGGTAGCTCTGGATAGGGAGTAAGGGAAATGTTGATTCTAACTCGCCGCGTAGGTGAAACTCTGATGGTCGGAGACGATATCACCGTCACCGTTCTGGGAGTGAAGGGCAATCAGGTGCGCATTGGCGTCAATGCCCCGAAGGAAGTTGCGGTGCACCGCGAAGAAATCTATCAGCGAATTCAGTCGGAAAAAGGCTCCGAAGAGCCGGAACCTGGCAACAGCTGAGAGACGAAAAGCCGTTCATGGGAAGCCTGAACGGCTTTTTTGGTTTTCGGGGATATCGAGGCGGAAAAAACTCGTGTCAACCCTATGAAATCAGAAAAATTATGGTAGTATACGCCCCGTTCTCAAGGAGAGGTGGGTGAGTGGCTGAAACCAGTTCCCTGCTAAGGAACCGTACGAGCAATCGTACCGAGGGTTCGAATCCCTCCCTCTCCGCCATTTCCTTCACGGAAAAGTGAGACAGGTTGATCTGGCATTCAACCACAGCAAGTGATCAATGTGCGGCTGTAGCTCAGCTGGATAGAGTACCTGGCTACGAACCAGGCGGTCGGAGGTTCGAATCCTCCCAGCCGCGCCACCGATCAACTTTGTCATCAGTTTCAAGCGGCTGTAGCTCAGCTGGATAGAGTACCTGGCTACGAACCAGGCGGTCGGAGGTTCGAATCCTCCCAGCCGCGCCATACCAAGATCAAAGCGCCTTAGTCTGTGCCCCCCCCACAGGTTGAGGCGTTTTGCTTTGTATAGCTGGGAGGATTGGAACCGATAAGAGGTTCGACCGAAACCCATGCAGTGGGTTGAGGAACGCCGGAGCAGCGCGACGGCGGCCCCGAAGGGGAAGGGCCGAAGGCCCGCCTAATCCTCCCAGCCGCGCCATACCAAGATCAAAGCGCCTTAGTCTGTGCCCCCCCACAGGTTGAGGCGTTTTGCTTTGTATAGCTGGGAGGATTGGAACCGATAAGAGGTTCGACTGAAACCCATGCAGTGGGTTGAGGAACGCCGGAGCAGCGCGACGGCGGCCCCGAAGGGGAAGGGCCGAAGGCCCGCCTAATCCTCCCAGCCGCGCCATATCAAATAAAACCCCGACCCCGCGCGGGGTTTTATTTGCGCTTAGTCAATTTTCGATTGATTAATGTTTGCGTAAATCTCGTCTCCGCCTAACCTCTAAGATGCAAGGAAATCGTTTAGCAAGCAAGAGGCCTATTCATGAATAAGACAATAAACGGCGCCTACCAAGATCACGTCCAGGCCAAGAATGCCTGGGACGATTTGATCGCAACCGGTATCCCGCGCGATAACATTTTCATCGATGAGGAAGCCAAGGTGGTGAAAGTCAGCGTGCCTGCGGAGACCGAACGGGAAATCCTGGAGATCTTCGAGCGGCACCAGCTCAACTAAAATATTGGCTGGTAAAAAAAGCAGAGGAGGTAGGGAGCGGTGAATTGTTTCCGGTCCCCCTTTTGCTATTGGCTGGCTTAAAGTCTGAAACGGAAAACCAGGTTCTGCAGTTCGCTGCCGAGCCTGGCCAGTTCGCTGCTGGAGCTTGCGGTCTGCTTGGATGAAGCTGCGGAGTGGTCGGTCACGTCCCTGATACTGGTAATGTTCTGGTTGATCTCTTCAGCCACCGATGTCTGTTGTTCGGATGCCGTGGCAATCTGGCTGGTGACCATCGACAGTTCCCCGGAGGAAGCTGCGATGTTGGAGGCGCTGGATTCGATGCTTCTGACCAGTTCCCGGAGGCTGGTGATCATGGTCGCCAGGGCGGCCATCAAGAGGCCAATCTCATTGCTTCCGGCTGCGTATACCAGAACTTTACAGTTACAGTTGATTACCGGGTGTTTTCGAACGTGATACGGAATAGAGGATTGCTGAGAATTTAAAGCTATCGGAATTGAGCTGCCGGCTTACCACATCAGATCATCAGGGATCTCATAACCCGCATAGGGGTCATCCTCTCCGGCGTCATCCTTCTTGCGGTCATGGAGCACGACAACGGCATTCCCGTCACGTTCCATAATCTTCCGGGCAACGCCCTCTGCCACGATCTGGTAATTGTCGTTGACACAGACAATGGCCAGTCGGCCGCGGGACAGCTGATCGACCATTTTGTCGTCGACAAAAATCTTCTTGATCTTCTTGCCATGGACAAACTGATAGGAGGTCTCGCCCCGGCTGCGGTCGAGGCGGTTCGATTCAACCAATTGGCGGATCTGTGCCTGGATTGCTTTCCTCTCAGCTGCGAGCTGGCGCTCAAGGTTCAGCTGGCGATCACGTTCTGCCTTTTCTTCGCGGGCCTGGCGTGCCCGGATTTCGGCTTCGTTAACCTGAACCGCGCCCTTGGGCTGCTGCTTGCGTCGCTTGCGCTTTTCACTGCGAATGGATTTGGCTTTTTTCTCATCGGCAAGGCCGGCTTTCAGCAATTGGTCCTGAAGGGATGCCATCAGTAACTCCGTTCTTTAGTTGCAAATTCTGGTATCATTTGGGCCTAGTATACGCCCTCATTATTGCCTTCATAACCAGCATCCGCTGATTCCGGGATTTTCTTTTATGTCTTCTTTTAACGACTTCGGTTTGTCTTCTGCCATGCGTGCAAATCTTGAGCAGCTGGGTTTTGCAAAACCCACCGAGATACAGGCAAAGGCGTTAGCCCCAGGGCTTGCCGGTAAAGACGTGATTGCCATGGCAAAAACCGGGAGTGGTAAAACCGCTGCATTTGGCGTCAGCCTGATTGAGCGGCTGAATCCCCGGTTGTTTGCAGTGCAGTCGTTGATTTTATGTCCGACCCGGGAGTTAGCGGATCAGGTGGCGAAGGCGTTGAGGGAACTGGCCCGTGCCCGCGAGAACGTCAAGATACTGACTCTGTGCGGAGGTGTGTCGATCGGGCCGCAGATCGGTTCACTCAGTCACGGGGCGCACATTGTTGTTGGCACGCCGGGGCGGGTTCAGGATCACCTGCGCAAGGGAACTCTCTCGCTCGCGCGCCTGAAGACTGTCGTTCTTGATGAAGCAGACCGGATGCTGGATATGGGATTTCAGGATGCAATGGAAGACATCCTCTCGCAGACACCAGGCTCGCGGCAGACCATGATGTTCTCGGCAACCTGGCCGGCGTCTATCCGTGAACTCAGCAAACAGTATCAGAAAGATCCGGTGGACGTGCGCGCAGAAACAGCTGGCGGGAATCCGGACATCGAAGAGCTGTTCTACGAGGTGTCGCCCCGGCAGAAGGCGGATGCCATTGTGGCGCTGCTCTCCGAGAGACAGCCCGGGTCCTGCATTGTTTTCTGTGCCACAAAGCAGCAGTGTGACGAGATGGCGGAAGACCTGGTCAACCGGGGGTTTTCGGCGCTGGCGTTGCATGGTGATCTGGAACAAAGGGATCGTGACAGTGTGCTGGTGCGTTTTGGTAATCAAAGCTGTTCGATTCTGGTTGCCACCGACGTGGCTGCCCGTGGTCTGGATATCAAGTCCCTGCCGTTCGTCATAAATGCGGAACCGGCACGGGACCCTGAAGTTCACACCCACCGCATCGGACGTACCGGGCGAGCGGGGGAGCAGGGCCATGCAGTTACCTTCTGCGTGCCGTCCCAGGGACATAAGATCAGCCGGATTGAATCCGAGCGTGGGCGTAGCGCGGTCTGGGGAGACACCGAACTGCTTCTGGCTGTGCCGGTAAAACCGGTTGTTCCTGCCATGCGAACCCTGTGCATAGCCGGTGGTCGCAAGGACAAGATCCGTCCAGGGGATGTGTTGGGGGCGTTAACGGGGGAGGCTGGTATTCCCGGCAAAGCGGTTGGCAAGATAGATCTGTTTGATCACCAGTGTTTTGTGGCTGTTGAGAAGTCGCAGGCAGACACAGCTTTGTCGAGATTGGAAAGTGGCAAGGTCAAAGGCCGCAAAATTCGCGTCCGGTATGCCTGAATGAGAATTGCTTCGGGCGGCATGATATTCGTGACTGAAAGCTCTGACGCTCGGAAACTCCTTATAGATTTTCGTATTCAGGTTGCCCGGGGACACTGAAACCGGTAAATTACGCCGGATTTTGCCACCCGAATTGTTACGGAATGACACTAGACTTTGGTCTAACTCGTCAGGCCGGGCAGGGTTCGGGAGAACCATAAATCAATACAGGTAGCTGTTCGATATGAATGACCTGATGTCACAAACCGTCGATCTGACGATTGCCGGAATGGGGTTTGTGTTCGTGTTCCTGATTGTTCTGGTATTCGCGACACTCCTTATGTCCAAACTCATAGGACGGTTTGCGCCGCCAGAGCCGGCAACCCCGGCCAAAACACCATGTGCCAAGCCAAAGGCGCCCGCGCCGGTTGACCCTGACACCGCCGAGGCCATCAAGAAGGCGATTGCGCAATTCCGGGCGCGCCACAAGAAGTGATCCGGTAAAGATAGAACCTTTAAACAGAAGGCTGACACGATGACTGACACAAAGAAACCGTTGGGGATTACGGACGTTATCCTGCGTGACGCCCACCAGTCCCTGCTTGCCACCCGTATGCGGCTGGATGACATGCTGCCTATTGCCGAGAAACTCGACAAGGTCGGTTTCTGGTCTCTGGAATCCTGGGGCGGAGCCACCTTTGATTCCTGTATCCGCTACCTGGGCGAAGATCCCTGGGAGCGCATTCGCGAGCTGAAAAAAGCCATGCCCAATACACCGCAGCAAATGCTCCTGCGTGGTCAAAATCTTTTGGGTTATCGTCACTATGCAGACGACGTGGTCGAGCGATTTGTTGAGCGGGCCGCCGAGAACGGCGTAGACGTATTCCGTATCTTTGATGCGATGAATGACCCTCGCAATCTGGATACCGCCATCAAGGCCGTTCGCAAGACCGGCAAACACGCCCAGGGCACCATCTCCTACACCACCAGCCCGGTGCACACCATCGAAATGTGGGTAGAGCTGGCGAAGGAAATCGCCTCCATGGGCGCGGATTCCATCGCCATCAAGGACATGGCCGGTATTCTCAAGCCGTACGTGGCTTTTGATCTGGTCAGCCGCCTGAAGAAAGAACTGGACATCCCAATTCACATGCAGTGCCACGCAACCACCGGCATGTCTACCGCCACCGCCATCAAGGCCGCAGAGGCCGGTATTGATAACGTGGATACGGCGATCTCTTCGATGAGCATGACTTATGGCCATTCGCCGACTGAAGCAGTGGTTGCGATTCTTGAAGGTACTGATCGCGACACAGGCCTGGACCTGAACCTGCTGGAAGAGATTGCCAGTTACTTCCGTGAAGTCCGTAAGAAGTATGCCAAGTTTGAAGGCAGCCTCCGGGGTACCGATTCCCGCATTCTGATCGCCCAGGTGCCGGGTGGCATGTTGACCAACATGGAAAACCAGTTGAGAGAGCAGAACGCGAGCGATAAATTTGACGAGGTTCTGGCTGAAATTCCCAAGGTCCGCGAGGACCTGGGTTACATCCCGCTGGTAACTCCCACGTCCCAGATCGTGGGTACCCAGGCGGTATTGAATGTTCTGACAGGCGAGCGTTATAAGTCCATCTCCAAAGAAACCTCCGCAATCCTCAAAGGCGAGTACGGTGCGGCACCGGCTCCGTTCAACAAGGAGCTTCAGGAGCGCGTTCTGGATGGAAAAGAGTCTGTTACCTGTCGTCCGGCGGATCTGATTGAGCCGGAAATGGATAAGCTGACCGATGAGCTCAAGAAGCTGGCGGAGGAAAAGGGCGTCAGGCTGGCGGAAAACACCGTAGACGACGTTCTGACCTACGCGCTGTTCCCGCAGATCGGTTTGAAGTTCCTTGAAAACCGTGACAACCCGGATGCCTTCGAGCCGGTTCCGACCGCAGAAAGTGCCGCTCCCGCCAAGAAGGCTGACGGCCCCGAGACTTACACTGTGGAGGTGAATGGCAAGAAGTTCGTGGTTGCCGTTTCCGAGGGTGGTGAGATCACCCAGATTCAGGGTGAAGGTAGTGCGGCTGCTGCACCGGCGGCTACCTCCGCACCGGCACCCGCTGCCGGTGAAGGTGAGCCGGTGGTTGCGCCTCTGGGCGGCAACATCTTCAAGGTTCTGGTTTCTCCGGGTGACGCCGTGGAGGAGGGCGATGTGCTGATCATTCTCGAGGCCATGAAAATGGAAACCGAGATCCGCGCACCCAAGGCCGGTACTATTGGTGAAATCTTCATCAAGGTCGGTGATGCCGTCTCTCCTGATGATGAAATGCTGACAATCGCATAAGGGCCAGCATTCCATGGAAAAATTAATAACACTGTGGACAGGTAGTGGCCTGTTCAACATTGAGCCGGGCCAGGTGATCATGATCGCCATTGGCCTGTTGCTTCTCTATCTTGCGATCAACAAGAAATTTGAGCCGTTGCTTCTTGTGCCCATCGGGTTTGGTGGCATCCTGGCGAATATTCCGGAGGCGGGGCTTGCCCTGACTGCGGCGGAGAACGCAATCCACTTCGCCCTGAAGGACGAGGCGACGCAGGTTCTGGCTGCGCTGGCCGCGCCGCTGGATGTGGTCTATCAGGCGGGGCAGGCCATAACGCCTGAGTTGAAAGAAGCCTTCAAGGTTGCTGTCAAGGAGGCCAGCTACTCTGAAATGGCCATGGCGAACTCCCTTGCCCAGGACTTCGGCTATAGCAATGGCATGCTGTACAACTTCTATCTGGTTGTTATCGGCAGTACCGTGGGTCCGCTGATCATTTTCATGGGCGTAGGCGCGATGACAGACTTCGGTCCGTTACTGGCGAACCCCAAAACCATGCTGCTAGGCGCCGCTGCCCAGTTCGGTATCTTTGGTACGGTGCTGGGTGCGGCCTTGCTGGACTGGGCCGGTATCCTGGATTTCACCATTCTGGAAGCGGCAGCCGTTGGTATCATCGGTGGTGCCGATGGTCCGACTTCGATTTATGTGTCCACTGTTTTGGCACCACATCTGTTGGGTGCTATTGCAGTCTCTGCCTACGCCTATATGGCGATGGTTCCGATGATTCAGCCGCCGATCATGAAGGCGCTGACGTCTCTGGAAGAGCGCAAGATCAAGATGTCCCAGTTGCGCCCGGTGAGCAAGAAGGAAAAGATTATCTTCCCTCTGGTGGTATTGATCGCTGTGGTTCTGTTCCTGCCGGATGCGGCGCCGCTGTTAGGTATGTTCTGTTTCGGTAACCTGATGCGTGAATGTGGCGTGGTGGAGCGTCTGAGTGACACCGCCCAGAACTCACTGATTAACATTGTGACTATTTTTCTCGGGCTGTCTGTTGGTTCCAAGCTGATGGCGGACAAGTTCCTGGATGCCCAGACTCTGGGCATTCTGGCACTGGGTATCGGCGCATTCGGTGTCGGTACCGCGAGTGGTGTTCTGATGGCGAAGCTGATGAACAAGTTCAGCAAGGAGAAGATCAACCCGTTGATTGGTTCAGCCGGTGTGTCTGCGGTGCCGATGGCAGCGCGGGTGTCCAATAAGGTTGGCCTGGAAGCCAACCCGCAGAACTTCCTGCTGATGCACGCAATGGGCCCAAACGTGGCTGGTGTTATCGGCTCTGCGGTTGCTGCTGGTGTGATGATCAAGCTCCTGAGCTGATCTCTCTGCGCTGCTTTGAGAAAACCCCGTTGGGCTTTGGCCTCACGGGGTTTTCTCGTTCCACACCCGCCCCATGATCTTCGGAGTTATCGCATCAAAAAAGCCTGTAAATCGGATTAGGCAAAGCCGTACTCCGACAGACTTAATCTGCAAGTTGAGGACTTAATGAAAGTTCCTGGAATGAACCGGCAGCGACCGAATCAGGTGGCTAAGGTCCGAAAGCCGCCCCGCCATCACATGAACAATATCCCCCTGTCGCTCCAGCACTCCCTTCACATGCAACAACCGGGCGGTTAATAGCGGTTTACGTTGCCGCCGTGCCGTTTCCAGCCACACCACCACATTCACATTCCCGGTTTCGTCTTCCAGGGTGACGAAGGTAACGCCTGAGGCGGAGCCGGGGCGTTGGCGGCCGGTGACGAGGCCGGCGACCTGGACGGGGATGCCCGCTTTGGTGGTTTTCAGTTGTTCGGCACTGAGGCAGAACCGAAGATGGCCCTGTTCCCGGAGCAGGGCCAGAGGGTGGCGCTGGAGGGTCAGGCCCTGGCTGGAATAGTCGGCCAATATGTTCTGGCCTTCGGTGGGTTCCGGTAGCTGGTGACAATATTCCGGTTGGTCGTCGACAACCGTTTCTTCAGAGAACAGTTCGGCGGGCTGTTCGTGGTCGAGTAGTTGCCAGTAGGCCTGGTGGCGGTTGGCGGTGAATGCCGGCATGGCGTTGGCACCGGCGAGCAGTTCCATATCCCGCTGGTTCAGGGTGGCCAGGCGGCGAAGTTCGCCGGCAGAGCGGTAGCCGTCTGCTGGCCGGTTCTGATGGATGCGCTCGGCGCCATTAACGGGCAGGCCCCGGATGATTCTCAGGCCCAGGCGCAGGTGGCGTTCGTTTCCTTCCAGGGTGTGGTCCCACTGACTCACATTAACATCCGGCGGCAGCACTGTGACGTTGTGACGCCGGGCGTCCTGAGCCAGTTGAGAGGGGGAGTAGAATCCCATGGGCTGGCTGTTGAGCAGGGCGCAGTAGAAAGCTGCCGGGTAATGGCGTTTGATCCAGGCGGAGACGTACACCAGCAGGGCAAAGCTGGCGGCGTGGGATTCGGGGAAGCCGTAACCGCCGAAGCCGCAGATTTGCTGGTACAGCCGCTCGGCGAAGTCGGCATCGTGCCCGCGCTCAAGCATGCCGGTGACCAGTTTTTCCCGGAACGGGGTCAGGTCGCCATGGGACTTCCAGGCAGCCATGGCCCGGCGCAGTTGGTCGGCTTCGCCGGCGGAGAAGCCGGCCGCCACCATGGCCAGCTTAATTACCTGTTCCTGGAAGATGGGCACACCGAGCGTGCGTTCCAGTACCTTGCGCACGGCATCGTTCGGGTAATCCACCGGCTCCAGGCCGTGCTTGCGGCGCAGGTAGGGGTGTACCATGTCACCCTGGATGGGCCCCGGCCGCACGATGGCCACTTCGATCACCAGGTCGTACCAGGTTTCCGGTTTCAGGCGGGGCAGCATGTTGATCTGGGCCCGGGACTCCACCTGGAATACCCCGATGCTGTCGCCAGTCTGGAGCATGGCATAGGTAGCCCGGTCTTCCTGGGGGATGTCCTGTATCCGGAAGGGCCGGCCCTTTTCTTCGCTGATCAACTCCAGCGCCTTGCGAATGGCGGAGAGCATGCCGAGGGCCAGCACATCCACTTTCATCAGGCCCAGGCTCTCGAGATCGTCCTTGTCCCACTGGATCACGGTGCGGCCGGCCATGGCGGCGTTTTCCACCGGCACCAGTTCAGCCAGTGGCCCGGCGCTGATCACAAAACCACCAACATGCTGGGAGAGGTGGCGGGGAAAGCCGAGCAGAGTGTTGACCAGGGTAAAGAACTGATCCGCCACTTGCGGGTTGCGGGTGATTTTCTTGTCCAGAATCTGCTGGCGCCAGTTGGTGGCCTTATCCCGCCAGTCGATGCCCTCCAGCAGCTGCTCCACCAGGGCTGGATCAAACCCCAGGGCCTTGCCGACATCGCGAATGGCGCTCTTGGGCCGGTAACGGATAACGGTAGCGGCCAGGGCGGCCCGCTCACGGGAATAGCGCTGGTAAATATACTGGATAACCTCTTCCCGCCGTTCGTGCTCGAAATCCACATCGATATCGGGTGGCTCGTCGCGGTCTTTGGAAATAAAACGCTCGAACAGAAGCTCCACCCGGGCCGGGTTTACCTCGGTGATGCCCAGGCAGTAACAGACCGCGGAATTGGCGGCGGAACCCCGACCTTGGCACAGGATGCCCTGGCTGCGGGCAAAGACCACGATGTCGTGGATGGTGAGGAAGTAATGCTCATACTTCATCTCCGAGATCAGGCCCAGCTCCTTGCGGATCAGGTTTTGAACCTGAAGCGGTGCACCCCCGGGATAGCGCTTTCGCTCGCCTTCACGGGTCAGGCGCTTCAGGTAACCAGCAGGGGATTCGCCTTCCGGCACCAGATCTGGCGGGTATTCATAACGCAGGCTGCCGGGCTCAAAGGTGCACTGGCTGGCAATGGCAAGCGTTTCGTGCAGCCAGGCTTCCGGAAACAGCCGTTGCAGAACGGGCAGGGGGCGCAGGTACCGCTCGCCATTCTGGAACAGGCAGTGGCCGGCATTCTCCAGGTTGGTGTGATTGCGCAGGGCTGTTAGCACATCCTGCAGAGGTTGGCGCTCCCGGCTGTGCATGTGCACCTCACCCACGGCAGCAACAGGAATGCGCAGCTGGTCGGCCAGCCAGTGTATCCGGGCAAGCCGCTGCTCCTCGCCGGATTCCAGGGTGCGGGCCGCGGCAATCCAGATCCGGGGGTCAAACAGGCGGGCCAGCCACTCGCCGCAGGCCAGGGCCTGATCGGAATCCGCCTCGGTGGGTGAGGGGGGCAGCCACAGGCACAGGCAGTCATCCAGGGTGTGGGTTTCAATGTCCCGGTAAAACAGCTGATACTGGCCTTTCTCGGCCCGGCGACGGCCGGTGGTGATCAACTGGCAAAGCTGGCCATAGCCTTTGCGTGTACGAGCCAGAAGAATAAAACGGGGCATGGTTGCGCCGGCTGGCGCATTCGACAGCTCAAACCAACTGCCGGTAATGAGTTTTACCGGGCTGTCTGCCAGCGTCGCCCAGGCCCGCGGAATGCCGGCAACGGAGCAGGCATCGGTGATGGCCAGAGCCTTGTAGCCAAGCTCGTGCGCCTGTTCGGCCAGTTCGTGTGGGTGAGAGGCACCGGTCAGAAAGGTGAAATTGCTGAAGCAGAACAGCTCTGCGTACTGATGATGTTCAGGCATCAGCCGAACCAGCCATGCACAAACCAGCCTCCGCGGGCATCCCGGAAGACCCAGGCCAGTTGGCCGCTGTTTAATTGGGCAACGTAGTAATCCCGGTGCACCCGCTGACCATCCCACCAGCCAGCGCTAATCCGCTCCGGGCCGGCAAACCAGGCGGCTGGCGCCTCGGTCAGCGGTTGCGGGTCTTTCAACAGCCAGAAAGGGCGCCTTGGCAGCTCTTCAGCCGGTGTTAACGGCGTTCCGGTTTTACGCAGAACTTCCGAGGCCGACCAGGCCCGTTCGGGGCGATGGTCGGCCTGGGGTGACAGTTGCCTGAGGGCCTGATCGCCCAGACGCGCCCGCAAGCGGCTGATCAGGGTATGCCAGGCTTCATTCAGATCCTGGGTTTCGCCCAGCAGATCCTGCCCGGCGGGCGCTTCCCGGGACAGGAAGCGCTTCACCAGCAGAACCATTGAGATAACTGGCGCGCTCAGGGAATGCTGCTCCAACCGCAGGCGAATCAGGTTGAGGAAATTATCGGCCCGGTGCTCCGGCCCGGACGTGCGGATCTGCAACCGGGTTGGTTCCGCATGCCGGTGCCTCAGAACCAGCCGCAGGCTGTCGGTATCCTGCTGGCGCCAGCAAAGGTCTTTCTCCAGTTCCGTGAGTATGCGCTGGAGCGGAAACAGCAGCCCCTGTGTGTGCTCAATCTCCTGTCCGAAATCCGCCTGTTGCCGGAACGAGTGGGGCGGTTGCCAGGGTGCCCGGGGATCCGGCCGGGTGCCCTGGATTTTCTGGGTATAAGCCAGAAGTTCCGGAGACAGGCGGCGTGCCAGCTCGTTGGACGGCAGATCAAAAACCTCCCCCAGCGTGTTCAGCCCCAGGCGTTGCAGGCGCATACAGGCTTTCTCATCGAATTCCGCGGCAAGCAGGGGTATCTGGCTCAGGGTTCGCTGAATATGGCCCTTGTCAGTTGTGCATTCCCCCTTACCAGCGCGGGCAATCAGACGGGCCGCCAGGGGTGTGTAGCCAACCCCGATCCAGGCATTCAGGTGGCGCTCATTCAGCCCCTGTTCCACCGTTAGCCAGGCAGCAGGCAACCCGCCGTACAGTTTCTTCAGGCTGCCAACTTCAGCCAGAATGCCATCCGGCGGCATCAGCACAATGTGGGCGGCATAGTGATACAGCCAGCGGGCCTGGTCTTCCAGAATCCTGGCTTCCTGAGTCTCATCAGCGCGCACCATGCCCAGACCCGGCACCAGACTGATGGCGGTTTTCAGACGCATACCGCTACGAATACCCTGGCTCCTGGCTTCGGGGCAGGCCTGGATCACCTTCTGGCCAGAGCCTTCCACAATCACCAGCGCGCCCTGGTTTTCACGGGAGTGGCGAATATGGTCCAGCAGCAGGTGCGGGAAATGCAGATACAGCCACAGCATGGAGAAGGATTACCCGGTTGAACCCGACCAGGGGCTCTGGACAACCCGGGTGGTTTCACGGAACGAGAGATCAGCCCGCTGGGCCATGGCCAGTGAACAGCGCTGCCTGGGCCAGCTTCCACGGCGTTTGACAACATTCACCTTGAGATCCTGCTGCTCGCCCGGCTCCAGTTCCAGGCGCAGGACAGCTGGAGAATTCTGCCCGGCGTAACGCCGCTCCCGGAACAGCACGCACACATTGCTACCGGCTTCGGCCGCCAGTTGCAGGCGCCGGACTTCCCGGGAAGCGAGTTTTCCCGGCCAGGCCATCACCAGACCCGTTACCGCTGAGCGAAGGCAGTTTTCCAGTGTCCACAGAAAGTCGCCCTCATCCTCGGTATGGATCAACACCACCTGATCCAGCTTCACGCCTTCCCGGGCCAGAGCGGGCGCATAAGGCGTGTGCGGCGGGTTCAGCCAGAACACGGTTTTACCCTCCCTGCACAGCCGCTGCATGAGTGGCAGCAACAAGTGCAGCTCACCAATACCCGGTGCATCCAGAAGGCATTCACTCAGGGCACCCCGGGGCCAGCCCAGGCCGCCAAGCTGGTTATCCAGAACCTGATATCCGGTTGGTTCTGCAGGTTGTGTGGTCTGGATGTGACGGTGCCCCTGCCAGACACGGGCATCCTGCATCAGCGTGTTCAGAAGCTCGCTCATGATGAAAGTTCTCAATATACTGTTTAAATATACAGTATATTGAGAATGGCAGGATTTCAAGGGGAGGGTTGATAAAACGAACGGCCAGGCCCACGCTTGTAGTACAGCCATCAGCCATGGAGGTTGAGATGAGTGACCTGAAAGAACACAGCTGCGAAGCCTGCAGCCCCAACGTGCCCAAGGCGACTGAGGAAGAAAAGCAGCAGTTGCACAAGAGCGTGCCAGACTGGGAGATTCTGAACATTGACGGCGAAGAACAGCTTTACAAGGTTTACAAACTCAAAAACTTTGTTAAGGCCCTGGAATTTACCAACAAGATCGGCGATCTCGCCGAAGCCGAGAATCATCACCCTGTGATTGTTCTGGAATACGGAAAAGTCGCGGTAAGCTGGTGGAGCCACGAAATTGGCGGCCTGCACAAAAATGACTTCATCCTGGCGGCACGAACCGATGCTGCGTTTAACGACATGCAATAATCTGGGTTGCGGCGGAATCCGGATGCCGCCGCCCTCCTGCCGGCTACCGGAGATCCTGAACATAGCTGCCAACGCTTCCAACTACCTTGACAGAGGGGGGAGGGCGGGGATCGTGACCAAGATCAATCGCAAAAGTGTGATCGTGCTGGCAGAGGACGGTAAGGCACAATACAAGGTCTCCCCAGGATTACTCAGGCCTCTTCGTGACGTGAAGTAAAGTAAGCCCACTACGTCGTGGAATGAACGTGCAGTTAGCGGTATAGGTTTGCATGAAATTGCTTTGGTTCTTAGAATGGCAAAAAACCCAGCGAAATATAAAATGAGGTATATCAGCTATGGAACCCGATAAATTGATGGAAGGCATTTCCAAGGAGATGTCTGCCGCTCTGAAAGTTATGGGTAAAGCCAAGACGGCTGAAGAAAAGCTCATGTACAGTGAGATAGTAAAAAACCTGAGCGAATCGCTTGGGGTTTTTCTCGGTTTGATGAGCGAGCTGTCATATATGGAAGATGATGATGGACCAATGCCATTTTAAAATGGCAAAACTTAAAATATCGATGGTTTAAACAGTCTCCCCCCTCTGTCACGATAGTTGGCAGCAGATTCAATTGGGCTCTAATGGACCAGGCTTTTTCAACCCAGCGCCTGAGCGGCCCGGGCAAAGGTCTCACCGGATGCGGCCGTCATCAAGTCAATGCCAGAACCCAACCTCGCGGCCCTGGAGAACGAGTATATCGCCCGCGATGGAGATCCCTTGCAATTTCGCTTCCGAATTGTCTCAAATAACCTATAGTTTCCTCACGAGGGGGTGTCAATTTCTTCCATCGACAGAGTGTGCTCGTTCCGGACCGTTCTGATAAGCAGGTAATCGGCTATGTCTGCCAACATACGAAAAGCCGCCATTGCGTACGCACAACCTGCGCAACTTCATGACCGCATACGTCGGGCTGTACTTCTGGGACCCTCTCATCGTTTGCCTTTGAGAGGCATTGCTGCCCCGCCTGCAGTCCCTGCCCCGGGTTGGCTATCTGGATTCGCCTCTAAGGTACTTCGCTATACCGTCGAATCCATCAGGAGGATGTAATGCCATTACCCGCCCCGCTATCCGAAGAACAGGTTTACCACGGTTGCCCAACGGAAAAGCTGGATTTCATCACCACGGACGATCTTGAAGACCTCGAGCAGCCCTGCGGGCAGGATCGTGTTCTGAGGGCGCTGGAGTTCGGGGCAAGTATGCAGGCCAGTGGGTTCAATCTGTTTGTCCTGGGGCCTTCTGGGGCAGGCAAGCACGAACTGGTGGAGCGGTTCCTCTCGCAACATGCGGCGAGACAGCCGGTACCCCCCGACTGGTGCCATGTATTTAACTTTGGGTTTTCAGACCGTCCGAAAGCCATCCAGTTGCCGGCCGGGGAGGGGCAGCAGTTCAAGAAAGGCATGGATGACCTGGCGGAGGAATTGCGCACGGCCATCCCGGCGGCCTTTGAGAGTGAGGAATACCAGGCACGGCTGCAGGAGTTGCAGGAAGAAATGGCAAAACGCCAGCATCAGGGCCTGTTTGAAATCCAGGAGGAGGCAAACCGCAATAACATTGCGATGATCACCACACCGGCTGGCTTTACCTTTGCGCCTATGCGAAAGGGCGAAGTGATTGACCCTGAAGAATACAAAACCTTCTCTGATGAAGAGAAGCAGCTGATCGAATCCAAGGTCGAGGAGTTGCAAAAGAAACTCCAGCAAACCATCCAGCAGGTTCCCAGGTTGCGGAAGGAAGTTCGGGAGCGCGTGCATGCCCTGAACGAGGAAATGGTGCAACTGACCCTGGGTGGCCCCATTGGCGAACTGCGGGAGAAATGGTCGCATCTGCCGGACGTTGTTGACTACCTGGATGCAGTGCGGGAAGACGTGGTTGAGCATGCAGAAGCCTTTCAGGGCAGCGATAACGGTCCCCCGGCCGGTTTGCTGGCGCGCTACAGGGTCAACCTCCTGGTGGACAATGCGGACACTTTGGGGGCACCGATCATTTATGAGGACTTGCCCAATCACCAGCATCTGGCCGGGCAGATTGAGCACCGGGCCCACCAGGGTAATCTCTACACCGATTTCACCCTTATTCGCGGCGGCTCCGTGCACCGGGCCAGCGGTGGGTATCTGATCATCGACGCCCGTCGTGTGCTGACCCAGCCAATGGCATGGGAGAGTCTTAAGCGAATCCTTTTCTCTGGTGAAATCCGGATCGAGTCGCTGGAGCGGCTCTATGGGCTTGTCAGCACCGTCAGCCTGCAACCAGAGCCGATTCCGGTTTCGGTCAAGGTGCTGCTGTTGGGGGATCGGATGTTGTACTACCTGCTTTCCCATTATGACCCCGATTTTCTGGACCTATTCAAGGTGGAAGCGGATTTCGAGGATGATCTGGATCGGAACGACGACTGCTACGAGCTGTATTCCCGAATGATCGCCACCATGGCCAGAACACTCGAAATACGGGCCCTGGAACGTGACGCGGTAGCGAGGCTGATTGAGCATGCCAGCCGGCTGGCGGCGGATCAGCGTAAGCTGACCGCCCATGATCGGGTGCTTCGGGATATTCTGAGTGAGGCAGACCACTGGGCTGGCCAGTCCAGTGCCGATACCGTTGAAGCCCGCCACATCCAGCAGGCCATCGATGAGCGTGAATACCGTGCCAGCCGGGTTCGGGAGCGAAGCCGGGAGCAGATAAGCCGGGGCATTGTGATGATAGCCACGGAAGGTGAGGAAGTGGCCCGGGTCAACGGTTTGTCGGTGCTCAGGCTTGGCGCTTCCATGTTCGGGCAGCCCACGAGGATTACGGCAACGGCCCGGCCGGGGAAAGGCCAGGTTGTGGATATAGAGAGAGAGGCCAAGCTCGGCGGTCCGATCCACAGCAAGTCCGTGATGATTCTTTCCCGGTTTCTGGCGAGCCGATATGCGGGCGAGGGTGATTTGTCGTTGTCTGCAAGTCTGGCTTTTGAGCAGTCTTACGGCGGTGTAGAGGGGGATTCCGCCTCGGTGGCGGAAACCTGCGTGCTGCTTTCCGCAATTTCCCGGGTTCCGCTGAAGCAGTCCTTTGCCGTGACCGGGTCCATGAATCAGCATGGTGAGGTTCAGGCGGTGGGTGGCGTCAATGAAAAAATAGAGGGCTTTTTTGACGTTTGCCGGGAGGCAGGTGAAATAGGGGGGCAAGGGGTCTTGCTGCCGGCGAGTAATGTGGAGCATCTGATGCTCAGAGCGGACGTGCGCCAGGCGATTGCCGAAGACCGGTTCCGGATTTATCCAGTCTCTGACATCAATCAGGCCATTGAGCTTTTAACCGGCCTGGAGGCCGGGGAACCCGGCAGTAGCGGGGAGTTTCCCGAGAACAGCTTCAACCGGCGGGTTGCCGAGCGGCTGGCGAGGTTCGCTGAAGCCAGTAAGAAGCGGGATGACAACGCAGACGCGAACAGCAGTGGGGGCAAAGGTAGTGACTGACGCACCTGCAGATCAGGCTAACCCCGGCACGGCAACCGGACGTGTGTTGGTACTGCTGGATGGCTCCAGAATGAGTTATGCCGCACTGGGGGCAGCGGCAGAAATTGCTGCGAATACCGGTGCCGATGTTCTGGGTGTGTTTGTTGAGGAACTGAACCTGCTGCGCAGTGCGGGTTATGATTTTGCCAGAGAGGTCGGCTCGGCGTCCGGCGTTAGCCGGCCCTTTGACCCGACCAAGCTTGAGCAGCGCATGCAGAGGCTGGCTGGCCAGGCTCGTTGTGCTCTTGCTGGCGCCGTGGCCCATTACGGTGGCCGGCATACTCTGAGCATCGCCCGTGGCAGTGTTGTTGAGGAGGTGCTCGCGCTGGCAGGGCCCCAGGATCTTCTGGTTCTTGGTCGGGTTGGCTGGTCCTCGGCACCCGGGGCGCGGCTGGGCTCCACGGCAAGAGGCCTTCTTCGCCGGTCGCCGGGCAGGGTATTGTTCTGGTGCGAAAGGCGGGTCTTGCCACAGGGCAGGGTTGTGGTCTTTCTCAATGACCACGAGGATGCAAATCGCCGCGCTATCAGGGCAACGGCAGAGGCAGTCAGGCATTCCCATCAGCCTGTGACGCTGTTACTGGGTTCGGGTTCGGAGATGCCACTGGAAGCCTTTCAGGCCATCAGGCAGGACCTCGGTATTCCGGAGTCAGACCTTCGTGTACGGTCGCTTCCTGCGACCGATCCGGTTACCGTTGTCCAGGTTTTGCGTCAGGAGAAGGCCGCCCAGTTGGTGCTCAGCCGGGAATGTACCTTGCTTCAGGAGCCCGGCGCGGAGCAGCTGCTGGTGGCCCTGAATCTTCCGGTAACGGTCACGCCATGAAAGCCCCTCGTTTTTTAAAGGCCAGATGCTCTGATGTTCCTGGATATTCTCCATCTGATTTCTCAGGATATCGCTCCGCGATCCAGGCTCGAGCACCACTGGGGCCCACCACTGGGAGTCGTGGTGGGGTTCTGCATGGCGCTGTTCAGTCATGACCTTGTGGGCCAGGTCTGACCCGGCCGGTCAGGCAATTTTGCGAGCATCCTCCTTGCGGAGGATTTCCTCGACGTCTTCGGCAGACAGGGTTTCCGCTTTCAGCACCGCTTTGGCCAGCGCTTCCAGCTGGTCGCGGTGATCCGTCAGGAAATCCAGGGTCGCTTTTTCCATCGCCAATAACTGTGCCTGGATTTCCGCATCGATCATTTCTGCCATTTTTTCACTGAACTCTCTTGGCAGCCCCATTTCCCGGCCAAGGAATACATGCTCTTCTCCAATGCTCAGGCCGAGGGGGCCGATCTTCTCGCTCATCCCCCACTGGCCAATCATGCGGCGAATCAGTGTCGTGGCTTCCTTCAGGTCGTTCTGGGCGCCGGTGCTGACTTCGCCATAAACCAGTTTTTCCGCACAGCGACCTCCGAGCATTACCTTGATTCGATCCTTCAGGTAGCTTTCCGTATAGGTGTAATGGTCTTCCCTCGGGGTCTGTTCAGTGACACCCATGGCCATGCCGTGAGGAATGATAGTGAGCTTGGTGAGTGGGTCGGCGTTGGGCATGTAATAGGCCATGATGGCGTGGCCACATTCGTGATAGGCCACCGCTTTCCGCTCTTCGGGAGACAGCCGGGCGTCCCGCTCCTCGCCAAGGATAATCCGGTCCCGGGCGACCTCAAAACAGCGGGCGCTCACTTCATGGAGGTTTTCCCGGGCTGCGGTGAGCGCGGCCTCGTTTACCAGGTTCTTCAGGTCTGCGCCGGAGAAACCGATGGTCCGGGCGGCCAGTTGCTCCAGGTCGACATCAATGGCCAGTGGCACCTTGCGAACGTGAACCTGCAGGATCGCGGTACGTGCGTCCTTGTGGGGCCGGTCCAGGGTGACCTTGCGGTCAAACCGCCCCGGGCGGAGCAGCGCGCTGTCCAGGACATCGGGCCGGTTGGTGGCGGCCAGTACCAGGACATTCTCGTGGGCCTCGAAGCCATCCATCTCGGTCAGGATCTGGTTCAGGGTCTGTTCCCGCTCATCGTGGCCACCGCCCAGGCCGGCGCCCCGGGAGCGGCCGATGGCGTCCAGTTCGTCGATGAAGATCAGAGCTGGCGCGTCCTTCCGGGCTTCCTGGAACATATCCCGCACCCGGGCTGCACCCACACCCACGAACATTTCAATAAATTCCGAGGCGCTGATGCTGTAAAAGGGCACTTCTGCTTCGCCGGCGATAGCCCTGGCCAGCAGGGTCTTGCCGGTGCCCGGCGGGCCAACCAGCAGAACACCCTTGGGCATGACGGCACCCAGGGCCCGATACTTTTCGGGGGATTTCAGGAAGTCGATAATCTCCGCGATTTCCCGCTTGGCAGACTCGATGCCGGCCACATCATCGAGTGTGGCTGTAGAGGTTTCCCTGCGCGCCTTCCGCGCCTTTGAACGGCTGAAATCAAAGGGGCCGCCTCCCTGGGTCATACGCTTCTGGGCTGCGCCCCAGAACCAGAACATCAGCGCCAGCAGCAGTATCCAGGGCAGGAATCCACGAATCAGCTCCTGCCACCAGGGCAGACCCGAGGGCATCGCCCTGATGGTCACCCCTTGTTCTTCGAGAAGGCCCAGTAGTGAGGGATCTTCCATGGGTGGGCGTATGGTGCGAAACCCCGGCGTGCTTGCCTGGGACGGGGTGTCAGAACTGAATGATGCCGCGCCACTGTCGGTGAACAGGCCGGTAATCGCCTCTTCCTTGAGTGTGACTTCTGAAACCTGATCGTTCACCACCGCGGTTTTGAAGTCGGAATAGGCCAGTTCCCGAAGCTGTGGCTGCCCACCGTCCTGCAGCCAGAGCACCATCAGGAAAATGGCGGCACTGAGCCACAGGAACGAGTACTGGTTGGGTATTGCCGGTTGCGGATTGTTCCCCGGCTGTTGCGGATTGCCTGTCCCGTTCGGTGCTGTCATTTCGGTCTCCGGTCGCCCTCCATGATCTTCGCCACGAAGACGGATTTGCCGTAAGTCTCGAATGACCACTTCATGGTATCCGAGAGAACCTTCATAACCTCATCATAGTCGCCGAAAATTTCCGTGCTCATGCGGCCCGGATAAACTTCCAGCCCGGTTTCCTCGAGTCGGGCGATGAGGTCCCGTATCGGCTGTTTATACTCTTGCTTCAGGGGATAACAGCTTAGTTGTACAGAAAGATACATAATGCCTCCGGTCAGGTCAGTGACCCTGGTCAATTACTGTCATCAGTAGCCCATGGCCGACGATGTGCTTCGCCTTGGATCCGCGCCACCGTACAGAGTACCGTCTTTACCCACCATAATACTCTGGATGGCGCCCATTGCTGAACCACGGACAACGGTGTGCCCCCGCTCCTCCAGCAGGCGAATTGTGTCCGAGCTGATGCCCTGCTCAATGCGAATCTCATCCGGCAGCCACTGATGGTGCATGCGCGGCACGCTTACCGCCGTCTGGATGTTCATGCCATGGTCAATCACATTCAGGATCACCTGCAAGGTGGTGGTAATAATCCGCGAGCCTCCCGGGCTGCCGGTTACCAGCACATTTCTGCCGTTCTTCTTGACGATGGTGGGCGACATGGAGCTCAGCATGCGTTTGCCGGGCTCAACCTTGTTGGCTTCGCCGCCAATCAGGCCGTAGGCATTTGGCACGCCGGGCTTGGCACTGAAGTCGTCCATTTCGTTATTGAGCAGGAAGCCGGCGCCTTCCACCGTGATGCCGGACCCGTAGCTGAAATTGATGGTGTAGGTGTTGGACACCGCATTGCCCCATTTGTCCACCACCGAGAAATGCGTGGTTTCCGGGCTTTCCCAGGCAGCCGGCTGATCGGGCTTGATCTCGCTGGCAGGGCGGGCTTTTTCTGGATTGATGGTTTTTCGGAGTTCTTCTGCATAGCCCTTGCTGGTAAGGCCTTCCAGGGGCACGTCTACGTAGTCGGTATCGCCGAGGTATTTCGAGCGGTCAGCGTAGGCGAGTTTCATGGCCTCCGCCATGTAATGAATCGCATCGGCCGAATTATGACCGAAGTCGGCCATCGGAAAGCCTTCCAGAATGTTGAGGATCTGGACAATGTGAGTGCCGCCGGAGGAGGGCGGCGACATGGAAAAGATATCGTACCCGCGATAGGTACCGTGAACTGGAGTGCGGACCTCCGGGCGATAGTCTTTCAGATCCTCAAGGGTGATCAGGCCGCCGTACCGGGCCATTTCGTCGGCGATCAGCCTGGCGGTTTTGCCCTCGTAAAAGCCTTTTACACCGTGATCCGCAATCCGCTGCAGGGTGTCCGCCAGTTCCGGCTGGTGAAACCGCTCGCCAGGCTGCCAGGCGCTGCCGTCTGCTCTATAAAAGGTGGCAAGAGTGGCCGGCCAGCGTTCAAGTCTTTCGCGGGCTTGTTCCAGGCCTTCGGTAAAGCGCTGGGGGACAATAAATCCTTCCCGGGCCAGTCTGATGGCCGGTGCCAGTGCCTGTTTCAGGGAGATGGTGCCGTAGCGCTCCAGCGCCAGCGCAAGGCCGGCCACGGTTCCGGGCACACCTGCGGCCAGGTGGGTGAAGCGGCTGCGATCACGGACCACATTGCCGGATTCGTCCTGAAACATCGCCTCTGTAGCGGCGGCGGGCGCTTTCTCGCGGTAATCAATGGCCTCCGGCTCTGAGCCATCGCCTTTGGATATCAGCATGAAACCGCCGCCGCCAATGTTGCCGGAGCGGGGCTGGGTTACTGCCAGGGCAAATCCGGCCGTGACCGCGGCATCAACGGCGTTGCCTCCATCCCTGAGCACGTCCAGGGCTACTTCGGTGGCCAGGGTGTGGCTGGTTGCTACCATGCCCTGTTTCGCGGTGGCCGGGTGAAACCGTTCGCCCTCAAGAATGGCCTGCCCGAACGCCGGCCCGATAACCACAAGAAAAGCGAGGGCTGTTGCAATCGAAAGGCGGCCTGAGCGTGCTCTGGCGAGGTTTTTGATTGTGTGTTGGTAGAGGCCCCTGTCCATATCTCCATTCCTCGTTTCTGGCGCTCAGATAGGCTATGATAGCCGGTCATTTTCATGGGTGTGTACCGTTAACCTGCCGTTAATGCCGGTGGTGATTCCCCGACACACCTGCTTTCCCGGATTTCAGTTAAGGAAAGGCTTTCATGGAGCATACCTATCGTCTTGTGATTTCCTGCCCTGATCGGGTGGGAATTGTCGCCAAGGTGAGTAATTTTCTGTCCACCTATAATGGCTGGATTACCGAGGCGAGTCACCACTCGGACACCCATACCGGCTGGTTTTTCATGCGGCACGAAATCAAGGCCAGCTCGATTCCGTTTGGCCTGGATCAGTTCCGTGCCGCGTTCGAGCCCATTGCCCGTGAATTCAACATGCACTGGCACATTGCCGATTCGGCGCAGCCGAAGAAAGTCATCCTGATGTGCAGCAAGGAATCCCACTGCGTAGCCGATTTGCTGTACCGGTGGCACAGCAGGGAGATCAATGCCGAGATTGTGGCGGTCATTTCCAATCACGATGACCTTCGCAGAATGGTGGAATGGCACGAGATTCCTTACCACCACGTGCCAGTCAGCAAGGAAAACAAGGCGGATGCCTTCGCCCATATCGACGATCTCTTCCACAAATACGAAGTGGATGTGGTGGTGCTGGCCCGGTACATGCAGATCCTTCCGGGCGAACTGTGTGAAAAGTACGCGGGCAAGGTGATTAACATTCACCACAGCTTCCTGCCATCTTTTGCCGGTGCCCGCCCCTACCACCAGGCCTACAGCCGGGGCGTAAAGCTGATTGGCGCGACCTGCCACTACGTGACCCAGGACCTCGACGAGGGCCCGATCATTGAGCAGGACGTCATCCGCATCACCCACAGTGACTCCATTGAGGACATGGTTCGCCTGGGCAAGGACGTGGAAAAGAACGTGCTGGCCCGCGGTCTGCGTTCCCACATCGAAGACCGGGTGATTACCTTCGAAAACAAGACTGTGGTGTTTGATTAGGGCTGCCTCACAGTTGCCCCGGAAAGGGTGCGACTGTGATAGACTTGGCGGCTTGTTGAAGAATAATTATGGGGCCCGGACACGGCCCCGATACGACTTCCAGATAACGCAAAGGAACCTTTCTCGATGGGTGAGTTAGCCAAAGAGATCCTGCCGGTCAATATTGAAGATGAGTTAAAACAGTCCTACCTCGATTACGCCATGAGCGTTATCGTCGGGCGGGCGCTCCCGGATGTGAGGGACGGCCTCAAGCCGGTTCACCGCCGGGTTCTGTTCGCCATGTCCGAACTGAACAACGACTGGAACAAAGCCTACAAGAAGTCCGCCCGTGTGGTGGGTGACGTTATCGGTAAATACCACCCCCATGGTGACTCTGCGGTTTACGACACCATCGTACGTATGGCCCAGCCTTTCTCGCTGCGCTACCCGCTGGTTGACGGCCAGGGCAACTTCGGTTCCATTGATGGTGATAATGCCGCAGCCATGCGTTACACCGAGATTCGCATGGAGAAGATCGCCCACTCCCTGCTGGCGGATCTGGACAAGGAAACCGTCGATTTCGTTGATAACTACGACGGCACCGAGCGGATTCCCGAGGTTCTGCCTACCCGGGTTCCGAACCTGCTGGTGAATGGTTCCTCCGGTATCGCCGTGGGAATGGCCACCAATATTCCGCCCCACAACCTGACGGAAGTGGTCAACGGCTGCCTGGCGCTGATTGACAATCCGGATCTCACCATTGATGAACTGATGGGCTTCATTCCCGGCCCTGACTTCCCGACCGAGGGCATCATCAATGGCCGTGCGGGCATTGTCGAGGCCTACCGCACCGGCCGTGGCCGCATCTATGTCCGTGCCCGCCATGAAATCGAGCACGATAACAAAACCAACCGCGACGCCGTCATCATCACCGAGCTGCCGTATCAGCTGAACAAGGCCCGTCTGATCGAAAAGATCGCCGAGCTGGTGAAAGAGAAGCGCCTCGAGGGTATTACCGAACTGCGGGACGAATCCAACAAGGAAGGTATCCGGGTTGTGATCGAACTGCGCCGGGGCGAAAATCCGGATGTGGTGGTCAATAACCTGTTCGCCCACACCCAGTTGCAGACGGTGTTCGGTATCAACATGGTGGCGCTGATCAATGGCGAGCCGAAAACGCTGAACCTCAAGCAGATGCTCGATGCGTTCGTGCGCCACCGCCGTGAGGTGGTTACCCGCCGGACCATCTATGAACTGCGCAAGGCCCGCGAACGTGGCCATATCCTCGAAGGCCTCACGGTTGCGCTGGCCAACATTGATGAGATGATCGAACTGATCAAGGCCTCGCCCAGTTCGGTGGAAGCCAAAGAAAAGCTGATGGCCAGGGGCTGGGCCCCGGGCGATGTGATGGCCATGCTGGAGCGTGCCGGCGAAGACGCCTGTCGCCCGGACGACCTGCCGGAAATCTATGGCCTCCGAAACGGCCTGTACTACCTGTCTCCGGAGCAGACCCAGGCGATCCTGGATATGCGTCTGCACCGCCTGACCGGTCTTGAAACCGAGAAGCTCCAGAACGAATACAAGGACATCCTCGAAAAGATTGCCGGCCTGCTGGAAATTCTGGGCGACCCGGACCGCCTGATGCAGGTTATCCGCGAAGAACTGGAGGCGGTTGTTTCCGAATTCGGCGATGAGCGCCGCACCGAGATCACCAGCTCCCAGCGTGATCTGACCATTGCCGATCTGATTGACGAAGAAGATCTCGTGGTCACCATTTCCCACAGCGGTTATGCCAAGACCCAGGCCGTGGAAGATTACCAGGCTCAGCGCCGTGGTGGCCGGGGCAAGGCTGCGACCTCCATGAAGGATGAAGACTTCGTTGAGAAGTTGCTCGTCGCCAATTCCCACGACACCATTCTGTGCTTTTCGAACCGCGGCAAGGTCTACTGGTTGCGGGTGTTCGAGATTCCGCGGGCCAGCCGGGCTTCCCGTGGCCGCCCGATGGTCAACATCCTGCCGCTGGAAGAAGGTGAGCGTATCACCACCTTCCTGCCGGTGCGTGACTACCCGGAAGACCAGTTTGTGCTGATGGCCACCTCGAACGGTGTGGTCAAGAAAACCCCGCTACCGAACTTCTCACGCCCGCGCAGCAGCGGCCTGATTGCCCTGAATCTGGATGAGGGCGATACCCTGATTGGCGCTGCCATTACCAAGGGCGATGCTGAAGTGATGCTGTTCTCCACCGCCGGCAAGGCCGTTCGCTTTGCTGAGGAAGCGGTGCGTCCGATGAGCCGGACAGCCCGCGGTGTTCGCGGCATCCGGATGCCGGAAGGTCACCATGTGGTGTCCCTGATCATTCCGCAGGAAGGCGGTGTGATTCTGACCGCCAGCGAAAACGGTTACGGCAAGCGTACCGCCATCGACGAATTCCCGACCTATGGGCGGGGCAGCCAGGGCGTTATTGCCATGCAGTGCTCTGAGCGGAACGGCAACCTGGTTACAGCCCTGCAGCTGTTCGATGGTGATGAAATGATGCTGATTTCGGACAAGGGTACGCTGGTGCGAACTCGTACCGACGAGGTGTCCGTCCTGAGCCGGAACACCCAGGGTGTGCGGCTGATCAAGCTCAGCCAGGAAGATGAGCGCCTGGTAGGCGTAGAGCGCATTGCTGAAACCTATGACGAAGCACTCGACGGTGAAGGTGAGGGTGAAGTCGAGGGTGAAGGTGGCGCCGAGGCGGCAGACAGCAGCCCGAAAGAAGGCGAAGAAGGTGAGGGTGCCGGCGAAGAATAAGCCGGCTCCGCCATATAGACAGATTCAGCAAGACTTGAGAGATCACAGCAGCATGAGCAGGGCGTATAATTTTTGTGCAGGCCCGGCAACCTTGCCGGAAAGCGTGCTTCGTCAGGCGCGGGATGAAATGCTCGACTGGCGCGGTACCGGCATGTCGGTGATGGAAATGAGCCATCGCAGTGACGAGTTTGTCGAGATTGCCGAAACTGCGGAAAATGATCTGCGTGAACTGGCCGGCGTGTCGGACGATTACGCCGTTCTCTTTATGCAGGGTGGGGCGTCCAGCCAGTTTTCCACTATTCCCCTGAACCTGCTGGGAGACAAAGGCTCTGCTGACTATGTGAATACGGGCATCTGGTCCGGGAAAGCCATTGCTGAAGCCAGCCGTTACGGCAAGGTGGACGTGGCAGCCAGCTCCGAAGACAGCGGCTTTACCACGATCCCGGACCAATCCTCCTGGCAGACCAATGCCGATGCGGCGTACCTGCATTATACGCCCAACGAAACCATCGGTGGCCTGGAGTTCGATTTTATCCCGGAAAGCCCATCGGTTCCGCTGGTGGCGGATATGTCCTCCAACATGCTGTCCCGCCCGGTGGATGTTTCTGCATTCGGCCTGATCTATGCCGGCGCACAGAAAAACATCGGTCCCTCCGGGCTGGTGCTAGTCATTATCCGCAAGGATCTGCTGGGCAAGGCCCGCAGGGAGACCCCCACCATGATGAACTATCAGGTGATTGCCGATAACAGGTCCATGTACAACACCCCCGCGACCTATTCCTGGTATCTGTCGGGCCTGGTGTTCCAGTGGCTCAAAGAGCAGGGTGGCCTGGCGGCCATGGGTGACGTGAATCTGCGCAAGGCCGGGAAGCTTTATGGCTTCATCGACGCCCATGATTTCTACGCCAACCCCATTGACCCACGTTTCCGGTCCAGGATGAACGTGCCGTTTACCCTGGCAGACGACGCCCTGAACGGTGAATTCCTGAAGGGAGCGAATGCCCGTGGCCTACTGAACCTGGCCGGCCACCGCTCGGTAGGTGGGATGCGTGCAAGCATTTACAACGCGATGCCCGAGGCGGGTGTTGATGCTCTGATCGAGTATATGACTGAATTTGCGAAGGAGCGTGGCTGATCATGAGTGATGAGCAGGTCCGGCTCGCAGAGCTGAGGGGCGAGATTGATCAGATTGATCAGAAACTCATGGAGCTGATCAGCGCCCGGGCAACCTGTGCCCAGGAAGTCGCCCACGTCAAGACGACTGCCAATCCGGGGCAGGATGTGTTTTTCTATCGCCCGGAGCGGGAAGCCCAGGTGTTGCGCCGAATCAAGGAACAGAACCCGGGGCCATTGTCCGGTGAGGAAATGGCTCGTCTGTTCCGGGAAATCATGTCGGCCTGCCTGGCGTTGGAAAAGCCCATGCACATTGCCTTCCTGGGGCCGGTGGGTACCTTCACCCAGGCAGCAGCGCTCAAGCATTTTGGTCATTCGGTGATCAGCGTGCCGTTGCCCGCGATTGATGCGGTATTCCGGGAGGTTGAATCCGGTGCTGCCCATTACGGTGTGGTGCCGGTGGAGAACTCCACTGAGGGCATGATCAATCACACCCTCGATATGTTCATGTCCTCGCCCCTGAAAATCTGTGGTGAAGTGCAACTGCGGATTCACCACCACTTGCTGGTGTCTCCCAAGCACAAGGATCAGGAAGTTACCCGGATCTATTCCCATCAGCAGTCGTTTGCCCAGTGTCGCCAGTGGCTGGACACCCACCGTTATGGTGTTGAGCGGGTGACAGTTTCCAGCAATGCCGAAGCGGCGCGACGCGCAGGCACAGAGCCCGGAACGGCGGCGATTGCCGGCGACATGGCGGCTGAGCTTTATGGCCTGGAAAAACTGGCCAACAGCATTGAAGACCGTCCGGACAATACCACACGCTTCCTGATCATCGGCCGGGAAGAAGTCCCTGCCAGCGGTCACGACAAGACCTCCATTCTGGTTTCCATGCGAAACAAACCGGGTGCGCTGTACCAGTTGCTTGAGCCGTTCCATCGCCATGGCCTCAGCCTGACCCGTATCGAAACCCGACCGTCGCCCAGTGGTACCTGGGCCTATGTATTCTACATCGATTTTGAAGGGCATATGGAGGGCGATCAGGTGGGCAAGGTTCTCGCAGAAGTGGAGGACGAAGCCGTTGAGCTCAAGCGGTTGGGTTCCTACCCGATAGGCGTTCTTTGAGTAACCCGAACCGGCGTTTTTTGAGTAAAGAGTGTCGAGGACGATTTATGGCCATTGATTACCAGGATCTGGCGGTCCGGGGCGTGCGGGCATTGTCGCCCTACCAGCCAGGAAAACCGATTGAGGAACTGGCCCGGGAACTGGGGCTGAATCCGGCTGAAATCATCAAGCTTGCCAGCAATGAAAACCCGCTTGGGCCTAGCGAAAAGGCGCTTTCTGCTGCCCGCCAGGCCTTGTCTGAACTTTGCCTGTATCCGGACGGCAACGGCTTCAATCTCAAGCAGGCGCTGTCAAAGCGCCTGGGTATCGGGCTGGATCGGATCACTCTTGGCAATGGCTCCAATGACGTTCTGGAAGTGATCACCCGCTGTTTTGCCGATGCCGGTTCGGACGTCATTTTTTCCCAGTATGCGTTCGCCATTTATCCTCTGGTGACCCAGGCCATTGGCGCAAAGGGCGTGTTCGTGCCGGCCCGGGAATGGGGGCATGATCTGGATGCGATGGCGGCGGCGGTCACCGACTGTACCAGGCTGGTTTTTGTCGCCAACCCGAACAATCCCACGGGTACGGTGCATAAGGCCGATGCCATTGAGGCCTTCCTGGAGAAGATTCCGGCCAACGTCCTGGTGGTGCTGGATGAGGCCTACTGCGAATACCTGACCGGCAGCGACTATCCCGACGGTGTTGAACTGCTTTCCCGGTTCCCGAACCTGATCGTGTGCCGGACCTTCTCCAAAGCCTGGGGGCTTGCCGCCTTGCGGGTGGGCTACAGCATCAGCTCTGCAGCCATTGCCGACATCCTCAACCGCGTACGCCAACCCTTTAATGTCGGCACGGTTGCACTGTCTGCGGCCACCGCGGTGCTGGATGACGAAGACTACCTTCGGCGCTCCCGAGAAGTGAACAGTGCCGGCCTGCGCCAGCTTGAGCAGGCATTTGAGCGCATGGGGCTCAGTTACATTCCCTCTGCCGGCAACTTTATTGCGGTGGAAGTGGGTGAGCAGGCCATGGGGGTATACCAGACCCTTCTGGCTCACGGCGTGATTGTCCGCCCGATTGCAGGTTATGGCATGCCGCGCCATCTCCGAGTCTCGGTTGGGCTTCCGGAAGAGAACGAACGGTTTATCGATGCGCTGGCCCAGGCACTGACATCCTCTGGATTGAGCGACTGACATGGAGCTTTCCGAACCTCTTTTTAAACGGGTTGCAGTGATTGGTCTGGGGCTGATTGGCGGCTCCCTGGCCAGTGCTATCCGGCGTAATGGCCTGGCAGGCAGGGTGGTTGCTGCAGACCAGCGCTGCGAGGAGCTGCAACTCGGCAAAGAGCTCGGTGTTATAGATGAGGCCGCGCCTACCGTGGCTGATGCCGTCAAGGGTGCTGATCTGGTGGTGCTTGCGGTGCCGGTAAGGGCAACCCGCACGGTTCTGGAAGAAGTTCGCTCCTGCCTGGAGCCCGGAGCAGTGCTAACGGATGTAGGTAGTACCAAGTCCAGTTTTGTCGCCGATGTTGAGGCCGTGTTTGGCGGCCTTTCGCCGCTGGTGATTCCCGGTCATCCGATCGCGGGCTCTGAAAAGAGCGGCATCCGGGCGGCCAGTCCGGAGCTGTTCGCCAACCACAAGGTGATTCTTACGCCTCCGGACAATGTCAGTGAGCCGCATCTGACACGGCTGAAAGGACTCTGGGAAGGCTGTGGCGCGACAGTGCTGACCATGTCTGTGGCCTATCACGACGAAGTGCTGGCGGCCACTAGCCATTTGCCCCATCTGATTGCCTTTTCTCTGGTCGATACCCTGGCGGGTGAAGACGGGAACATGGACATTTTCCGTTACGCGGCCGGTGGGTTCCGGGACTTTACCCGGATTGCTGCCAGTGATCCGGTGATGTGGCACGATATCTTTCTCTCGAATCGCGAGGCGGTTCTTCGGGTAATCGACCATTTTACTCACGACCTGGAACAGCTGCGCACGGCCATTGCTGACCAGGACAGTGCGACCCTGTTAAGGGTCTTCAGTCGCGCCAAGGCGGCGCGTGAACATTTTTCAAAGATGCTCTCAGGACAGGCTTACGTGACAAAAAACAGTGAAAGGCAAGTAACGTTCCGTCTTCAGCCCGGTGGCGCTATTTCCGGTGATATCCGGGTGCCCGGCGACAAATCCATGTCGCACCGTTCCATCATGTTGGGTGCGCTTGCCAACGGCGTCACCGAGGTTAAGGGATTCCTGGAGGGGGAGGACAGCCTGGCAACGCTTCAGGCGTTTCGGGATATGGGTGTCACGATCGAAGGCCCGGAGGACGGCTTCGTCCGGATTCACGGTGTTGGCATGCATGGGTTGCAGGCGCCCCGTGGCCCCTTGTACCTTGGTAACTCCGGAACCGCGATGCGCCTGTTTGCAGGCCTGCTGGCAGCCCAGCCGTTCGACTCTGAGCTGACCGGCGACGCCAGTCTCTCCGGCCGCCCCATGGGCCGGGTTGCAGACCCGTTGCGAGCCATGGGGGCAGTGATTGACACGGCCAAAGGTGGTCGTCCGCCGCTGAAAATACGGGGTGGCCAGAAGCTGTCCGGTATCCATTATGAAATGCCGGTAGCCAGCGCCCAGGTGAAATCCTGCCTCCTGCTGGCCGGGCTCTACGCTGAAGGCAGCACATCGGTTACCGAGCCGGCACCCACGCGGGATCATACCGAGCGCATGCTGGCGGGCTTCGGCTATCACGTCCACCGCGACGGCGCGACGGCCAGTGTCAGTGGCGGTGGCAAGCTGACTGCCACAAACATTGACGTGCCTGCCGACATTTCTTCCTCGGCCTTTTTCCTGGTGGCTGCGAGTATTGCGCCCGGTTCCGATCTGATCCTTCGCCATGTAGGTATGAACCCGACCCGGGTGGGGGTGATCAATATCCTGCGCCAGATGGGCGCCAATATTGAGGTTCTGGACGAGCGAGAAATCGGTGGCGAGCCGGTGGCCGATCTGCGGGTGCGTTCGGCGGAACTTCAGGGTATTGATATTCCCGAAGACCAGGTGCCACTGGCGATTGACGAATTCCCGGTGTTGTTTATTGCGGCCACCTGCGCCACCGGCCGCACGGTACTGCGTGGCGCCGAGGAGTTGCGGGTCAAGGAAAGTGACCGGATTCAGGTGATGGCAGATGGCCTTGCCGCCCTCGGTGTTGAAACCACCGTAACGCCGGATGGCATCATCATTGATGGCGGCCAGACCATTGGCGGCGGCGCCGTCAACAGCCGCGGCGACCACCGCATCGCCATGTCTTTCGCAGTGGCGTCGCTTCGGGCCAAAGGCGATATTACCGTGACCGACTGCGCCAATGTGGCAACGTCTTTCCCGGGATTTGTGGCGCTCGCAAAGAGTACGGGAATCAATATTTCAGCCGAGGGGGCTGAATAATGGCGGATAACAGCGCGCCGGTGATCACGGTGGATGGCCCCGGCGGATCCGGCAAGGGCACCGTTACCCAAATGCTCGCCAGGAAGCTGGGCTGGCATTTGCTGGATAGCGGGGCCCTGTACCGGCTGACGGCTCTGGCCGCCGTTCGGCAGGGTGTCGCCCTGAACGACGAAGAAGGGCTGGTCAAAGTGGCTGCCGGGCTGGATGTGGCGTTCGAACCCACGCCCGAGGGTGAGCCGGTTCGGGTTATTCTGGCAGGGCAGGACGTGACCGCAGATATACGTACGGAATCCGCCGGGGATAACGCGTCGAAAGTGGCTGTGATGCAGCCGGTCCGGGACGCGCTGTTGCAGCGCCAGCGGGACTTCCGGCAGGCTCCGGGCCTGGTGGCCGATGGCCGGGATATGGGAACCGTGGTGTTCCCGGATGCGCCGGTCAAGATTTTCCTGACGGCAAGCGCCGAGGAGAGAGCCAGAAGGCGTTACAGCCAGTTGAAGGGCGCGGGTGTCGATGTTAATATTGACGCCCTTTTAGAGGAGATACGGGTTCGTGATGAACGGGATATAAACCGTTCCGCAGCCCCTCTCAAGCCCGCAGATGATGCGCAAGTCATTGATTCTACGGGATTGAGTATAGAAGAGGTGTTAGGCAGGTGTATGGCCGCGGCAGGTCAGGCCTGACTACACCTTTTTGTCGTTGAAATGCCGGATGTAGCGTTATCTGCCAGCCACAGGCTTGATCCGGAACTTATTAACAGACCGTGTTGCTGGTGGCACGGAGCACACTTGCGTTGATCATATAGGACTCATAATGAGCGAGAGCTTTGCGGATCTTTTTGAAGAAAGCCTGAAAGAAATTGATATGCAGCCGGGTTCCATCGTCCAGGGAACCGTAGTTGACGTCGACAACGACTGGGTCACCGTTAACGCCGGGCTGAAGTCCGAAGGCGTTATCCCCGCCTCCCAGTTCCTGAACGAAAAAGGCGAGTTGGAAATTGCTATCGGCGATGTTGTCGATGTAGCTCTCGACGCTGTGGAAGACGGTTTCGGTGAAACCCGTCTGTCCCGTGAAAAGGCCAAGCGTGCAGAAGCCTGGAAGGTACTCGAGAAGTCCTTCGAAGCTGAGGAAGTGGTTAAAGGTATCATCAACGGTAAGGTCAAGGGTGGTTTCACCGTCGATCTGGCCGGCATCCGTGCCTTCCTGCCTGGCTCGCTGGTAGACGTTCGTCCGGTCCGCGATACCGCGCACCTGGAGAACAAGGAACTCGAATTCAAGGTTATCAAGCTCGACCAGAAGCGTAACAACGTGGTTGTTTCCCGCCGCGCGGTTCTGGAAGCTGAAAACAGTGCTGAGCGTGAAGCTCTGCTGGAAACCCTGACTGAAGGTATGGAAATCAAGGGTATCGTCAAGAACCTGACCGACTACGGCGCGTTCGTGGATCTGGGAGGCGTTGACGGCCTGCTGCACATTACCGATATGGCCTGGAAGCGTATCAAGCATCCGAGCGAAATCGTCAATGTGGGCGATGAGATCAGTGTCAAGGTTCTGAAGTTTGATCGTGAGCGCAACCGAGTGTCCCTCGGCCTGAAGCAGCTGGGCGAAGATCCCTGGGTTGATATCAAGGGTCGTTACCCGGAAGGCAGCAAGGTTACTGCACGCGTCACCAATCTGACTGACTACGGCTGCTTTGCCGAGCTGGAAGAAGGTGTTGAAGGTCTGGTTCACGTGTCTGAAATGGATTGGACCAACAAGAATATCCATCCGTCCAAGGTTGTCCAGGTCGGCGACGAAGTGGGCGTGATGATTCTGGATATCGACGAAGAGCGTCGTCGTATTTCCCTGGGTATCAAGCAATGCGTATCCAACCCGTGGGAAGATTTCTCCAGCAACTTCAACAAGGGTGATCGCATCTCCGGCAAGATCAAGTCAATCACTGACTTTGGTATCTTCATCGGTCTGGATGGCGGCATCGACGGTCTGGTCCACCTGTCTGACATCAGCTGGAACGAGACCGGCGAAGAAGCGGTTCGCGAATACAAGAAGGGTGACGAAGTTGAAACCGTTATCCTGTCTGTTGATCCGGAGCGTGAGCGTATCTCCCTGGGTATCAAGCAGCTCGAAAGCGATCCTTTCGCCGAGTTTGTCCAACTGAACGACAAGGGTTCTATCGTTAAGGGTACCGTGTCTGCAGTTGATGCCAAGGCCGCTACCATTGCCCTGAACGACGAAGTTGAGGCGGTACTGAAAGCCTCTGAAATCAGCCGTGACCGTGTTGAAGACGCACGCAACGCGCTGAAGGAAGGCGAAGAAGTAGAAGCGAAGATCATCAGCATTGATCGCAAGAACCGCATTATCAACCTGTCTGTGAAGTCCAAAGACGTTGAGGACGACAAGCAGGCCCTGGAAAATGTGCGGACCAAGACTGCCGAAACCTCTTCTGGTGCGACCACCATTGGTGATCTCATCAAGGAGCAGATGCAGCAGCAAAACGCCAATAAGGAATGAATTTCCGGTTGGTGTGAAAAAAACGGGCTCTAAGAGCCCGTTTTTTTTGTGTTTTTTTCTGGTTTGGCTAAACTAGGTAGTCATGGGAATCCGGTAACAGACGGCCGAATAATAATGTAAGAGGGAAACGCCTCATGACGAAGTCCGAACTGGTCGAGCTGATTGCTTCAAAGCAGACTCAGCTCTCCGTTAAAGATGTCGAATTGGCTGTAAAAACCATTATTGAGCACATGTCCCAGTCGCTTGCCGATGGTCAGAGAATTGAGATCCGGGGATTTGGCAGCTTTTCCCTTCATCACCGGGCGGCGCGTACCGGTCGCAATCCGAAAACCGGTGAGGCTGTCCAGTTACCGGCCAAGTTTGTGCCGCACTTCAAGCCGGGAAAGGAATTGAGAGAGCAGGTTAACGACAGCCTGAAGAAAGGTTTTTAACCGCTGCTCAGGGAATGCGTATAATTCAGGCTTAGTCAGCCCCTTGGGAGTGCTATCTCTATGGCAGGATTGCAGAAAATCCTCATTATTCTGTTGGTTTTGGTCCTGGTTCTGCTGGCACTGGTGTTTTCGCTTAACAACCAAATGGCGGTGTCCCTCAATTTTCTGCTGTTTGAAACCCAGCCTCATGGCGTAGCCGTCTGGATCATCATGGCCTTTGTTATCGGTGCGCTGGTTGGCGTACTGATTACCCTGCTGGCCACCGTCCGTACCTCGGTGTCCCGGCGAGCCCTGCAGAAACGACTTGATCGTGCGGAGCGGGCATTGGAAAAATCCAGGGCCCAGAACGACCGGACGCTTTAATGGATATTGTACTTCAGTGGCTGCTGCTGACGGTTGCAGTTGCCGTTGGCTGGCTGGTTGGCCGGCTGGGAAGCAACGAAAGCCGCTCAAAGGCAACGATTTCCGACGAGGAATCGGTTAAAGATCGCCTCCAGTTCCTCTTTACCAATTATTCCGACCAGGCGGTCGAGAACTTCGTACAGTCCCTTGCTGTTAACAAGGACACCGTCAGCCTGCACCTCTCGATAGGCAGCCATTTTCGCAACAAGGGCGAAACGGACCGAGCCATATTGATTCATCAGAACCTTCTGGCAAGACCTGAATTGCCACCACGATTTTCTCCGCAGGTTACCCTGGAACTGGCACGGGATTACCTCAACGCCGGCTTGCTGGATCGTGCCGAAGCACTGCTGCAGCAGCTCATGGGTGACCGGGAATATGGCCGGCACTCCTCCCTGCAACTGATTGATCTGTACCAGCAGGAAAAGGAGTGGGCCAAAGCGGCGGAGGTCGCCCGAACACTGACGACCGTTGGCGATGCCGATTCCGCCCTGCTCAAGGTTCTGGCTTACCTGACCTGTGAGCGTGCCGAGGAAGCGTTGAAACAGGATGATCGCTGGGAGGCACAGAAGCTCGCTCGGGAAGCGCTGGATTACGATGGTTCCTGTGTGCGTGCCACCCTGATACTGATGAAGCTGCTGGTTCGCCAGGGCAGTTTCCGAGAGGCTGGCAATCACAGCCTGAAAGTCTTCGACCAGAATCCGGAGTTTGGTCCGGAAGCGATTGACCGCCTGATGAAGCTTGAGCACGAGCACGGTGATATCGGACGCCTGGCGAAAAAACTGCGTAAGCTTTACGAGAGTTATCCGAGCACAAGTTTATTGCTGGCACTGGTCGAATCCGTGGAGCGGGCCTCTGGCCGATCTGCTGCGATCGATCTGCTACGGCAGGAACTGGAGACCCGCCCAAGCGTCCGCGGCTTGTTGCGGCTGGTGGAAATGGCGGGCTACGAAAAAGGCATGACCACCGACGAAGGCAGGCTGGTGAGCCGCATCGGCCACCTGATTCTTGCCAATCGCCCGGTCTACCGGTGCGTCAGCTGCGGCTTCTCCGGACGCCAGCTGCACTGGCTGTGCCCAAGCTGCAAACAGTGGGAAACCGTCCGCCCGATCCAGGGCGTTGAAGCCGAATAATCCTTTACCGAATCTCCGCAGGACAACTGAACGTGCAAACCGCTAACGATCCCAAGATCATTATCGCCCTGGACTTTTCCTCACAGAATCCGGCCCTGGAACTGGTGGAGAAACTGGACCCGAGCAAATGCCGCCTGAAAGTGGGCAAAGAGCTGTTTACCCGGTTCGGCCCGCAACTGGTCGAGAGATTGCAAATGCGTGGCTTCGAGGTGTTCCTGGACCTGAAATTCCACGACATTCCGAACACCACCTCGGCGGCGGTTGCGGCAGCGGCCGACCTCGGCGTCTGGATGGTGAATGTCCATGCCTCGGGCGGTGAGAAGATGATGACGGCTTGCCGGGAACGCCTGGAAGCCTTTGGCAAGGACCGCCCGCTGTTGATCGCCGTGACGGTCCTCACCAGCATGAACGCAGACGACCTGGCTGGCATCGGCATCATCGATTCCCCGGAAACCCAGGTATCAAGGCTTGCAACCCTCACCAAAAACTGCGGCCTCGACGGCGTCGTCTGCTCGGCCCAGGAGGCTCCCAAGCTCAAAGCAGAGCAGGGCGCCGACTTCAAGCTGATCACGCCGGGTATCCGTCCGCTGACTGCCGATAAAGGCGATCAGCAGCGCATCATGACGCCCACAGATGCCCTCAAAGCCGGTTCCGACTTCCTGGTGATCGGCCGCCCGATTACTCAGGCGTCTGACCCGTTGGCTGCCTTGGAGGCTATTCACTCAGAGGTGATAGGGCTCTAGTTCTGTCCGGCCTTTGAGTCCTGACCTAGCCTTCGAGCTCGGAGGCTGGTGCTGTGGGTGCGCCCTCCCAAAAACCGCTACGAGCACGTCCATGTGCGCTTGACTGTGGCCATCCTTGGCCACAGTCATTTTTGGGAGGGAGGCCCCACACCACCGTGTCGATCCTTTGAGATATAGCCCGTGAACGCGGGGTCAGATGAAAGCCTTCATCTGACCCCAATTTCGCAGGCGTGTCTGGAAAGCCCTGCCTGCCGCCCCGTTCTGACCCAAAGTTAGGTCTCTGTTCGCGCCACAACACCATGCCTGACAGGCTGGGGCGAGAGACGGCGCCGAACTCTAAGATAAAAACAAACAACGAAGCAATAAAAAACCCGCTAACTCATAGAATTAGCGGGCTTTTAGAATAGTGGCTCCCCGAGCTGGGCTCGAACCAGCGACAAACGGATTAACAGTCCGTTGCTCTACCAACTGAGCTATCGGGGAACGTCGTCGTGTGACGAGGCGCGTATATTAAGTTGGCAATACCGCCCCGTCAACCCCTGGCCAGAACTTTTTAGCCAAGCGCTTTCTGCAGACGTTCGACAGCCTTTTCCAGGTTATCCATGCTGGTGGCGAAGCTCAGGCGCATGTGACCGGGACAGCCGAAGGCGGAGCCCGGGACCAGTGCCACGCCGGCGTCGCTCAGCAGTTTTTCGGCAAATTCCACATCGGTGCTGACACTGGAATCGGCGTCGATGGCATCCTGGAAACTTGGGAACACGTAAAAGGTTCCGTCGCCTTGCAGGCATTCAACGCCCGGCAATTTATTCAGGGCTTCTACCAGCCAGTCGTGGCGCACCTTGAACGCCTTTACCATCTCGCTCACGCAGGCCTGGTCGCCATCAAGCGCCGCCTGTGCCGCTGCCTGGGAAATGGAGGCCGGGTTGGAGGTGCTCTGGGACTGGATCTTCTTCATGGCGCCGATGATCTTCGCCGGACCCGCCGCGTAGCCGATACGCCAGCCAGTCATGGAGTAGGCCTTGGATACGCCATTGAGTACGAAGGTGCGATCATAAAGTTCCGGTGTGGCGTTCAGGATGTTGCAGAACGGCTTGCCAGTCCACAGGATCGGCTCATACATGTCGTCGGTGGCGATCATGATGTTCGGGTGCTTCTTGAGCACTTCGCCGATGGCCTGCAGTTCTTCCTGGGTGTAGGCCATGCCGCTCGGGTTCGAGGGGCTGTTGATCACGAACAGGCGGGTGCGCTCGGTGATGGCGTTTTCCAGCTGTTCCGGGGTGATCTTGAAGCGGGTGTCGGCCCCGGTTTCAATGATCACCGGCTTGCCTTCGGCCACCAGTACCATGTCCGGGTAGGATACCCAGTAGGGGGCGGGGATGATGGTTTCGTCACCCGGGTTCAGGGTGGCCAGTGCGAGGTTGAAAAAGCTCTGTTTGCCACCACTGCTTACCAAGATCTGGTTGGCTTCATAATCCAGACCGTTGTCCCGTTTGAACTTGGCAATAATCGCTTTCTTCAGGGCTGGCGTACCATCAACGGCGGTGTATTTGGTCTGGCCGTTGTTGATGGCTTCAATGGCTGCCTGTTTGATGTGATCAGGGGTATCGAAGTCCGGTTCGCCGGCACCCAGGCCAATAATATCCTGGCCGGCTGCGCGGAGTTCGGCGGCCTTGTTGGTGACTGCGAGGGTGGGAGAGGGCTTGATCGCCTGTACTCGGCTGGAAAGTTGAAGATCCAAACTTGCGCTCCTTAAAGCTGCGTCTGATAGGGCTGCGACCGCCGGGCGCCAGAGCTGCTGGCTGATTTTCGCCCAGCCGTCGATCACACCGATGGTATCATGAAGTCAGCGTATCGCTAAATTTCTCTAATGTCAGGGGCTGTTTTGTCCCTGCTTCAACTCTACCGGAGGTTTCCGCCAGTTATGGCCAGTAATCAGCCCAGCGTTTCCACCAGAGAGGGTGTGTTCAAGGTCGATTCACCGTTCCAGCCGGCGGGTGATCAGCCCAAGGCGATCAAGGAGTTGGTGGATGGCATCCACTCCGGCCTGGCGCACCAGACGCTGCTGGGGGTAACCGGTTCCGGTAAAACGTTCACCATTGCCAACGTGATCCAACAGGTGCAGCGGCCAACCATCATCATGGCCCACAACAAGACCCTGGCTGCCCAGTTGTATGGTGAGTTCCGCGAATTCTTTCCGGACAACGCGGTGGAGTATTTCGTTTCCTACTACGACTACTACCAGCCGGAAGCCTATGTGCCGTCGTCGGACACTTTCATCGAGAAAGATGCCTCCATCAATGAGCACATCGAACAGATGCGCCTTTCCGCCACCAAGGCCCTGCTGGAGCGGTCGGATGCGATCATCGTGGCGACGGTGTCCTCAATCTACGGCCTGGGTGACCCAAAGTCCTACCTGAAGATGATGCTGCATCTGGACCGGGGTGATCAGATCGATCAGCGCTTTATCCTGCGTCGCCTTGCCGAACTGCAGTACACCCGCAACGACATTGAATTCCACCGGGCCAACTACCGGGTGCGTGGCGATGTAATCGACGTGTTCCCGGCGGAATCCGAGAAGGAGGCCATCCGCATTGAGTTGTTCGATGATGAAATAGAGAATCTCAGTTATTTCGACCCGCTTACAGGTGAGGTTCTGCGTCGGGTTCCCCGGGTAACCATCTATCCGAAGTCCCACTACGTGACGCCCCGGCAAAAGGTGCTGGATGCGATTGAGCACATCAAGGCTGAGCTGGATGAGCGGCTCCGGCAACTGCGGGATAATAACCGGCTGGTGGAGGCTCAACGGCTCGAGGAACGCACCCGGTACGACATCGAAATGATGATGGAACTGGGTTACTGCAACGGCATCGAGAACTACTCACGCTACCTCTCCGGTCGCCGCCCGGGTGAGGCGCCACCAACCCTGTTTGATTACCTGCCACCCAATGCCCTGCTGGTGGTCGATGAATCCCATGTGACCATTCCCCAGATCGGCGCCATGTACAAGGGCGACCGTTCGCGCAAGGAAACCCTGGTGGAGTATGGTTTCCGGCTGCCTTCGGCGCTGGATAACCGACCGATGCGGTTCGAGGAGTGGGAGCGCATCGCGCCGCAGATGATTTTTGTCTCTGCGACGCCGGGCAATTACGAAGCCGAGCATGCCGGCCAGGTAGTGGAGCAGGTGGTACGGCCCACCGGCCTGCTGGATCCGGAAATTGACGTTCGTCCGGCCTCCACCCAGGTGGATGATCTGCTTTCCGAAATCCACAACCGGGTGAAAGTGAAGGAGCGGGTTCTGGTGACCACCCTCACCAAGCGGATGGCGGAAGACCTGACGGACTTCATGATGGAGCACGACATAAAGGTCCGGTATCTGCACTCGGACATCGATACCGTCGAGCGAGTGGAGATCATCCGGGACCTCCGCCGGGGGGAATTTGATGTGCTGGTGGGCATCAACCTGTTACGGGAAGGACTTGATATGCCCGAGGTGTCGCTGGTTGCCATTCTGGATGCGGACAAGGAGGGTTTCCTGCGTTCCGAGCGCTCACTGATCCAGACCATGGGCCGGGCGGCGCGGAATCTCCACGGCAAAGCCATTCTCTATGGAGACCGGATGACCGGTTCCATGCAGCGGGCTATCGACGAGACTGGTCGTCGGCGGGCGAAGCAGGAAGCCCATAACGAAGAACATGGCATTACGCCCCAGGGACTGAACAAGAAGATTGCCGATATCATGGAAGGCGCCGGCGGTGGTGGCCGCGGACGCCGTAAGGTGGAGCGCCCGGGTCAGAAGGCGGCGGAGGAAGCGGAGCAGTACCGGGTGAAATTGGGCAACCGGTCTCCCGAGGACGTTCTCAAGGAAGTGTCCCGCCTGGAGGACGAGATGTACAAGGCGGCTTCGGAACTGGATTTCGAGACTGCTGCACGCCTGCGGGACGACATCTCCGAATTGAAAGAGGCGGCTTTGCGGGCCGGGTAGTTAGCCCGGCCGTTTGGGTCCCACGATAACAGCCGCCTGTAAAGGCTGGTTGCGGCCATAGCTGGACATCTGGCTGAACACCCGTTTGTCGACCGGCAGGTATTGCTTGTCGGCGACGGTTTCACCGGCGTCCACGTCTATTTCCGGATCGTGCAGGTACACAAACTGGTCGTCGATGGCGCACACCGTCACCCAGTGCGGGACGCGGCTCCGGTTCAGTTGCCAGGTGCTGATCAGGATGACCGGTACCCGACCTTCGTGCAGTGCTTCTTCCATGGCTTCCAGGGTGAGTGGGTCGTGGTGGAGCTGAATGCCGGTCTGGCCGATGTCGTGCAGGAAGCCTTCGTGGACCAGTTCCAGAACCCGTTTCTTGTCCTCATTCCTGACAGTGTCCTTGAACAGGGCACCCTCCATGCTGATCCATGCACTGGCTTCAAAGCCCCGATTCCAGGCAGACAGTGCCAACCCGTGAGGGCCACAGCCACCGTGGCCGGCCAGCATGAAGATGGTGGTCGCCTCTCGCCAGATTCTCAGCTCTTCCAGGGTGGTGACCGGTTGCTGCTCATCCAGGGCAGCCATGGCCATGATCAGCGCTGCCGGGCCACAGGAAAAATCCGTTGTCTGAGGGTAGTAAGGTACGGCCTGAAATTCACGGGAGGGCTCATAGAACAGGATCCGCCGCTCAAAGCGCAGGGCATCACCGTGGTCTTCGTAATAGTCCCGGTAGGTTCCGAACTGGCGGTACCCGAGGCGTTTATACAGATTAATGGCGCCCCGGTTGTCCTCCCGGACTTCCAGCCGCATGATGATGCGGCCCGCTTCAGCAGCTTCCAATTCCGCCTGCCGAACCAGTTTCTCGCCCACACCCTGGCCGCGCACGAACGGCGAGACGGCAATGGAGTAAATCCGGGCAAGGCGGGTGGCAGCGCTCATCAGAACCAGACAGTAACCCACCAGGTCTTCGCCGGCTTCAGCGACGATCAGCCGGTCTCTGGGCATTTCCAGGAAACGGCGGAAACTGCGCCGGGACAACCGGTCCTCGGTGAAACACCGGTTTTCAAGCAGAACCAGAGCGTCAAGGTCCTTGCCGGAGGCGTGTCGGAGCTGGAAATCAGGCATCGTAATGCGGCCTTGAAAAGAAGCTTTGAGGGCGTGCAGGCAGGCTTCCCTGACCCGGCTATTATGGTAGAGAGTCCAGGGTTCGCAAAGTGTGCAAACATGCGTAAAAGCACGCATCATGCGCCGATTGTACCGGTTTTGTTACCGGCGTATTGTTGCGGCAGGTAATACAGGCAATAACCTTCAGGGAGGATCGCCTTTCATGTCCCGCTTGCTCATTGTAGTGGACCGCGCCAAAGACTGGGCACCGTATTATCCCAGTGAAGATGTGCTGACCTTCGATCAGTATCTTCAGTTCTCGGCACCACCTGCCAGCCGGGTGCGCGTTATTAACCTTTGTCAGAGTGCAAAATACCTGAGCCGGGGCTACTACTGCTCACTGCTGGCGGAGGCCCGTGGCCACCATGTGGTGCCCTCGGTCATGACTCTGAACGATCTGAGTCGAAAGGGACTGTTTTCCCTGGAGCTGGAAGAACTGGACGCCAGCGTGATTAACTGGCTCGAAGCCGCCGGTTCGGCCATTAACCCGGCCAGTGATGAGCGCGAGGCGACCCACGAGGTGAAGGTCCGGACCTGCTTCGGGCAGTCCGAGCACCCGGAGCTCAGGCCTGTTGCCCGGGCTCTGTTCGAGCGCTTCCCCTGCCCGATTCTCGAGATCGTATTCAAGCGCCGAAAGCAGTGGCAGATTGAATCCATGAAACCGGCGGCTCCGGTGGATCTGGGAGAACATGAACAGGACGTGTTTGCGGCCGCCCTGGATCGCTTCAGCAGCATGGTGTGGCGCAAGCCCCGAACACGCCGTCGCTACCGTTACGACCTGGCCGTGCTGGTGAACCCGGATGAGGAAATGCCGCCAAGCGACAAGGTTGCCCTGAAACGGTTTGTGAAGGCCGGACGGAAGCTGGGTATCAATGTTGAGCAGATCACCCGGCGGGATTACATGCGGTTGCCGGAATACGATGGTCTTTTCATCCGGGAAACCACGGCCATTGATCATCACACCTATCGATTTGCCCGCAAGGCCGATGCCGAGGGCATGGTGGTGATCGATGACCCGGTATCGATCCTGAAATGCACTAACAAGGTATTTCTCGCCGACCTGCTGAAGAATAACAAGGTTCCGACGCCCAAGACTCTCATCCTTTCAAAGGACCAGAAGGATGCGGTTGAGCAGGTTGTCAGGGAATTGGGTTTTCCGGCAGTGATCAAGATTCCGGACGGGGCTTTTTCAAGGGGGGTCACCAAAGTCGAAGATGAGAAGTCCCTGCGTGCCGGCCTCCGGGACCTGTTCAGACAGTCGGCCCTGGTGCTGGCCCAGGAATATCTGTATACGGATTACGACTGGCGAATCGGTGTGCTGGGCGGGCGGGCTATCTACGCGTGCAAGTACATGATGGTGAAAGGTCACTGGCAGATATACCAGCACGGCGAAGCCGCAAGCGAAAGTGGTGGTTTCGAGACCATGCCGACCTATGAGGTGCCAAGGAATGTTATTCAGGCCGCGCTGAACGCAACAAAGCTGATTGGTAACGGACTTTATGGCGTGGATATCAAGCAATCCGGAAACCGGGTCGCCGTAATTGAAGTGAACGATAATCCGAGCATTGATGCCGGTGTTGAAGATAAATTCCTGGGAGGGGAGCTCTATACCCTGATCATGCAGGAGTTCCTGTCCCGAATGGAGGAGAACCGGCGCCGTTAGCAAGGCGCCGGGTCGATCTCAGGGCTCGCCAGCTACCCAGACCCGGATGCTGCCGAACCACGGGTAGCCCCGTAGCTGATCCCGGATATTTCCCGAGGTAAAGGGGGTTTTTGTGTCCGGCTCGTCCAGGAACAGTTCCAGATGCACCTTGTTCTTCAGGTAATGAAGTCGCAATCGGCTGTGACTGGGCAGTTCACCAATATGCCGTGCCAGGACGGCCCGGATATCTTCCCTTGAGGGCAGGCGTTCCGAGGTTGGGGGCTGATCTTCGTCATTTTCGGCATCAATGTGGAAGTTGATGTCCCGGATGTTGTCCAGGGCATCCCTCATTCCGGAGACTACCTGCATACCAATCTGATGCCCTTCCGAGACGCTGATTTCCGGCCGTACCACAAGATGAATGTCCAGCAGGATATCATGGCCCATCCGGCGGCTGCGGAGTTCATGAACATTTCGAACACCGTCGGTATCCCGGGCAATGGTCTTGAGCATTTCGGTATCTTCGGGGGAAAGCCCCGTGTCCACCAGCTCCTTGACGCTGTCCCAGGTGAACTTCCAGCCAATGTGAATAATGATCCCTGCAATTACCACGGCCGCAAATACATCCAGCCACACCAGTCCAAGCATCGCCCCGGCCGTGGAGACCACGACTACTACGGAAGAAAACGCATCGGTACGGCTGTGCCAGGCATTGGCAATAATCAGGTCTGATCGTATGGCCAGGCCGACCTGGCGGGTGTAACGGTAAATCCATTCCTTGCTCACAACGGACGCCGCTGCAGCCACCAGAACCGGCCAGCCCGGCACGGTTTCTACGCCGCCCTCAATGAGACGCAGGGTATTTTCCCAGGCCAGGGCGGCACCGACGGCAATCAGGATACTTCCCAGCACCAGGGTTCCGAAGGTTTCGATTCGTTGGTGCCCATAGGGGTGGTTGTCATCTGGTTCCTGGCGAGAAACCTTCATCACGCCCAGAACCACCAGATCCGAGGCGACGTCGGTGAATGAGTGAATGCCATCCACGACCAAGGCCTGGGAATGGAAAAGAGCCCCAGTAATGATTTTAATGATACCGAGAACGGCATCCAGAATCATTCCGATAATCGTGACCCGCGATGCCTCTTTCATCTCAACTGCCAGGTTATCCCGGTGTTGTTGTGCGGGGGAGATGGGTTGTTGCATAGGGGGCACTCCGGATCAGATCACTGGAGGCAGTATAACGTTATTCGGTCCGGTTGTGGCAGGTCTGCTCAAGACCCGGAATTGCTGTGATTTATACACATCATTGCAGAACGGTGACGGGTTAACATTTTGTACAGGTTTTGTCGATAGCAATACGAAAAACAAATAACATATTGAAAATAAAGATAAAAATAACTGGTTAAAAAATGACCAATCTGTAGGCTGGCGCAGTTATCAAGGGATGGCAAACGTTGCCCCGTTATTTTCAACAGGGTTATCCACAGATTCCGTGGAAAAGGTCATGAGGCTGCCATCATACAGTCAGTTAGCGCTGATTTTGTTCTGCTCCGGGATGCTGTGGAAAACTTCCGGTATACTCCGCCCATTTGGCCTAAGGAGTTTTCAGATGTACGGCGTTATCCGTAACCTGCTTTTCCGGTTACCACCGGAGCAGGCCCACACTATTGCCTTGAGCAGTCTTGATCTTGCGCAACGGTTGGGCGTTTTGGGCGTGTTTGCGCCCAAGATAGATTCATTGCCGGTGAATGTTATGGGGCTGGACTTTCCGAACCCGGTCGGGCTGGCTGCGGGACTGGATAAAAACGCCGATCATCTCGATGCCCTGGGGGCCCTGGGCTTCGGATTTATAGAGGTAGGTACGGTTACGCCAATTGCGCAGCCCGGCAACCCCAGGCCTCGTATGTTCAGGTTGCCGGAGCATCAGGCCATCATTAATCGCATGGGTTTCAATAACGAAGGATTGGAGCACCTGCTGGAGCGTGTGGATAACCGCCATTATAAGGGCGTGCTCGGAATCAACGTGGGCAAGAACAAGGATACGCCCAACGACGAATCCGAGTCGGACTACCGCAAGGGCATTTCCGCAGTCTATACCCGGGCTGACTATATTACGGTGAATGTATCCTCGCCCAATACACCGGGCCTTCGCGACCTGCAATTCGGTGATTCCCTGAAAGGTCTGCTGGTGGCGATCAAGGATGAACAGCTCAAGTGCCAGAAACAGCATGGCCGGTATGTGCCTGTGGCCGTGAAGATTGCTCCGGACATGGACGACGGGGGCATCCGGTTCGTCGCTACCGCATTGCGGGAAACCGGTCTGGACGGTGTGATCGCGACCAACACCACCATCAGCCGTGATGCCGTGGCAGGCCATCGCCATGCAAAAGAAGCTGGCGGCCTCAGTGGCGCACCGGTTCGCGAGGCCTCTCTGAGAGTCATCAGGGGGCTGTATGCTGAGCTGGGTGATTCCCTGCCAATTATCGGAGTGGGTGGCATTATGGATGGCGAGAGCGCTGCGGAAAAGATTCGTGCAGGCGCAAAACTGGTGCAGGTGTATACCGGCTTTATTTACCGTGGTCCGGATCTGATTCGTGAAGCGGTGGAAGCCATCAGGTGGATGAAGTGATTTCCTGTGGCCCAGAACGAAGATGGGCCCGCTGAGCGGGCCCTTGCGGGGAATGAACCCCGTGGCGCTTCATCGCATGGTACGGGGCGGGAGGCCCCGTTTGGGTTGCTCTGAGTACTGCGTCAAATTGTGTGCAAAAAGATCAGATTAAGATAGTCGGGGTTAGTTCAGGCGTCACGCCGTCGTAACGTTGGCCAGTTTGTGGATGCCGGATACGCCGGTCATGCCCTCCCATTGATCTGTGCGGCCTTCTCGCCACCCGTTCAGCCATTCCTGGCGGACTTCCGCCTGTTCGAGCGGGCAGCTTTCTTTGGATTTACCGGACACGCCAGCGAGATAACCCCGCTTGTATGCACGAGCGTACATGTCTCTTTTCTGTCTTTTCATGCCGTTCCTCACTGATGGATTAACAGAACAAGCGTGTACACATCTGCAGTGGCTATGACGAGTGTTACCCGCTCCGGGATAACCCACTATTGTCAGCTCAAGCCAGAGCAGTCAGGATCCTGTTAACGGAAGGTTTTTACCTTCCGGAACGACGCGTCATTTACAAGGTAATTCGAAGCTCGCGCGGATGTACACTATTTATTTCGTCTATGTGACGAATTTTTTATAGTTTTATGAAATAACGAATGGTGCCGAAATCCGGTAACGGCTGCTATTCCCGAAACTTACCCCCAAGCCGCCAATGAACCAGGAGTTGATCTTGTCCAAATCTGTCTTTTTCGTAACCTGTCCGAAAGGCGTGGAATACCTTCTGGCGGACGAACTCAGCACGTTCGGGCTGGACACCGTGCGCAATGCGCCGGCCGGCGTCTGGGTGGAAGGCCCCCTGGAAAGCGGTTACCGGGCCTGTCTCTGGTCGCGCCTGGCCAACCGGGTGATCCTTCACATAGATGACGTTGGTGCCACCAGTGGCGATGAGCTCTATGACGGCGTGGTGCACATGGACTGGCAGCAGCACATCCCGGTGCAGGGCAGTTTCCGGGTTACCTTCCTGGGGCAGAACGATGCCATCCGCAACACCCAGTATGGCGCCCAGCGAGTCAAGGACGGCATTGTTGACCGATTCCAGGCCAATGGTGGCCCACGGCCCTCGGTGGATGCCAAAAATCCTGATGTGACGATATCGGCCCGCCTTAACCGGGGCCGGTTAGCGCTCGGCATCGACCTCAGCGGTCACAGCCTGCACATGCGGGGGTATCGGACCGACAAAGGTATTGCGCCCCTGAAGGAAAATCTCGCAGCGGCTCTGCTGATACGAGCCGGCTGGCCAGAGATCGCCGCCGCCGGTGGTGACTTCGTAGACCCCATGTGCGGCTCCGGCACGCTGGTGATTGAAGCTGCCATGATGGCGCTTGATATGGCTCCGGGCCGGAAGCAGGAACGGTTCGGGTTTGAGCATTGGCCGGGCCATCAGCCTGATCTCTGGCTGTCTCTCCGGCGGGAAGCGGAGCGTCGTGCCCACGAAGGCAAGCAGGGCCGCATTCCCAGGCTGGCCGGGTTTGATCAGGACAGCCGGGTGATTGAGGCAGCCTGGAAAAACATTCAACGGGCAGGGCTGGAGAGTGTTGTGCACGTTGAGACCTGCCCTGTGGATGCCTTGCAACTGGAAGCTGAGTGGTCGGAACAGGGGCTGGTGCTGACCAACCCCCCTTACGGCGAGCGCCTGAGTGAGCGCAGGGAGCTGGGGGTCCTCTATCAGGCTCTGGGCGATACAGTGAAACGGACCCTGCCCGGCTGGCGTCTCGGCGTATTTACCGGTGTGCCGGAGTTCGGTAAGTCCATTGGTCTGCGCAGTTATAAGCAGTATCGGTTGTTCAACGGTAAGTTGCCGGCTCAGTTGCTGTTGTTTCAGGTGAATGAGGTCAGTGCCATGACCCCGAGGGAGCCCAACATTCCCGGTGAGGTCACGCCTCGTATTGCCAGCGAGGAGCGCGCCGCCATGCTGCGCAACCGGTTAAAGAAAAACATGAAGACCATCGGCCAGTGGGCGAGAAAGCAGGGCATTGGTTGCTACCGGTTATACGATGCGGATATGCCGGAGTTTGCTCTGGCTATCGATGTCTATGAGGGGCGGGTACACGTTCAGGAGTATGCGGCGCCAAAGTCGGTAGACGAGCGCTCAGCCCGTGAACGCCTGGCGGAGGCCCTTGCGGTGATCCCAGAGGCTCTGGGTATTGCGCGTGAGAACATGGTGTGCAAGCAGCGCCAGCGCCAGACCGGCACTAATCAGTACGAAAGGCAGGCAGCCAGCGGTGAGTTCTTCAAGGTGCACGAATACGGCTGTGTGCTTAAGGTAAACCTGAAGGACTATCTGGATACCGGGCTGTTTTTGGATCACCGGCCGGTGCGCCACTGGATTCGGCAGCATGGGGCCAACAAACGGTTCCTGAATCTGTTCTGTTACACGGGTGCAGCGACAGTGCATGCGGCGGTGGGTGGCGCGAGTCGTTCGCTCAGCCTGGATATGTCGAAGACCTACGTTGGCTGGGCGGAGGAGAACCTTGTCCTGAACGGTGCCGATGCCAAGAAGCATCGGGTAGAACAGGCGGATTGCCTCGCCTGGCTGGCGGAGCGGCCATCTGCAAACCAGCGGTTTGATCTGATCTTCATGGACCCTCCGACTTTCTCGAATTCAGCCAGGATGGCGGGGGTACTGGATATCCAGAAGGATCACCCGAGGCTGGTCAGGCAGGCCATGGCGCGGCTGAGTTCCGATGGGCTGCTGATTTTTTCCAACAATTTCCGGCGGTTCAGGCTGGATGATGAGCTGGAGAGCGAGTTTGACGTTGTCGAGGTTACGCGGGATACCCTGGATAGGGATTTTCAGCGGAACCCGCGGATTCATCGCTGCTGGCATATTCGCCACAAGGCCTGAATCTATCGGAATATCAGCAGGAGGGGCTGGCCCCTCCTGCTTCTGCGAACTCGTGAGTCAGCCGTTCTCTAGAACTCGTACCTTAAGCCACCGGAGAACTGGAACGTATTCACATCTGTTCCCGTATCTTTGAACAGCTTTCCGCCTTCGAGCACCAGGTAGGTGTCGTTCATTACTTCAAAGTCGAGGCCGGCGAGCCAGCTTACGCTGAAGCCGCTGTCCGGGAATTCACCTTCGAGGTCGAGGAAGGCCTTGTTGCGGTCGTTCCCGGGGTCGCTGATTTCAGCTTTACCCTGGATGTAGGAGAAGCCGAACTGGCCGTAGACGTTGGCGTAGTCGGTGATGGGGTAGTGCAGGCCCATGTACCAGCTGGCGTAGTAGTCCACGGCGAGGCTGAGGTCGCTGTTGGGGACTTTGGCGTCCTTGAAGCCACCGCCGGCGCGGAGTTCGGCGTGGAACAGATCGGTTATATGGCCGCCTACCACAAGAGTGCCGCCGCTGCCCCAGGCGGTTTCTTTTCTGCCTTCGCCGATGGTGCGGTGGTTGAGGGTGGTCGCCATCAGGCCGATGTAGTGTTTGTCTGCCCTGGGCGTTTCCTGGGCCAGAGTGGCCTGGGGCGCGAGAAACAGGGCGGTTGCCAATGCGGTGGTTACGGGCGTTCGCACAACCTTGTTCATTGTTATCGGGCTTCCTGACGTAGGCGAATACGGGCTGATTCTGCCTTGTGTAACCGATTGTTACGTCGACCCGTGTCACACTTCCCTGTGTCGGTGTTGCCCCCGTTACAGGTCCTCGTCAAACAGGCCTTCTTCGCGGGCCATCAGGAGCAGGGCGTAGACGCCGTTTTCCGGCAGTTGGGGTTGCAGGCTCTCTTCGAACAGGAGCTGGCGGCGGCGGTCTTCCAGAGTTTCGCTGTCCAGGCCTGTGATGAGCTCGCTGATGGGTGCGATCTCGAAGGGCGCTTCCTGGGCTACAGCGGTGAAAATGAGGTCGATCAGGATTTCGTCCGGGTCGAGGCCATCGACGTACACGGTCTGGTCTGGCAGGTCCTGGTGCAGTTCCCGGGTCAGTTCGATCAGGGGTACGCCCTGTTCTTCAAGATATCGCAGGTCGACGTCGCCTAGGTTGCCGTCTTCCGGGAGCCAGTCATCGGAAGGGGCGATCACCACGGCTTTCATGCGGCCATCTTCCAGCGACCAGGCCATGGCCGTCGGAAACAGGGCGTCGTCGGTCTGGCAATATTCGATATCCAGAAATCTCGGTGCAGGCACAGTGGGCTCCCGGTGGTGATTGGTTTGTGACCCGGTTATGGGGAAAGTCCGTTGACCCAGTATGAGGCTTTACGGCTTCGTGCCATACTGTTGTGGCAATTATCTTTCAATCAGGGACATCATGGAACACGCTGAATTCAACAAAGATTTATTGAAGTTTCTGAACACGTCGCCCACGCCCTGGCATGCCGTGGCGACCATGAAACAACGGCTTGAAGCGGCAGGATTTCAGGAACTGGACGAGCGGGAGGACTGGTCGCTGGCCAGGAACCAGGGTTATTACGTTATCCGCAACGGCTCCTCGGTTATTGCCTTTCGCACCGGCGGCAAGGATGTCACCACATCCGGTCTCCGTATGGTGGGTGCCCACACTGACAGTCCCTGCCTGAAGGTGAAACCGAACCCAGAGCTGCGGCGCAAGGGTTTTTTCCAGCTTGGCGTTGAGGTTTATGGCGGCGTTCTGCTCAATCCCTGGTTTGATCGGGATCTTTCGCTGGCTGGTCGGGTAACGGTGCTGGATGAGGACGGCAAGGTTCGGGATACCCTGGTGGATTTCCGCAAACCCGTGGCGTTTATTCCCAGCCTGGCGATTCACCTGGACCGGGAGGCCAACAGCAACCGGACAATCAATGCCCAGACCGATCTACCGCCGGTCCTGATGCAGGTTCCGGAAAGCGATACCACCCGTTTTGTCGATTTGCTGTCCCATCAGATTCAGGCTGAAACCGGCCTCCATGTCCGCAAGGTGCTGGGTTATGAACTGAGTTTCTACGATGCCCGTGAGGCTTCGTTCGTTGGCTTGCGGGACGAATTCATTGCCTCTGCCCGGCTGGATAACCTGCTGAGCTGTTACATTGGTCTTCAGTCCTTGCTGAAGGCGTCGGGCGACGAGGCCGCGCTGCTGGTCTGCAACGATCACGAAGAAGTCGGCAGTATGTCGGCCGAGGGTGCCCAGGGGCCGTTCCTGACGGCGGTGCTGGATCGCTGGGCCGGTGCTGGCAAAGCCAGGGCCATTGCCCGTTCCATGATGGTCTCCGCCGACAACGCCCATGGCATTCATCCGAATTACATGGACAAACACGATGAGAATCACGGGCCGATCCTGAATCAGGGGCCTGTGATCAAGGTCAATCATAACCAGCGTTACGCCACCAATAGCCGCTCCGCTGCCGTATATCGCCACATCAGCGACGAGTTGGGATTGCCCCACCAGACCTTTGTGGTGCGAAGCGACATGGGCTGTGGCAGTACCATCGGGCCACTGACGGCCGGAAGTCTGGGCGTGACCACGCTGGATATTGGTGTGCCCCAGTTCGGGATGCACTCCATTCGGGAGCTGATCGGCAGTGAGGATGGCTTTACCCTGTTCCGCGTGCTGACCGAATTCATGCAGCGTGAACAGGTTTTCTGAGGCCTGATACGAAAAATGCCGCTGGTTCAGAAGAAACAGCGGCATTTTGGGAAAAGTGGCTCCCCGAGCTGGGCTCGAACCAGCGACAAACGGATTAACAGTCCGTTGCTCTACCAACTGAGCTATCGGGGAACAGTATCAAGTGGCGCGCATCTTAAGCGCTTTGGTTTTCGGGGTCAACCACCTGATATGAAAGGCTAAAAATTGTACGAAAGCAGAACCCTTTACTACCGTCCGCCGGCCTGGTTGCGTAATGGCCATGTTCAGTCTGTCTGGCCCACTTTGTTTCGTCGCGTACCGATGGTGGAACCGGAACCCGAAGTTCTCGTCACGCCGGATGACGACGAACTGCATCTGGACTGGTACCGGCAGGGCAGTCGCCGCCTGGCGATTCTCTCCCATGGCCTGGAGGGGCATAGCCGGCGGCCTTACGTCCTGGGCCTGGCCAGGGCACTGCTGCGTGAGGGGTGGGACGTGCTGGCCTGGAATTTCCGCTCTTGCGGCGGCGTGATGAACCGGCAGCCGAGGTTCTATCACAGCGGCGCTACCGAGGATCTGGGCCTGGTGGTCAGCCATGGTCTGGCGGGTGCTTACGACACGTTGTTCCTGTCCGGTTTCAGTATGGGTGGTAACCTGACGTTGCTCTATCTTGGGGAACAGGGCGAGCGGGTTGACAGTCGCATCTGCGGCGCTGTTGCCTATTCCGTCCCCTGTGATCTGGCCGGCAGTGCCGATATGCTGGCGTTGCCCAGCCGAAAAATCTATATGCAGCGGTTTCTGCGGGATCTCAGGGTAAAAATACACGAAAAGGCGGAAAAGTTTCCGGAATTGATTGATGCCTCAGGGTTCGATTCCATTCGAAGTTTTCACCAATTCGATGATCGTTACACGGCCCCGCTGCACGGGTTCCGGGATGCGCGGGACTACTGGGCCCAGTGTTCAGCCCTCGGGAGGCTCAGGGATATACGTATTCCGGCACTGATGGTGAATGCGGCGGATGATCCCTTCCTCTCCGCGCAGTGCTTTCCGGAATCCCGCGGCCTACTGGGTGCGCACGTTCGGGCGGAGTCGCCGCGCTGGGGCGGGCATGTGGGGTTTGTTGAGCATGCGCGGGATGGTTTCTACTGGTCAGAACGTCGGGCCCTGGCATTCCTTCAGGCATTAGTGTGAATCGGCATCACTCCAGAATCGGCCTGATGACCGGCCAGACATTGTCCAGCAGCCTGGCCTGGGCTTCTTCGGTTGGGTGAATGCCGTCGTCCTGCATCAGACCGTCCTGGTTGTAGATGCCGTCCAGAAAGAAGGGAACCAGAGCGGTGTTATAGCGGTCCGATAGCTTTGGGTAGATTTCGGCGAACATCTCTGTGTACCGCTGTCCGTAGTTGGGTGGTATCTGCATACCAACCAGGACAGCGCGGGCTCCGGAATCCTGAACCTTCTCAATCATGGAGGCAAGATTGGATTCGATGACCTTGGGAGGGAAGCCACGAAGGCCATCGTTGCCGCCCAGTTCGATAATCACAACCTCGGGGTCGTTTTCCTTTATCAGTTCTGGCAGCCGGCGAGCACCGCCATCGGTGGTTTCCCCGCTGATGCTGGCATTGACCACTTCCCAGCTGGCCAGCCCGTTGCTCTGCAGACGGTTGCGCAGTAACTGCACCCAGGCAGTCTCGGAGGGTACGCCATAGGCGGCGCTGAGGCTGTCGCCGACAATGAGCAGTGTGTTCTGGCTGGCCATTGCCGGCAGGGCCAGCAGGGCAGCCACGAGAAAAAGAATTGATCTGACGTACACCAATGCCGTATGCATAGACAACGAATACACCTTCAAGCTGTTTTCAGGACCCAGGATCGGGAGATTCCGTGAATCAGATGACCAATGTTAACCCGGAAAGCCAGAACCCCATGTTACGGGTGGAAAACCTGACTCATCGCGTCAGCCTTGAAACCGATACGTTAACGATCCTGCAGGGGGTCAGTCTGGAAATCAATCGGGGAGAGTCCGTAGCCATTGTCGGCCGCTCCGGTTCTGGTAAGACCACGTTGCTGGGACTACTGGCGGGTCTTGATACCCCGAGCGACGGAACGGTTGAACTGGACGGATCGGTAATCAGCAAGCTCAGCGAGGACGAGCGGGCGAAGCTCCGCGCCCACCGGGTTGGGTTTGTGTTTCAGTCGTTCCAGCTGCTGCCAGCTCTGACGGCGCTGGAGAACGTCATGCTGCCACTGGAGTTGGCGGGAATGGAGACGCCGGAGAAACGGGCGCGGGAGCTCCTGGAGCGGGTAGGGCTGGGCAAGCGCCTGACCCATACGCCAAGGCAGCTCTCCGGCGGTGAACAGCAGCGGGTGGCGATTGCCCGGGCGTTTGCCTCGGACCCCCTGATCCTGTTTGCCGATGAACCGACAGGCAACCTGGATAACCGCACCGGCCAGGCGGTCTCCGACCTGCTGATGGCGCTGAACCGGGAGCAGGGCACCACGTTGGTGATGGTAACCCACGATGAGCACCTGGCGGCTCGCTGCAGCCGGCAGTTCCATATCGAAGCCGGTGTCCTCACCGAACCTGAAGCGGCACAGGAGACGGCGCACTGATGGCTGCTGCTAAAAAACTGATGTCTGTCCGTCGGGACTGGCGGGAGCGGGATGTGCGCGTTGTTCTGGCGGCACTGATGGTTGCGGTTGCCACGGTTGCCACCATTGCCCTTTTTGCCAGCCAGTTGCAGCGCACCCTGGTGACCTCGGCCAGCTCCTTTCTGGCCGCCGACCGTCAGCTCGAAGCTGAGAACGGCCGCCCGATTCCGGAATCCTGGCTGGAGCAGGCGACAGAGCGTGGCCTTGAAACCGGACGCATGGTGCAGTTCTCGACCATGGTGTTCGGTGCCGACAACTTCCAACTGGTGTCGGTCAAGGCGGTGAGTAACGAATACCCCCTCAGAGGAGACATTGAGATCCAGCGGAATGCCCAGGGGCCGAGGGAGCTGGTAAAACGGGGCCCGGCGCCAGGTGAAGTATGGATTAATCCCCGCCTGTTGCGTCTCCTGGAGCTGGAAGTCGGTGACAGTCTGGAAGTAGGAAGCCGAAGCCTGACGGTATCTGGCCTGCTGATTCGCGAGCCGGACGGCGGTTTCCGTCTTTCAGCCCTGGCTCCCCGGGTCATGATGCATGTGGACGATGTGCCCTCTACCGGCGTAATTCAGGAAGGTAGCCGGGTTGAGTTTGTTTATCTGTTTGCCGGTAACGAGACCTCTCTCGACGCCTATTACCAATGGCTTCAGCCCCGGCTTGAGCCCAGCCATGAATGGGAGAGTGTGCGTGACGGCGAAACCTTCTCCCGGTCGCTGGCACGCGCCGAACGCTTCCTGTTGCTCGGTGGCAGCCTGGCCGTGCTGCTCGCCGCCGTGGCCGTTGCAGTGGCGAGCCGGCAATACGCGTTATCCCAGCGTGATACCGTGGCCCTGCTCAAGACTCTTGGCCTGAGTGGTGCCGGTATTGGAGGCCTGTATCTCCGGCGGCTGGCGCTCTGGGGGGTAACGGGGATTGTCGGTGGCCTTTTGGTCGCACTTCCACTGTATTGGCTGCTGACCCGTATATTGAGCGAGCTGCTGGAGCGCCCGGTGGGCTTCCAGCTTGACCCCTCAGCTCTGGTGCCCGCCTTGCTCACGGCGCTGGTCTCCCTGTTTGCCTTTGCCTACCCTCCTGTACGCCGGCTTCGAAATGTACCGGCCATGCGGGTGTTGCGCAGCCAGCCCGGGGAAACCGGCCGCGAAGCGCTGCCGGACCTGGTTATCGCCATAGCGGCGGTGTTCGGCCTGGTGTGGATGTACGCCGGCGAGCTGGCACTGGTGGTTTCCCTGCTCGGTGGTCTCGCATTGTTGCTGGGAGCGCTCGGATTGGCCGGCTGGCTGCTGGTTGCGACCCTTCGCCGGGTCCGTGGTGGCAGCAATTCCTGGCGCCTGGCTCTTGTCGGTCTTTACCGGCACCGTAAAGCCAGCCTGTCCCAGATTGCGGTCTTTGCGATGACCCTTATGCTGGCAGCCACACTGGTTCTGGTGCGGACATCTTTGCTGGCGGACTGGCAGGCACAACTGCCCGACGACGCGCCCAATCATTTCCTGATCAACATTGCGCCGGACACGGTCGATGAAATCGACACCTTCTGGCAGGAACGTGGTCAGCCACTGGATAAACTCTATCCCATGGTTCGCGGCCGCCTGACCGAGCTTAATGGCCAGCCCGTGAAGGAGGCGGTCAGCAAGGATGAGCGTATTGGTGCCCTCAACCGCGAGCTGAACCTGACCTGGATGTCGGAACTGCCAGGCGATAACCGGATTGTGGAGGGTAACTGGTTCCGGCAGGGTCAGAAAGACGGGGTTTCCGTGGAGTCCGAACTGGCAGCAAAGCTGGGTCTTGTTCTGGGTGATGCGCTGACGTTCACCATCGGCTCCGAAAAAGTCACCGAAACCATGACCAGTATTCGCACCGTTCAATGGGACAGCATGAAGCCCAACTTCTACATGGCTTTCCCGCCTGGCGGCGGTCTGTCGGATATGCCAGCCACCTGGATCACCAGTTTCTATCTGCCCAGGGACAAAAAAGATGCCCTGAATGAGTTCTCCCGACGGTTCCCTACGGTGTCAGTGCTGGAGATTGACCACATCATCGACCGGATTCAGGAGATCGTCCGGCAGGTTACCCAGGCCATTGAAGCAATTCTGGCACTCATTCTCGTCGCCGCACTAGTGGTGATGGCCGCTGTGGTCAGCGCCACTCTCCGTGACCGGCAGCGGGAGGGCGCCCTGTTGAGAACCCTGGGCGGGCGACAAAGCCTGCTGGTGCGCAGTACCATGCTGGAGTTTGCCTTGCTGGGTGGCTTTGCCGGCGTACTGGGTGTGGTTGCCGCTGAGGCTGCCGTATGGGCACTTCAGTTCCGGATGTTTGAAGGAACCTTCCAGTGGCACTGGCGTGTGGTCTTGCCGATCCCTCTGATCAGCGCAGTTGTATTGGCGCTGTTTGGCCGATGGCAATTGCGGCCGGTGTTGAGCGTGTCGCCGATGCTATTGCTCAGGCGCCTGGAATAAATTCCGACCGAAGCATGAATCGGAGTCCGTATCCGCTGATGCCCTTCCAGGACGTCGGGAACTGGTTACGGAACAGTGCTGTAGTTGAAAAAACGAACCGGCTAAGATCCTGCCAGCCACTGTGGTTGTTACTCCTTTGTTGGTCAATGTCAATGACTTGAAATCTATGTTCAGGCAACCGGAGGAAGGGGGCCGATGAACGGCCCCCTATGACGAATTAATGGCAATGGTCAGGCCCAGGCGCGACGCAGCACGGCGCGGGCATCCTCTGGGCTGACTTCCTTCGGGTTGAACATGATGGAACCATCATCCAGCGCCATCTCCGCGATAGCGTCCAACTGCGTTTCCGTCACCCTGCCGGTTTCTTTCAGCGTGCGCGGCAACTGACACCGTTTGTAAAGCGCATCCCGTAATTTCCGGATCGCGGAAATACTGGCCTCGGCCCGGCGGCTTGCCGGGGTAGCGGCGTAGACTTCCGGTCCTTCCAGGAATAGTAGCAACTCGCCCAGGGGCTCACGGATCGTTTCGAGGTTGTACTCCAGTACGTAGGGCAGGTACAGGCTCATGCACAACCCATGGGGCAGGTGGCAGATGGCACCGGTTGCATGTCCGAGAGCATGCACCAGGCCCACCATGGAGTTGGAGAAGGCAATGCCTGCCATGGTGGAAGCCTGAGCCAGTTCCAGCCGGCCGTCACTGTCTTTCGGGTTGTCCATGACCTTCAGAAGGGACTCGCTGACCTTCTTGATTGCCGCCGTAGCGTAGGCATCGCTCAGCGGATTCTTTGCCATGCAGGTGAAGGCTTCCGTTGCATGGGTCATGGCATCCATCGCCGTTGCCGCCGTGATATGCGGCGGCAGGGTGAGGGTCATGCGCGGATCAATGATCGCGGCATTGGGCAGCAGGAACGAGGAGGTAAACGGGAGCTTTACGCCCTTGCCCTCGTCGGTAATCACCGCAACCGAGGTTACTTCGGAGCCAGTGCCGGCGGTGGTCGGAACCACCAGAAACGGTTTCAGGGGATGTTTGAGCACACCAGCGCCGCTGTACCTGGCAATGTCGTCACCGCCCTCGGACACCAGGATGTTGACCGCCTTGCCGGTATCAATGGCCGAGCCACCCCCGACAGCGATGATGGAGTCGCATTTTTCCCGGCGGTAAAGACCGGCAATATCACGCACCACGGTGGTGGAGGAATCCGGTGGCACGTCATCGTAGATGGCGGTGATTTCCAGCCCGCTTTCCTCGCAGGCGGCAATCACCGGTTCCAGCAGGCCCGCGGCGCGCACGCCCTTGTCAGTGACAATCATCGGCCGTTTGGCGGCCATGCCAGTCAGTTCATAAGGAATGTGTTCGAGGGCGGCCTTGCCGGCAATCACTTTTACCGGGCAGAAGAACTCATAGTATTTGTTGGTCATTATGCTCTCGCTGTCTCGATGAAATTGGTGGCAACTTTCAGGTAAATACGTGCGGCGCTGATCAGTTTTTCAGGCAGGTGCAGGTCCGCCGGGTATTCCTTGACGGCCCGCCGGGCAACCAGTTTGGGCAGGATGAAGGATTCCAGGCGATTGAGAATCCGGGTCATCCGCACGGCATAACTGATATCGCCGTCTACCAGCATGCGGTCATTGGCGAACGCCACCGACGTTTTCTCCTGGAAGGACAGCACCAGAAAGGCATGGGCGATGTGTTTGAACTGGATCGAAAGGTCCACCGGACGGGGAGCGCTGTTGCCATGGTAGCGGAATCGCCCCTGACCGGTATGTTCCACAATCAGCCGGGAACCACCGGGCATCACCATCATTTCAAACAGAAAGCCGTCGGGCAGGGCCCGTGTTTCATTCTGGACGTTCTCATCCACCTCACTCACCGCCTGCAGGGCCCGCCCCATCACCTGGAACATCAGTTCCACATACAGGCGGCGCGCCTGGAAAACCATGGGCTGGATACGTTTCGCTAACATGTCCGTCATCCAATTGTTGTTGATGTTCTGTGATTTTTAGAGTTATTGCTCTAAAAGTCAATGGAGACGACGGCTGAAGATGCGCGTCGCACCAGAAACCAGCCTTCGGTGAAACCAAAAAGGCCGGAGTTTCGCAGGACTCCGGCCTTTCCAGGGAGTTGATCTGGCAGGAAATTACTGAGTCAACACAGCCAGTTTCCGTTTGGCCTCTTCGGCAACATTGCCGCCGGCTTCAGCGGCCTTGCTGTAGTAGGCGATGGCCTCATTACGGTTGTTCTGTTTAACGGCAACATCGCCCAGGCGCAGGAAGGCAATGGATGTGGGGACCGTCTCATTGGCTTTTGTGAGGTTCTCCCGGGCCTTGTCCAGATTGTTGAGCCTCAGGGCGTTCAGGCCGTTGTAAAGACGATATTTGAACATTTCGGGATAGAGTTCCACCGCCTTCTCGAAATCGGTACTCGCTTTGTCATCCTGTTTCTGCTCCTGATAAATGCGGCCGCGCAGGGCGTAAAACATCGCTTCCCGTGGCAGCAGGCGAATGGCTTCATTCACCTTGTCCAGAGCCGCTTTCATCTCGCCCTTGGAAGCCAGTTCCATGGCTTTGTCGTGGGCATCATAGGCAGGTTGCAGTGAGCGAAGTTTGGCCATTCTGCGGTCGTAAACATCCTTGCCACGGTAGCCGCCAGTCCCGATTTTCCGGGCGAGTTGCCGGTTTTCCTCCACCCGTTTCGCAGAGGGCGGGTGAGTGGCGAACAGGCCGTCGATAAAACCGGACTGCCTGCCTTCCGATAATTTCAGGAAGATTTCCTGAAGCTCAACCGCGGCGGCAGGATCGTAGCCTGCTTCTTTCATGTAGAGAATGCCGTAGTGATCGGATTCCAGCTCATCGCCCTGGCTGTATTGAGCCAATGCAAGCTGAGCGCCCAGCGCGGCGCCACCCATGATCAGGCCGGACCACTCGTTGTCCGACAACGCAAAACCAAGGCCGGCAACACCTGCGCTGATTAACATGCCCTGCTGCATTCGCTGGACACTGTGCCTCGCCGCCGCATGAACAATCTCATGGCCCAGGACGGACGCCAGTTGGGCCTCGTCGCCGAGCTCTGTCAGCAGGCCTCGGTTGATGGCAATCTTTCCGCCAGGCAGGGCCCAGGCATTGGGAATGCTGCTGTTAAGAACCACGAACTCATAGGGCAGATCCGGTCGGTCACTCACCGCCGCCATTTTCTGGCCGACTTCCCGGACGTACAGGGTCAGCTCGGGATCAACGTAAAACTGGCCGCCCTGGGTTTGCTGGGTGGGCACGTATTGCTCCGCGCCCATGGCGAGCTCCTGGCTCTCTCCGATCAGCGAAAGCTGCTTTTCTCCGGTAACCGGGTTGACCGAGCAACCGCCCAGTGTGAAAGTCATGGCAATTGTAAATAGGCTGATTTTTATAGCGGGCAGGTTCACGGTGGACTCCCTTTTGTTGGTGCAATGGCGGGCACGGATTTTGTCAGGTGCCCGAATCCTGAACGGCCTGTTTATAGCACAACATTGCCTGGCGTTGGATTACCCGGCATGTCTCAGCGGTGGTGGCAAACAGGTCCTTGGCGTATCATAAGCTTCTGTTCCCGCGCCGTTTCGTACTTTTCACTCTAAGGCCGCCAATGGGTAATCTACTCGAACTGATTGCATTGCTCTGGTTCCTGGTTTGCTGGCTTGGCTACACCGAATACTCCAAACGCCGGGCTGCTGATCGGCCCTGCCTGTCCAACACCCTTGATCTGTACCGGGAGGACTGGATGCGGCTCATGCTGCGGCGGGAGAACCGCATCGCCGATGCCTCCGTGGTTGGCAATCTCGAGCGCAATGGCGCCTTTTTCGCCTCCAGCTGTCTGTTGATCCTGGCTGGTATTATCACGGCCCTGGGTTATACCCAGGAAGTCATGGAAGTATTCAGTACCATGCCATTCGGCACACTGCCAACCCGGGAAATCTGGGAGTTGCGCATGGTGGTGTTGCTGGTGGTCTTTATCTACGCCTTTTTTAAATTTACCTGGTCGATGCGGATGTACAACTTTGTGTCGGTGATGATCGGCAGTGCGCCGCCGCCGGACGACACCAAAACCAGCCCCGCTGGCCGCGAAGCCTTCGCCCGCAGTGCCGGCAATGTCTGTAATCTGGCCGGTGATGCTTTCAACCTTGGCCTGCGCTCCTACTATTACGCGTTGGCGGTGGTTGGCTGGTTTATTCATCCGATCATTTTTATAGCCGCCTCGACACTGGTGGTTATCGTACTTTACCGCCGGGAATTCTGTTCCAGTGCCCTTGAGGCCCTGCGGGCCGGGAAGGTGTTCGAGGAACCGGTCCCCGACAAGGCTGAAAGCATCCCCAAACCCAAAAGCTGACCGACAGGTTGAACCTGAATGAACGATGATATCCGACGCAAACGGGTGACCCGTTTTATCGATACACTCAACCAGGCCAAAGAGCTCGGTCTCACCGTAACCAAGGCCAAAAAAGGCAGCCTGACACTGTGCCTGCCCTACAGTGACCGGATCATCGGAAATCCGGACACAGGCGTGATTCATGGTGGGGCCATAACCACGTTGATGGATACAACCTCAGGTTGCGTGATTCTGTGCGCCCTGGAGGACTTCGAACTCTGCCCGACGCTGGACCTGCGGGTGGACTACATGCGCCCGGCGCAGCCCCGTAAGCCGGTTTATGCCCGGGCCGAAACCTACCGGATAACCCGTAACATTATCTTTACCCGCTGTGAGGCTTACCAGCAGGGGGGTGAAACGATTGCCAACTGCGTAGCCACCTTCATGCGCATTGGAAAGGATGCCAGCCCCAGACATTACCGGGACCTGATTACAGGAGGTGAAGAATGACCGATCCGGAAATCCTCCGGTATACCCAGGAAACCGGCGACTTCAACCGGATGCTTGAAAGTATTCCCTACGCCACCTGGATCGGCCTGCAGTGTGAGCAGTTCGGAGACGACCTGATTTTCCGCCTGCCCTGCAAGGATTCCAACCTTGGCAACCCGATCCTGCCGGCCATCCACGGCGGTGTGATTGGTGGCTTTATGGAAATGGCCGCCAATATCTACCTGATTATGTCCCAGGAAAGCCTTCGCATGCCCCGCATCGTCGACTTTTCCCTGGATTACCTCCGGGCGGGCCTCAACCGTGAGACCTACGCCGAATGCCGCCTGACCCGCCAGGGCAACCGGGTGGCCAACGTGATGGTCAGCGCCTGGCAGAAATCCCGTTCGCAACCCATCGCGACCGCGCGAGCACACTTCCTCCTGGAAGACTGACTTTGCCGATACACCGGGGCTTGAAATGCCCCGGTGTGCCCCCAATTCCTGTTCAACACGAACTCGATAGCCTGGTGGCACGGGTAGGGAGGGCTTTCCAAAACCGTGCGGAGCCATGGATGGCGGAGCCGAGCGTACAGGGAAGTATTCACAGCGTGTTTTGGAAAGCCCTCCCTACCCGCGCCGCTCCACCGATTGAAACAAAGCAGGAGTGCCAAACGCCATGACGGTTGAAATGCAAAAAGAGACCCTGGGTTTTCAGACCGAAGTGAAGCAGCTACTTCATTTGATGATCCATTCCCTGTATTCCAACAAGGAAATCTTCCTTCGTGAGCTGATTTCGAACGCCTCGGATGCCGAAGACAAGCTGCGTTTCGCGGCCCTGAAGGATGACAGCCTCTATGAGGGCGATCCTGATCTGAAGATTCGTCTGGATTTCGACGAAGAGGCTAACACTGTCACCCTGACCGACAACGGCATCGGTATGACCCGTGACGACGTTATCCAGAACCTCGGCACCATTGCCCGTTCCGGAACGGCCGAATTCCTCCAGCAGTTGTCCGGCGACGAAAAGAAGGACAGCAAGCTGATCGGGCAGTTTGGTGTCGGTTTCTACTCAGCGTTTATCGTGTCCGACAAGGTTGATGTATTCACCCGTCGTGCCGGTGCGCCTGCGGAAGAGGGCGTTCATTGGGAATCCCGGGGCGACGGCGAGTTCACCATTGAACAGGTCAACCTTGAGCATCGCGGCACTCAAATCGTTCTGCACCTAAAGAGCGATGCCAAGGAATTTGCCAATGGCTGGAAGCTGCGCAGCCTGGTGAAAAAGTACTCGGATCATATTTCCTTCCCGGTGGTCATGAAAGCCGAATCCGACGAAGGGGAGAAGAAGGACGAATACGAAACCGTCAACGACGCAACGGCACTCTGGACTCTGCCGCGTACCGAGATCAAGGACGAGGAGTACAAGGAGTTCTATAAGCACATCGCCCACGATTTCGAAGACCCGCTGACCTGGTCCCACAACAAGGTGGAAGGCAAGCTGGACTACACCAGCCTGCTGTACATTCCGGCTCGAGCGCCGTTTGACCTTTACAACCGGGAAGCGCCCCGTGGCCTGAAGCTGTATGTGCAGCGTGTGTTCATCATGGACGACGCCGAGCAGTTCCTGCCCCTGTACCTGCGTTTTGCCAAGGGCGTGATCGATTCCAACGATCTGTCCCTGAACGTGTCCCGGGAGATCCTGCAGAACGACAGCACCGTGGAAAGCATCCGTACCGCGGTTACCAAGCGGGTTCTGGACATGTTGTCCAAGCTGGCGAAGAAAGATCCGGAGCAGTACCAGAAGTTCTGGGGGGAGTTTGGCACCGTTCTCAAGGAAGGCCCTGCGGAGGATTTCAGCAACCGCGAGAAAATTGCCGGCCTGCTGCGTTTTGCCTCTACCCATACCGGCGAGAGCACCCAGAACGTCTCTCTGGACGAGTACATCGGCCGCATGAAGGAAGGTCAGAAGAAGATCTACTACATTACTGCTGACAACTTCACCGCCGCCAAGAGCAGCCCGCATCTTGAAGTGTTCCGCAAGAAGGGCATTGAGGTACTGATCCTGTCTGACCGTATCGATGAATGGATGATGGGCTACCTCAACGAATACGATGGCAAGCAGTTTCAGGACGTGGCCCGGGGTGATCTGGACCTTGGCGAAGTGGAAACCGAGGAAGACAAGAAGCACAAGGAAGAGGCCGCCGAGGAGCACAAGGACCTGCTTGAGCGCATCAAGAACGCCCTGAACGACCGGGTTCAGGAAGTGCGTGTGACCAACCGCCTGACCGACTCACCGGCCTGTCTGGTTGTGGGTGATTTCGACATGGGCGCGCAGATGAAAAAGATCATGGAAGCCGCCGGCCAGAAAGTGCCGGACAGCAAGCCGATCTTTGAAATCAACGTGGATCACCCACTGGTCCAGCGCCTCGAAAGCGAGAAGGGCGAAGAACGGTTCAGCGAACTCTCGGCGGTACTGCTGGATCAGGCCACCCTGGCCAGCGGTGAGCAGCTCCCGGACCCGGGTGCCTACGTTACCCGCCTGAACCGCCTGTTGCTGGAACTGGCGAACTAAGAGCCCATGCAGCAGGTCATAGTGGATATCAGCATTAGCCCTGATGAGTGGATCAAGCTCTATCAGGGCATTGCCACCGATGTTCACACCATGGCCCGGGACGGACGTTCTGTCCGTTTCCCGGCCCGTATCCTTTCCCGTTTCTACCTTCACGATGGTATTCGCGGCAGTTTCCGCATTGTGTTTGACGATGCCGGCAAGTTCTCTTCCATCGAACGGCTTTGATCGGCCGAAGACACCTTCCATAAACAAAAACTTTCGCATGTTTATTTTTAATTAATTGTATTGCAGGCTTTGCCTCAGGCTAGGGTGAGATTGTTCTCGTCAGGCAGAAGCAGATCCATGTTAGAGGTGTTTTCACCACCTTATAGGCACACGCTATCCCAGATATAAGAAATACTCAGGGCAGAGTATTTGTTGTGTCCTATAGTTAGAAATGCCGGAATCAAAACAGTGTCGTTTTGCCAACCCCAATGAGGAGAGAGAAATGACAGACAACAACAGTGCGGGTGGAAAGTGCCCCGTAATGCATGGTTCGAACACGCAGGAGAAGGCCGATGTTGCCGGCTGGTGGCCTGAAAACCTCAATCTTGACATTCTTCACCAGCACGACCGCAAAACGAATCCCCTCGGTGAGGAATTCGACTATCGCGAAGAGGTTAAAAAGCTCGATTACGAAGCGCTCGAAAAAGACATGCACGAGCTCATGACCAGTAGCCAGGAATGGTGGCCTGCCGACTGGGGCCATTATGGCGGCCTGATGATCCGTATGGCGTGGCACGCTGCCGGTACTTACCGACTGGCCGATGGCCGTGGCGGCGCAGGTACTGGTAACCAGCGATTTGCACCACTGAATTCCTGGCCTGATAACGGCAACCTCGATAAAGCCCGGCGCTTGCTGTGGCCGCTCAAGAAAAAGTACGGCAACAAAGTGAGCTGGGCCGACCTGTTTATCCTGGCCGGCAACGTTGCTTACGAGTCCTTTGGCTTTAAGACGTTCGGTTTCTCCTACGGCCGTGAGGACATCTGGCACCCGGAGAAAGACATTTACTGGGGTGCGGAAAAAGAGTGGTTGGCGCCGTCCGACAGTCGTTACGAGGACGTCGACAAGCCCGACACCATGGAAAATCCGCTTGCCGCAGTGCAGATGGGCCTGATCTATGTGAACCCGGAAGGGGTCAATGGCAAGCCCGACCCGCTCAAGACCGCTGAGCAGGTCCGTGTGACCTTCGCCCGCATGGCCATGAACGATGAGGAAACCGCTGCGCTGACAGCAGGCGGCCACACCGTCGGCAAGGCCCATGGTAATGGCGATGCCGATACCCTGGGGCCAGAGCCGGAAGGTGCAGACGTTCACGAGCAGGGCTTGGGCTGGGTCAACCCGAACCTGCAGGGCAAGGCGACCAACGCCATTACCTCTGGTATTGAGGGCGCCTGGACTACGAACCCTACCCAGTTCGACATGGGTTACTTTGATCTTCTGTTCGGCTATGAGTGGCAACTGACCAAGAGCCCGGCGGGTGCAAATCAGTGGGAGCCGGTGGATATTAAAGAAGAGCACATGCCGGTTGATCCCACCGATCCCTCGGTTCGCCGCAAGCCGATGATGACGGATGCGGACATGGCCATGAAGATGGATCCGAAGTACCGTGCGATCTGTGAAAAGTTCATGGCAGATCCCAAATACTTCAAGGACTGCTTCGCCCGCGCCTGGTTCAAGCTGACTCACCGGGATATGGGGCCCAAGTCGCGGTACATCGGCCCGGATGTTCCGGCTGAAGATCTGATCTGGCAGGATCCGGTTCCCCAGGGCGAGACCAACTATATTGAAGAAGTGGTCAAAGAGAAGATTGCCGAAGCCGGCCTGAGCCTGAACGAGCTGGTCTCCACCGCCTGGGACAGCGCCCGTACGTTCCGCGGCTCCGATATGCGTGGCGGCGCCAACGGTGCACGCATCCGGCTGGCCCCGCAAAAAGACTGGGAAGGCAATGAGCCGGATCGCCTGGCCAAGGTGCTGAAGGTGTACGGGAAAATCTCTGATGAAACCGGCGCCAGCATCGCTGACGTGATCGTGCTTGGGGGTAACCTGGGCGTTGAAATGGCCGCGAGGGCCGCTGGCCACGACGTTCACGTACCTTTCCTGAAGGGCCGTGGCGACGCTACTGATGAGATGACGGACGCGGAATCCTTCGATCCGCTGGAGCCGTTGGCGGATGGTTTCCGCAACTGGCAAAAGAAGGATTACGTGGTCAAGCCGGAAGAAATGCTTCTGGACCGCGCCCAGCTGATGGGCCTGACCGCGCCGGAAATGACCGTTCTGCTCGGGGGTATGCGGGTGCTGGGCACCAACTACGGTGGCACCAGACACGGTGTATTCACGGATCGCGTTGGCCAGCTGACCAACGACTTCTTCGTGAACCTCACCGATATGGCAAACCGTTGGGAGCCCACTGGCAAGAACTCGTACAACATTGTGGATCGCAAGAACGGCAACACCAAGTTCACCGCGACCCGTGTGGATCTCGTGTTCGGTTCCAACTCCATCCTGCGTGCCTACGCGGAGCTGTACGCCCAGGACGACAACGAAGAGAAGTTCGTGAAGGACTTCGTTGCCGCCTGGACCAAGGTCATGAACGCCGACCGTTTTGACGTTAAATAAGACCTGCCGGTAAGTGAATGGGCACCCCGGTACCGGGGTGCCCGTCTACCAACTTCCCGCCAAATTCCTTACAATCCGCCCCGCCTGATTTTCGATCAGCCTCAACCTGAACAGACCTTCTTGCCGCTGGAGCACCCATGCGAATCATTCTCGCCCCGATGGAAGGGCTGGTCGACGCACCTATCCGTGAAACACTGACCAAGGTCGGTGGGATTGACCTGTGCGTGACGGAATTCGTTCGCGTGACCCATGGCATGCTGCCGCCGAGAGTGTTCTACAAATACGCACCGGAACTTCATAACCAGTCGCTCACCGAAGTGGGCACGCCCGTGGCCGTTCAGTTGCTGGGTTCAGACCCACAGCAGATGGCCCGCCATGGCGTGCGTGCTGTGGAACTTGGCGCGACCCGGGTGGATATCAATTTTGGCTGCCCCGCCAAAACCGTGAACAAGCACAAGGGAGGGTGCGTGTTGATGCGTGAGCCGGAGCTGATGCACGAGATTGTGGCTGCGGTGCGCCAGGCAGTGCCCAGGCAGGTGCCGGTAACGGCCAAGATGCGCCTGGGCTATGACGACCGATCCATGGGCGTCGCCTGTGCCCAGGCCCTGGAAGCGGCCGGAGCGGAAGAGATTGTGATTCATGCCCGCAGCAAGGTGGATGGCTACAAACCGCCTGCCTACTGGGAGGAGATCGCCCGGGCACGGGAAGCAGTGAACACCCATATTATTGCCAACGGCGAGATCTGGACCGTCGCGGACTACTGGCGATGCCGTGAGGTGTCCGGCTGCGACGATGTAATGATCGGCCGTGGCCTGATTGCGCGGCCAGACCTGGCCCGGCAGATCAAGGCCAGCCAGCAGGGCGAAACGACAGCGGACATGACCTGGCCGGAAGCTGTCGCTCTGGTTCGCGAATACGCCACGGTTCTGCAAGGCTGGCTGGAAGACCGCTATGTGACCGGTCGCATCAAGCAATGGCTCAATTTCCTGTGCCAGGGCTTTGCCGAGGCGGAAGTCCTCTGGCCCGAAGCACGCAAGATTCGCCAGGTGGCTCCAATGCTGGCCTGCCTTGAGCAGCGGGTTCAGCGGGTTGCGGTTGCAGATTCCCGCGCAGCCTGATTCAGCCCCAAGCCTGAAGCAAGTCAGTCTTCCATCTCTGGCCGGTACTTGCCTGAGCGGGCGGCCCCGTTCAGGCGGGCACGCTTGATCAGTGCGGCCTGAGCGTCCGGGCCGTTATCCAGGTGGCCGGCCCAGGCCTTCTGCGCAGGCTCCTGCAAGGCCCGGCCGTAGGAGAAACTCAGTTCCCAGGGTTGAGCGCCCATGCTGTTCATGGCATTCAGGTTGATGGTGGCTTCTTCCGGGGTCTGGCCTCCTGAGAGGAAGCAGATGCCCGGCACCGCTGCCGGCACCGCCCGACGAAAAACGCCAAGGGTTGCCGTTGCCACTTCTTCCGGGGAGGCCTTCGGGCTTTCCTTGCCGGGTGTCACCATGCTGGGCTTCAGGATCATGTGTTCGAGTTCCACTTTATGCCGGTAAAGGGCGTGGAATACTTCGCGAATCACTGCTTCACTCACTTCCGCACAGCGCTCGATGGTGTGGTTGCCATCAATCAGTACCTCCGGTTCCACAATAGGCACAATGCCCAGGGACTGGCAGATAGCAGCATAGCGGGCGAGAACCTCGGCATTGGCCTCTATGGCCTGCCGCGAGGGCAGGGTGTCCGAGATGTGGAACACATCGCGCCACTTGGCAAACCGGGCACCCTGATGCTTGTAGATTTCCAGGCGGTCTTCAAGGCCATCCAACCCAACTGTGATCTCGTCACCCGGAGCATTAATCAGCGGCTGCTTGCCCTTGTCCACCTTGATGCCCGGCACAATGCCCTTGCTGGCAAGCAGTTTCGGCATGGGCACGTTGTCCAGGCTGTTCTGGCCCAGGGTTTCTTCAAACAGAATCACACCGCTGATAAATTCCCCAAGACCCGGGGCTGAGAAAATCAGGCTGCGGTATTCCCGGCGTTTCTCTTCACTGGATTCAACACCCACGGCTGTGAAACGTTTAGCGATGGTGGGGTGGCTCTCATCCGCAGCGAGAATTCCCTTGCCCGGTTGCACCAGTTCCCGGACGGTGGCGTTCAGTTCTTCCTGAGTGGTCATAGTAAACTCCTGATTGATCCGTAACAGTCTGAGTGGTCGTTCGGCCCGCCCCCTAATTGTAGACGCTCAATAGCGGTCTGGAATTTGATCTGGGCTAAGGCAAAAACCGAGGTACTGCATTAAGCTGTGTTTAATAACAACAGGAAAAGGGAAGGCCTGAGTATGAAAACCGTTGTCAGTGTCAGCCAGGGATCATCCGAATACGATTACGATCTGGAAACTGAGTTTCTGGGCCAGCCTTTCCGGATTATCCGCATCGGCACAGACGGTGATCTGTCCCGGGCGGAAGCGGTACTGGAATCGGTGCACTCCCAGGCAGACGCCATCGGCCTGAGCATGATTCACGACCACTACGAGGTGGGCCGGGAGCAGCTTGAACACCCGGACACCGCCCGGCTTGAGGCCTGCGTTCCGGATAAGCCGGTCACAACCGGCGCAGGCCTGCGGGGTATTCTCCAGGAGTGGGCGGTGCGCCACACCCAGTCCGGGCTGGGGCATTTCTTTGATAACGCCCGGGTGTTATTCATGAACGGGCAGGCGGGCTATCGCATTGCCAGGGCGTTATCCGAACACACTGAAAACCTGTTTTTTGCCGACCCCTACACCGATTTCGGCGTGCCTAGGTTGCTTACGTCCCTGAAACAGCTGGAAACCTACACCTCGCTGACCGCGTCGATTATGTTCCGGCCTGCGGCGGTGAAAACCGTTGAGACCATTCTGCGCACACCGCTGTACCGTCTCGGAGAGGGTCTTGTTAAAGGTTCGCTGCATCATGCGGTGTCCGAAGCCCACGTGATTGTGGCGGCTATCGGAGACCTGGAGCATTTCAGCCAGAAAGAGCTGGATGGCAAAACCGTAATCACGTCTCGCGTTACTGAGTCCTCCCTCGACTGGATGCGTTCCAGGCGAGTGGCCATGGTGGTGGACTACAGCCCCTGGCTGGAAGGCCGGCCGGTTGGCGTCAACGTGATGGAAGCGATGATCAGTGCGGCGCTCTCCCGGACGCCAGGGCAACTGGGGCCGGATGACTATCTGGATGTGATCCAGAGTCTTGGTATCGAGCCCAGAATCCTGTACCCCAACGGATACCGCCGGGTGAACCGCTTCGCTTTTGTGATCCACCCGCTTTCGCAGCAGTACCTCACCAAGACGCCACCCCTGGACTGGATTGCCAATGTGTCGCCTCCGCTGGTGATGAATCTGGTTGAGAAGGCCGTGGCCTATACACCGCCGTTTATCTACTCAAAGGTTTCCGGCATCAGGTCACCCACGGGCGATGAAGCGGAGGGCTGGCTGATTACCGTCGGTGGCACACCCCGGGAGATCATGGCCCACGAGCCAGAATTCACCTACGCAAGGCTGCTGCAGGCGGCAAAACTGGCGAAAAAGCTTGGCGCCCAGATCATGGGCCTGGGCGCGTTTACCAAGGTCGTGGGTGATGCCGGTATTACGGTGGCCAAGCGGGCACCGCTGCCAATCACCACCGGCAACAGCTACAGTGCCTCCGGTGCCCTTTGGGCCGCTCATGATGCCATGAAGAAAATAGGGCGGGTCAGTATCGGCCCCAGCGGCAAAGCGGCCGGAAAAGCCATGGTGGTGGGTGCCACGGGTGCCATTGGGTCTGTCTGCGCCAGATTGTTGGCCAAGGCAGTAGACGAGGTTTACCTCGCGGCGCCGGAGCCAGCAAAACTGCTCGCTCTCAAGGAAAGCATTGAGCAGGAAACGCCGGGAGCGATTGTGCATGTCGCCGGCTCCGCGGAGCGCGATCTGGCAGACATGGACATGATCGTGACCGCCACCTCCGGCGCTGGTAAACGTATCCTGGACATCATGAAAGTGAAACCCGGGTGTGTGATTACCGACGTAGCCCGGCCCCTGGATATTCCTGCGGAAGATGTGGCCAAACGGCCGGATGTGCTGGTCATTGAATCCGGTGAGATCCAGCTACCAGGCGAGGTGCGCATGAAAGACATTGGCCTGCCCAAAGGAATCGCCTATGCCTGCCTGGCGGAAACCATCGTGCTGGCCCTGGAGGCGCGGTTCGAGAATTTCACCCTCGGCCGCAATATCGAGTGGGAAAAGGTACGCGAGATCTACAAGCTGGGCCTGAAACATGGTATGAAGCTGGCCGCCATCTCCGGGGTGAACGGGGTCTTCACCGAAGAGGATTTCGAACGGGTTCGAGTCCTGGCGGCCAGCAACGAGCCTCAGGCAGAAGGATCAAGCACGCCGGTGTAACGCGCGCTGATGATCATCGTTTCCATTGCTGCTCAAGCAATGCGCTTTCTGCCTCAGGCCCCATCGGTGGGCCCGCCATTATCTGATCCAGTTGGTCGTCAAGCGGGTTTCCTCCGCTGGCCGTCTGATAACCGCCAGGCGCGGCTGATCGCCCGGCACTCACTCGAGCCACCTGTTCCCAGGCTCCTGCCCGCGTGCGACAGGCAATCTGCTCGGAGGCAGTTCCTCCGGCCTCAAGGCGGAACTGACGGCACCATTCTCCGGTTTGGCTGCGAAATGTTAAACGGGGCGCCAGCATGGCATCGTCAGTGACGGAATACACCTGGCCACTGGGCTGGCTCTCCAGTATCTCAGCCACCGCGGGCCACGCAGGATTGCTGTCAGATGGTGGTGTCAGCCATTGTGCTATCGCAAATCCCGCAACCACGGCTGCGGCGATCACTTTGCCGGAGTGCTCGCGCAGTCTCCGCCACCATGGAAATGCGATTACATTATCATCACTCGCCCGCGATGTGGTCCTCGGGTCTTCTTCTGCCAGCATCCTGCTCACGGCTGCCGGCAAGGGGCGGTCATCAATTGAGCTGTAGTGACCTCGAAGTTCCGAATCAACGGCTGCCAGCTCTGCCAACCGGTCAGCCAGCGAGGGGTCGATGGCGAGTTGTTCCCTGACGGCAGCCATGTCGGTTGGGCTGAGCTCGCTGTCAAGGAAAGCTGAAAGGGTTTCGTCTGTAATCTTCATGAATCAGTCCTCAAGGTTGCAGGAGCCAGAGTTTCGCTCAGTGCGGCCCTAGCGCGGGCCAGCCGGCTCATGACAGTGCCTTTGGGCACCTCGAGTATTTCCGCCACCATCTTGTAGGGCATACCCTGGATAGCAACAAGCGAAATGATCTGGCGCTGGTCTTCAGGTAACCGCGACATGGCGGACTCCACCCGGTTCCACTCGATTTCTTTGGTTGTCTGGTGCTCGCCATTGGTCACCAGGCCATCGCTCAGCTCCGGCTGCTCGGCGGCCTCACGCCGAACCTTTCGGGCCCGGCACTCGTCGATCCAGACATTGCGGCATATCCGGAAGGCCCACTTGGTGAGATCAACATCACCCGGCATATCGCGCGTCAGAAGTCGTTCAACGGTATTCTGGAGCAGGTCGTCGGCATCTGCCATTGAGCCGGTCAGCGAGTAGGCAAACCTTCGAAGACCTGGTAGTAGTTCGGTGATTTCCTGTTGCATAGTGCTCTTTGTGAGTCGGAGTTATCGGGTAGACGATCTGGCAAACGGTTTATTCCATGCTGGATGGAATTTTTTTCAGATCGGGCCGTTAGAGTAAGTGAAACCTTCCGGAATTTGGATTGTATATAATGAAGCCAGTTTTCAAACCGACGGTTTTGTCAGTTGTGGTTTTCTTCTGCGCGCCGATACCGGGGGTGGCGCTGACCGGAGGCGGGGTGTTGGACAACCCGGCCGGCAGCATCACCCGACAGGTGGAGAGAAATGCAGAGCGCCTGGTTGAGCGGGCAGCAAACCGGCGAATCGATAACCGTTTAAAGAAACAGACTCACTCCCTCAAGGGCAGCCTCAAGACGTTGCCCGAGGTACTGCCTGTCTATACGGCAACGGGGCACAAGGCGTTCAATGATATCGCGCTCGAGGATGGATTCAGGGCGGTAGAGCGGCAATGGCTGGTGACAGGCACAGCGGAGGAGATTGAAGGCCTGGATCATCCCGGGATTACGGTTCTGGAACGGACGACGTTATCAGGGCTCGGCATGATCGTCGCGCGATTCCGGGTGCGTGCTGACATGGACTCGCTCAAGACCCTGCGCAGGCTTCTGCCGGAACTGGCGGACCGCCTGGACCGCAACCACGTATACAGCCCCCAGGTGGGCGAATTGCAGTCCTCGGGAGAGGCTGAGGTACCGCCGCATGACAGCCTATGTGATGGGGCTGTCAGGGTAGGAATGATTGACACCTCTGTAGCTACCGAACATTCCGCTTTTCGTGATGCCCGGATCGTTGAGCAACCTTTTTTGTCGACTGAGGATGGGAGGGGCGACCTTGCCCCCGCGACGGAACATGGTACAGCTGTTGCGGGCCAAATGGTTGGTCGTGTGGGCGAAACGGGGAAGGCCCGATTACCAGCCGCAACCCTGTTTAACGCCTCGGTTTTTTTCAGGCGAACGAAAGACCTCTCCGGTGCCACGCTGCAGCATCTGTTGGAGGGATTGGACTGGTTGGCGACCCAGAATCTGCCAGTGATCAATATCAGCCTTACCGGTCCGGATAACCTGCTGCTGGCAAGAGCCGTCAGAAAACTGCGGGAACAGGGCACGTTGCTGGTTGCTGCGGTAGGCAATGAGGGGCCTGCCGCGCCACCACTTTATCCGGCTGCCTATCCCGAGGTCGTTGGTGTTACCGCAGCGTCCCGAACGGGCGATTTGTACCGGTGGGCAAACCGGGGAGAACAGGTGATGTTTGCGGCACACGGCGTCGCGGTTGGTGTTCCCCATCCGGACGGTAGTGTGATAACGGATAGCGGAACCTCGCTGGCGGCTCCCGTGGTTACGGCTGCCCTGGCCTGTGGCGTTAGTGGTGGTGATTCAGAGGCGGCGGCTCTGGAGGCGCTGATTGACCAGGCTCAGGATCTGGGTGAGCCTGGTCGTGACCGACTGTTTGGCTTCGGTTTCCTGCCGTATTGAGCAGCCGTGGTCAGAAACCCGCCCTGAACGTCAGGCCGGCAATGGTCTGCGTGTAATCGGTCGAATCCTCGTCTGATCGGTAGATGCCGTGCGATACCGAGGGCTCAAGGCTGAAGGTCTCATTCAGGCCAATTCGCCAACTGGCTTCAAATACATGGACCCGCTCCGCCCGACGGCTGGTTGACGCATCCACGAAATCGCCAGTGAACGGGTTGTCCAGAAAGGGATTGGAGGCAGAGACCGCAGGCTGGTCATACTCCCGGGTTTCATACCTCCAGCCTAGGCGAAACCGGTTCTCCTCGCCGCCCAGCGAGAACCGGTTGAGCAAAACCGCCCTGACACGCCAGAGATCGTTGTCGAAAGCGTCCGCCTGGGCATCTTCCTGATCGTAGTCCAGGCCGATCAGGAAATGACTCCGGGCGTTGTTGAAAAAGAAAAACGAATCCAGGCTCGCCCCTCGGATGTCTGCGTCGCGGGCGTTGCTCTGCTCATACTCTTTTTGCTTTTCCTGCAGGCTGGCCAGCAGGTACACGTCGTCACCGATGAGACTGCCAAGGTAGGCGCTGGCTCTGCGGAAATCGAGGAAGGGTTCTGAGCCGAGGGTAGATTGCGAGTAGTGATAACTGGTTCCAGTGGTCACCGGGTCGAAATCGTAACTGAGGTCTGCAGAGAGCAGGTGAATGTCCTGGTCGAACTGGTCAAGATTCTGATAGCGACTGCCGGACAGGGAATAACCGAGGGTAAGATTCAGTCGCTCCACTGGCTTCAGCACGCCTTCGAGGCCCGCATCAAAAACCCAGGCTTGGTCACTTTTGTTCGAGGCGGCATTCAGGTCATCGACCGAGACATTGCTGTCTTGCTCGAAACCGGTTGAGAGGTGGCCGTTCAGAGCCGCCTGATCGACGGCCCCGGCAGAAGATGCAAGGGGTACCATGAGGCTGAAAACCGAGACGACATAGGGGGCGGGTCGCGTGAGCTGCATGGCTGCGTGTTCCTCCTGAGCTGGAAAAAAGGAGCCGGACCAGAAAGGCCCGGCTGTCCGGATTTTGCAGACTTCTTAAAGCAGCCCACCGCTGGCGGAACCTTTCATAGTGCTCCGCACGGAATTCCGGACCTCGCTTTTAACGCTGTCGGAGACAGACGTGCCGATCTGCTGATTGGTTTCAGCGCGGATCCCGGCGTTTCGGGCTTTGTTGATCCGGTCTTTCGCCTGATCGGCTCTTTCATTGGCCTCGCCTCTGGCGGCGGTTGCCGTTGCCGAAGCTGTGCTCCGTACCTGCTGACCGGCCTCAACACCGGCGCTGATGGCCTGGCTGGCACTCTGGCGTACTTCGTCCCGGGCGGCTTTGCCATCCGCATTGCCCTGGGCACTGGCTGATGCGCCACCCCGGGCGGAAACGCCGTTCTGTGTGCTGGCGTCGGCACTCATGTTGGTGTCCGCTTTTGCGTTGGCGCTGGCAGCGCCTTCAGCTGCAAAGGCGCCGGTGGACAGAAGTGAGCAGATTGCGAGTGTCAGTAGGTGTTTTTTCATGGTTACGTCCTCCTGTTTTCCCGTTTCGGGTTGCTTTCATCAGGAGGACGTACCAGGTAAGGATTTATTCCAGAAAAAAATCCGGAAATTATCGCAGACCGGCTTTTACAGCACGAGCGGTATGCAGTTTCTTATAGCTTTCGATCAGCCGCTGATGCTTCTCCAGGCCCTCCAGCTGCATATTGGTCGGCTCCAGGCCATGGAAACGTACGGTGCCATCCACCGAGCCGACAACGGCCTCCATGGTTTTCTCACCGAACATGCGTGTGAAGTTAGTGAGGTAGTCGCCCAGCTCCATGTCGTCGTCGAGGGTGACTTCCAGTACCGCATACATGGTGCGGTAGAACAGGCCACGCTCGACGGTGTTGTCGTTGAACTGCAGGAACATGTCGACAAACTCCAGCGCTTCTTCGTGCCACTGCAGGGCAAGACAGGTCAGGATTTTCAGCTCCAGGATGGTGAGCTGGCCCCACACGGTGTTCTCATCGAACTCCACGCCAATCAGGGTGATGATCGTCATGTAGTTGTCGAGCTGGCTGGCTTCCAGGCGTTCCACCAGATCGGCCAGCTGCTCATTATTCAGAAGGTGCAGGTTGAGGATGTCCTCCCGGTAGTCCAGGGCCATATTGGTGTTATCCATGATCAGGTCCTCGACCGGATACACCTCGGAATACCCAGGTACCAGAATCCGGCAGACCGGTGCGCCCAGTTCCTCATAAATTGCGACATACACTTCCTTGCCCAACTCCCGAAGGATACCGAACAGGCATGCGGCTTCCTCCGCATTGGTACCAGAGAAGTCCCACTCGACGAAATCGTAATCGGCTTTCGCACTGAAGAAACGCCAGGACACCACGCCGGTAGAGTCAATGAAGTGCTCCACGAAGTTGTTCGGTTCGGTGACCGCGAGGCTGTTGAACGTGGGTGCTGGCACATCGTTCAGGCCCTCGAAGCTGCGGCCCTGCAGGAGCTCGGTCAGGCTTCGTTCAAGCGCCACTTCGAGACTTGGGTGAGCGCCGAACGAGGCAAACACGCCGCCGGTTCTCGGGTTCATGAGGGTGACGCACATGACCGGGAACCGGCCGCCCAGGGAGGCGTCTTTCACCAGTATCGGGAAGCCCTGAGCTTCAAGGGCCTCAATGCCTTCGAGGATGTCGGGGTATTTCTCGAGCACCTCCCGGGGCACGTCCGGCAGGGCAATTTCCTCTTCGATAACCTGCTTTTTTACCGCCCGTTCGAAAATTTCCGAGAGGCACTGTACTTCCGCCTCATTCAGCGTGTTACCGGCACTCATGCCGTTGCTGAGGAACAGGTTCTCGATCAGGTTGGACGGGAAATACACCACTTCGCCATCAGACTGGCGCACGAAGGGCAGGGATACGATTCCGCGCTCGGTTTTGCCGGAGTTGGTGTCGATCAGGTTAGAGCCCCGCAGCTCGCCGTCCGGGTTGTAGATAGCCAGGCAGTGGTCATCCAGAATGCCTTCGGGCAACTCGTCATCCGGGCCGGGCCTGAACCATTTTTCATTCGGGTAGTGGACGAACTCGCTGCTGGCGATCTCTTCCCCGAAGAACTGGTCGTTGTAGAAGAAGTTGCAGCTCAGGCGTTCGATAAACTCGCCCAGTGCCGAGCACAGGGCACTCTCCTTGGTGGCGCCCTTGCCGTTGGTGAAGCACATGGGCGAGGCGGCATCGCGGATATGCAGGGACCATACGTGCGGCACGATGTTGCGCCAGGAGGCAATCTCGATCTTCATGCCCAGATCTTCCAGGATGCCGGTCATGTTGGCGATGGTCTGCTCCAGAGGCAGGTCCTTGCCTTCGATAAAGGTCTGGGTGCCGCCTTCCGGTTGCGTCATGAGCAACGCCTGGGCATTCGCAGCCAGGTTCTCGACGGTTTCGATCTCAAAGGTCGGGTTGGTCTGTACCACTTTTTTCACGGTACAGCGGTCGATGGAACGCAAAATGCCCTGGCGGTCTTTCTCGGAGATGTCTTCCGGCAGTTCCACGGAAATCCTGAAGATCTGGTTGTAGCGGTTCTCCGGGTCCACGATGTTGTTCTGGGACAGGCGGATGTTCTCGGTGGGTATGTCCCGCGCCAGGCAGTAAACCCGAACAAAATAGGCCGCACACAGCGCCGAGGAAGCCAGGAAGTAATCAAACGGGCTGGGCGCCGAGCCGTCGCCCTTGTAGCGGATGGGCTGGTCGGTCACGACCGTGAAATCGTCAAACCTGGCTTCAAGTCTTAGGTTCTCGAGAAAGTTGACGTTGATTTCCATTACAAGAATACCTGGATCGGAGAATTTGGTGCGCCATGGCTTTTAATGGCGGCCATTATCCAGTTTTTGCAGGCGTTCGTCTTGGTCGGTCTTCTACGGATGGTTCAATGCCTGCTCAACAGCCCTCGTTGATCAGTCGGTAGGATTTCCAGTTCATGCTGCTGGGAAAACCGGTGGTTTCCACGGCGGGCTTGGTATTATCCGCTCACCATCACGATGACTAACGTCACGGCATAAACCGCGAGTATCAATGCACTCTCAAACCCGATCCGGCCAATGCCGTAACGTTGTCGCCGCACCATTCCCATCAGCAGCGTGGCCGTCATCAGAATGCTTACAAGGCCCCAGGTCATCTGTAACGGCGTGATGTCGTGATAGATGGAACCGCCCGGGTAGCCAACATCCGCTGAGGCTATCACCAGCATGTTAAAGCAATTGGTGCCGAAGATGTTGCTCACCGCGAGGGTGAGAGCGCCCCTGCGAATGGCTGCAATGGTAGTGACCAGTTCGGGTGAGGATGTGGCAAGTGCTGTAAACAGGCCGCCGATCAGGGTATCGGATAGGCCCGTTTCGTCACTGATGACTTTGGCACCCTCCATCAACACCCAGCCGGCGATGCCTGTCACCGCAGCCAGTCCGATGAAGCTGAGCCAGGCCTGGGCAAGACCGCCGTGAAGATAGTGCCCGGGCTTGTGTGGGACTGTCTGGCGGGTAAGGCGGGGAAACCACATGGGTTTACTGTCTGTGCTGCGAACCAGGTGCAGCCCGAACAGATAGGCTGCGGCAATCACAGGTGTGATCGGGTGCACCCCCCACAGGGAAACCGACGGACTGGTGATTGCCAGCAGCGGCAGCGTCAGCAGTGCGATCAGCAAGGCGGCCAGCATCAGGTTGGTGGGGGATGCGGCCGCGTGTTCCAGGTTAGCCTTGCGGTAAATTACATCCGCAATACCCAGGAAAACCAGGTTCGCCGCCATGCTGCCCATAATGTTGCTCATGGCAAGGTCCGGCCTGGAATCCATCGCTGCGCTGAGAGTGGCCGCAAAGTCGGGAAGTGAAGTTACGCCCGCCAGCAGAAAGATCCCGAAAAGTGCCTCACCCAGGCCCGTTCGGTCAGCCAGTTCATCAGCCACCCGTGCCAGCCGACTGCCCGCGGAGACAATAACCAACGCACCGATGATAAAAGCAATAATGCTGATTGTCAGAGATGAGAACACGCGGGGCCTCGTAATATCCCGAGGAACGAATGTTTCCCGGGGATCTGGTCGGAAGTGATGTTTCTATCGTAGCCGCTCTTCAATAACTCGTGTCAAGATAGTGTAACTTCTGGCAACTAATAGAGATTTGGTGAAACTCTCCGTTCGGCCCATGGTAGGTCAGTCATTGGACGATGCCCAGTTGATCCAACTGGTTGCGCAGGCATTAAAAGGCAACGTCAGTCTTCGAGCCCCTGCAACCCTGACGCGGATTCTATGCCACGTGCAGTTTCCAGGAAGCGGACTTTTGTCCCGGCTATGTAGAGCGACTAGACTACTGACAGCGTCTTGATTTGGTCCCCGCCTGGAAAAGGCGAAGCCGGCCCTGGCGCAGTGGCAATAACAAAGAAAGGGAAAGTCTCATGATCGGTGATCGCAGTGTACATGTGTTTTATGATGAGGTAATGCTGGGACATAACCCTGAGGTGGATCTGCCGTTCATGCCCAGCCGGGTGGAAAAACGCGTCAGGTCCATTCTCAAGGGGCTGGATTTCAAATGGAGTTATCCGGAACATCCGGGCCGACTGACTGCAATCAAGGCGTACCTTGATGAGCATCCCATAAAGGGTGTCCAGTTCAGGACCGGAGCCGCCCCTGCAATGTACAACCAACTGGCGCGAGTACACACCGCCTCTTACCTGGACCACATGTTTTCACTGGCGGGCAAGCGTGCCTGGCTCGACAAGGATACAACAGCCGTTTCACCGGAAAGCATTAACGCGGCCACCGCAGCGGCCGGCAATGCCATTGCTGCTGTAGAGAGTGTCTTGAAGGGTGAATGCAATAGCGCATTCGCCCTGATACGCCCTCCCGGGCATCACGCTGAGCCAGTGCGGGCCCGGGGTTTCTGTCTGCTCAACAATGTTGCCGTAGCGGCCGCCCATGCCCAGGCCAAGCTGGGCTGTGAACGTATCCTGATCATTGATTGGGACGCCCACCATGGTAACGGTACCCAGGATATATTCTGGGCAGAGCCGGATGTGCTGTTCTTTGACACCCATTGCGCGGCCCCCTTTTATCCGGGATCGGGCTACATCGAAGAGGTCGGTGATGGCCTCGGAGAAGGTTACACTATCAATGTTCCACTGCCGGAAACGGCGGGTGACGTCGCCTTCGAGAAAGTCTTTCGCGACATTCTGGTGCCCGCTGCCGATTACTTTAAACCGGATCTTGTGCTGGTCTCGGCCGGGTTCGACCCACACCGTAACGATATGGCGCTGAACCTGACCTACGACGGCTTCAGGGTGATCACCCGAGTCGTTCAGGAGATCGCCGAAAAGCACTGTGAAGGACGACTGGCGCTGGTTCTGGAAGGCGGTTACAGCCTGACGTCGCTCTCTAAAGGGGTGCATGCGGTGCTTGAGACGCTGGCAGGCGGCGACGTACCGAAAGTCTGGGAAATGGGCGTCAGGGAGGCAGAAATTGCGGCGGAATTCCACCGCTCCGCTTTCAGCGATGAGGAAGAAGAGTAGATCTGCCCCGGTTCTTAGGGCCATTCCTCCGAGACCGAAGTTAAGTTTCAATTAAGGTTTGTCTGCCAAACTGCCGGCGCTTGGTGTGGGGCCTGCCGGTTTTTCGCAGTCCCGCCCTGATGGTCGCAGACAACCTGTTTTTATCTGAGGTAGCATGAAGCGTTTCTGGCAGAATCCGACTGTTATGAATAAATCGACACTGATTGTTCTGGTGTCCATATTCCTGATGGCGTTCGATAACCGTGCGTTCTTTTCGAACATAACCGAGGTCTACCCGCTGAACCTGGATAATGCCGCGTTTCTGATCTCTGTGGCGGTGGTCTTCGGTGCCGCTCTGATTATGATACTTGCTCTGGCGTGTTATCGTTATACCACAAAGCCGGTATTGATCACGATCCTGATGCTGTCCTCCTTTGCCGCCTATTTCATGGACAGCTACAACACGGTGATCGATACCGACATGCTGCGTAACGTGGTGCAGACCAATGTGTCTGAGGCGTCGGATCTGATGTCAGGCACCCTGGCGATGTACGTGATTTTGCTGGGTATTCTGCCGTCATTGTTTGTGTACCGCGCCCAACTCACAACCGGATCGGTTCGGCGGGATATTCTGTCAACCGTCAAACTGGCGTCAATCTCTCTGGGTGTTGGCGTGCTGACCATCGTGATCTTCAGTAATTTCTATGCCTCTTTTATCCGGGAGCATAAAATACTGAGGTATTACGCCAATCCGTCTTTTTACCTTGTCTCGATCTTCAAGTTTGCCGGTAGCGCCATTGAAAGCAGCAGCCTGCCGTTCACAATGATCGCCCAGGATGCCAAGGCCGCACCGCCGGAGCGCCCGCGTGAGCTGATTATTATGGTGGTTGGCGAAACCGCGAGAGCGGACCGGTTTTCACTGAATGGCTATGAGCGTGAGACCAACCCCGAGCTGGCGAAGGACGATGTTATCAGCTTTTCGGACTTCTGGTCCTGCGGAACGTCGACGGCTGTGTCTGTACCCTGCATGTTTTCCGTGTATGGCCAGTCGGACTACGATCAGAAAAAAGCCGAATCTACCGAAAACGTACTGGATATTCTGGCTCGCACCGGCGTTAACGTGCTGTGGCTCGACAATAATTCCGACTCCAAGGGCGTGGCTGATCGGATAACGTACCTTGACTTCAAAACACCAGAGAACAATCCGGAGTGTAATGATGAAGAGTGCCGGGACACTGGAATGCTGACGGACCTGCAGGAGTACATTGATGCCCACCCGAAAGGGGATATCCTGATCGTATTGCACCAGATGGGCAATCATGGGCCAGCTTATTACAAGCGTTACCCAAAGGCGTTCGAAAAGTATACGCCGGTCTGCCAAACCAACCAGCTGGAGGACTGCAGCAAGGAAACCATCAACAATGCCTACGACAACGCGATTCTGTATACCGACTTTTTCCTGTCAAAAGTGATTGATGTGCTCAGGCGTAACACGGCCGAGTTTGAAACCGGGTTGTTCTACCTGAGTGACCACGGTGAATCATTGGGTGAATTTGACATGTACCTGCACGGCCTGCCGCTGTTTATTGCGCCCGAGGCCCAGCGTCATGTTCCGGTGGTTATGTGGTTCTCGGACAATTTTTCCGGCGTGAACGACAAAGCCCTGCGAGCCGGCAAGGACCGGACCATGAACCAGGATTGGGTATTCCACACGCTGCTGGGGCTGTTTGATGTGCGTACCGATGTTTACAAGCCGAACCTCGATATCCTCAATATCTCCGGGCCTGTAAAGCAGGGTTAGTAGCAGGGCGTGGTTTATTTATTTCTGCCAACATGCAGCAGCGCAGTCATGGGCCGAACCAGAAGCCGCATTACCCAACTGCCGATGTACAACGCCGGCAGGAGTATTAAGAACCATCCCAGAAACTGCACCAGCTTAACGGGATAGCTCAGCACTTCAGCCACCTCGGCGAAAAAGTCATTAATGATACTGGGATGAGAGACCACAAGGTACCCAACGCCTATTACCGCTGACCACTTCGCGTATCGGGTGCTGTTCCGCAACATCCGGCCGCTGTTGGCCACTCGGGTGGCAAGGGCTGCTGAGCGGGTGCTTCTGGCGGCACCTTTGGTGGAAGCCGCCATAGTGCGTCCCACGCGCAGTACCTTCAATGCGCTGGCGAACACGAGCACATCCACCGACGCCCAGCCAATATCCGCTGCGGATACGTCGTCACCCTTGCGGTGCTGGATCTCAAGGTTGCGGATTCCGCTGGCAAAAAACTGGTTTATGTTTTCCAGTACCCGTTCAGTCCTTACCCAGGTGATCTCTCCCTGCGCACTGACAACAAACTGGCCCAGGAAATCGTGGCCTTCCTCCTGGATGAATCGGACGGCGTACCAGCCACGCTCCGCCGGACTCAGGTTGTCGGTTTCAGCGGTGCCTTGTTCTTCGGCAGGCTGTGATTTGTCGCTGCCCGTGAAGTAGTCCCTGGCCCTCTGGTACTTGTTGGCCAGGGTGTTCATCAGCTCGATAGAGCCGATAGGTCTGCCCAGGAAATAGTGGATAGGAGGGAGGATGTTTTCGCCATAGAGTTGAAGGATTTCACGGAATTCATCCTCTGGGCCATACAGGGGAAAGATCTCCCGGGTCATTTCCGGGTACCGGAGGTACGCGGCGCGGGCCTTGAGCAGGAGCAATTCGTCGTCCGCCATGTCCAATAAAGCCGCCTGTACTTCCAGCGGTTCGTTTTCGATCCGGGGGAACTCGCGGAGGGTATCCTCCGCCTGAATTCTGATCAGCCTTTCCTCGATGGCCATGGGGCTGGAGCTGATGGCCGAGATGAGCGCGATCAGCAATGCCACACCGAGAATCAGCAAGAGTTTCTTCACAGTGCTACCACTTGAGGGTTCTGTCGAAGCCATAGACGAGAGCGCATGGCATAGTGCTTCCTCCTTCGCGATGGACATTATCAACATTGCTTCGCCGCGGGTTCCCTGGCGGGGCAGCATTCCCGTGAATCGGATTCGTAACCCAGGGCGCCAGTGTGTCGGGAACCCGACCCCGGTATTCAACCGACTTGTCTGGATGCGTCTTTCGTAGCTTTGACCGTCATCATTCCCCACAGCCAATTGATTTTGTAGCGATCAATAGTCTTGACTGTGTACCCGGCCTCTTGCAGTAGCTGAACACACTCCCGCTCGTGATAGGTCTTGACGTAGGTGCGACTGAACAGACGCAGGTACAGATTGCAAACCCGGCAAGCCCAGTAGTCGTCGCACCAGTCCGTGATGATCAACTGACCGCCCGGACGTAACACCCGCTTCATTTCGAGTAACGCGGCGACAGGCTTACGAATATAGTGAAACATGTTGCATGAAACGATGACATCGAACTGTTGCTCCGCAAATGGCAGGTGCTCAGCCCACCCCTCACGAAGCTCGATGGATGGCAAAAGCCTGCGGCGTGCAATTGCCAGCATCTCCGGTACGGGGTCAACGCCGGACAGCTGCGCGGCCGGATGTGTTGTCGACAAATGGTGAAGCAAAGCGCCAGTGCCACAGCCAACATCGAGCAAACGGTCTGTCGGCAGCAAGCGTAGCCGTTTCATGGTCTCCCGTGTCGTGGCCTCGATATAGAATGACCACCTCGTGTCGTATTCCACCGCGAGCCGGGCGTATTCCTTCACGATGGGTGCTTGCTTTTCGTGCTGTCTGTTTGCGCCCATGGCTTACCTCGTGTTACTGCCTTGCGCCCCAAAAAAAAACAGCAAACCCATATGTTAACAGTGACTTGCTGGCGAGAGGTTATGTGCTCGACTTACACTGACACACCGAGTCAGGCTGAGCGTTGTGTTAACAGGGTTTGACCGCGCTGTAGAGCGCCATTGTTCCGTAAATGGTGCTGAAGGTTTGTCGCTGCGTCACGTCAACAAACCCGGCTTGCTCGAAGAGTGTGACGAGTTTTCCCGACACGTTATCCTGGGTGTTTTTAAAACCATCGAGAAGCTGAACGAACACAAACAACCCTCGCATCAAAATGTTGCTGGCATGTCCCCAATCGGCGACGTGCAGCTCTGCTCCCGGCTTGAGAACCCGGAACAGCTCCTGCGCTGTGCGTTGTTTGTTTTCCCACGACAGGTGGTGAAAAAATAAGCTTGAAACAACCCGATCAAAGTGCGCCGCCGGATATGGCAGGTTGTAGGACAGTGCGCGTTCAAACTGCACCGAGACCTTTGCTTTTTGGGCCTTGCGGGTCGCAAGAGACAAGATGGCCGGATCGCCGTCAACTCCAGTAACGTGGACTTGTGGCTGGTGTTGTTTTATCCAGATTGCGAGGGTGCCTGTTCCAGACGCCAGATCAAGCACTTGCTGCCCCGGCTCGAAGCCTGCTTGCTTGATAAGGGCGTGTTTGAAACTACGCTCCCGCGTTGTGGTTCCGACGACAGCGTCGTAGTAGGGCGTAAGCCAGTGGTAGCCCAGTGCTGGCACGTATTTCGGTTCAGTCGGGTTTTGCATCACGGCTCCTTATTTTTTTTACCTGGCTGACGCCTGCATCCTGCGCCCCCAGAAGGGAGCCGAAAGCGCAATGTAAAGGGCGTCGCCGTGCCTGCACTGGCTACTAACCCGAAACAGCGTAAGCGAATGTCAATCTAGTAATATAGATCAGATCAGGATGCCTGAAAATGATTTCAATAATGCGGGCGACCTGTGACTTGCCCCACTTGATTTAAAAAGAGTTGTAAATCAGTTTCACTTACCAGACCTCGGTGCATCATGGTTGGTTGCTGCAGTGTATTGCATCATAGTCGGGGAGGGTGGCGGCAAAAATTCAGGGAAAAATAAACCTGTCCCGGTTTTTCCCTTGGAAACGCGTTTGAAATCACCCGGGAGCACTCGATGGACAATGCTTTTACAAAACTGCCCGTAGCTGTTCTGAGCCTGAATCCGGCGGTGGATATCACCTATGAAATCCCCCAGCTGATTGCGGACCAGAAGGTCCATGCCCTGAAATCCCGCTATGATCCCGGGGGTAACGGGATCAATGTCGGTCGCGGCCTCAAACGACTTGGCGTCCCGGCCTGCACCTTTTGCATCGTCGCCGGCGAAATCGGCCGCTTCCTGTGCCATCAGTTGGATGCGCAACTGGGCCAGGTCAGTTACCTGGAGGTGGATGGCGAAACCCGGATCAATGGCACTATTCTTGAAAGCGTCACGGGGGCCCAGTTTGAGGTCAGTGGTGTCGGTCCCGCGGTGTCAACTACACAATGGCAACTCCTGCTCAACCGGTTCGTGACTCATTGTGGCGATGGGCTGGGGATAATCACCGGCTCGTTACAGCGGAGTTTACCGACAGACTTATACGCGGAAGCGGTCCGGCGGGTGAGGGCGGCTGGAGGGCGTGCGTTAATCGACTCCCATGATGAGCTGCTCCGAAATGCCATCGACGCCCAACCTTTCTTGATCAAGCCTAACCGTTTCGAACTGGAAGCTTTGGTCGGGCGGTCTTTGATGGATGAGCAGGACATCGTTCGGGAAGCCCGGCGTTTGCAGGAACGGGGCGTGACCTGGGTGTGTATTTCCCTGGGCAGCGAAGGTGCCTTGCTGGTGACATCGTCCAGTGTCCTGAAGGGCGAAGCGCCCCCGGTTCCTGTGGCCTCTACGGTCGGGGCCGGTGATTCGATGGTGGCCGGTATGGCGGCGTTATTGGCTCAGGGCGCATCGGCCGAGGACGCGTTACGGGAAGGAATTGCCTGCAGTGCAGCGACAGTGATGCAGCCGGGGACCGAGTTATTCGACAAAAATACAGTCGATCAGCTGCGTGAGAAGGTTAGGGTAAGGTCGCTTTCGCTGTGAGGGGGTATGGGCGGAACGTTGAGCAGTGGGAAAACAGATCTGTTCCGGTTTTTCTGTCACCTTGGCCGATATAGCTCCGAGGTGTCAGCAAATATCCGATAATCGCAGACCAGATATTCTCTGAATTTCAGAATGTTCGCAAAGGGTATGGTGAGGGTGGAGCCATCCTTACGGGTATAGGTGACGGTACCCTGGCAGATGGAGCCGTCCTCCACCTCCCAGGATTCCGAAAGGCTGTGAGACAAGGCTTCAATGGAGGCGAAGAATCCGGCAACAAAATCACGGATCGCCTCCTTGCCACAAATGGCAGGCTGATTGCCGAACAAGAAGGTGCAATCTTCAGTTAGAAAACCGGCGAAGGCGGTGGCATCCTGGTTATCAATGGCCTGGAACAATTGGGTGCGCCACGGCCTCCGGTTTTTGCAATCACCCGCTGAACAGCGCGAATGCGAAGGGCTTCGAGGGCTTTATGATCCAGTTTACGACCATCAGTCTGGCGCATGAGTGACAATATCCGATAAGCTTTGGGAGAACATATCACATTATAAATAATGTTCGCTTATTTTTGAGCGTATTAGTATCCTTGTTTGTTATGCTATAAAAAATAGATACTAGTGTGATCCTTGCTATATACCTTTAACTACCTTCTTAATGGATTCACTTTCCAGAAAATCAGAGTCTACCTTCACAAGTTTGCCGTTATCTCCAATTATGAAAATGTACGACTTTTTTTTATTGCCAGAGTACACGATAGAGTATTCGCCTGAAAACCATCTCTCAACATCCCGACCTGCAACAAAGGACTCTTGCATTAGCTTGACATTGTCTTGGTCACATTCAGGTTTATCGGTATCGAAGAAAACAGTTTTAAAGAAAGTACTGGATGGACATCCATAATTAATGGTTTTGTCATTTGTCATATCTGAAAAAGCTAAGAACCTCTTACCCAGCTCATCCCCGTATCTAAATATTAAAATATTTTGGTTATCTCCTGCATCGCCTACCACAGAGAAATTCCCGGGGATTTCAAACCTGAGATCAGAATAAACTAGCTCAACATCTGTCTTTGCAAATACGCTAATAGAAAAAAATGACAGAAGAATAAAAAATCCGGTTTTTAACATTTTAAATTCCTTTTAACGCCATAGTTATTTCAGATTTATAGCTTGCGCTAATTTTGACTTTGCAAACATGGTAAACCGATGTATTTCCGGAAATTATATTCTTACCAATGCTTACAATCTGTTTAACTATATATGAGATTCTCGGCTTGCCACCACTGGGCCCTGGAACGAGATCCATTGATGCAGAACACGACTGAGCTTCAGAGATTGCTGTGTAAACTACCTCAGCAGATCTCTCATTTACCGACTGAGGCGATGCTGTGCCGTTCCCCCAAAAATAGTTGATGACTGCAGATATGTATTCCCTATCGTAGTAATCCATGCCCAAATCTCCCTTTGGCCTGTTTTATAAATGATGTCCTCGTGGACCGCTCAGAAACTACCAAAAAATGACGGCTCCCGCCAGAGCATAACGCGAAGCTTAGCGGCGACCTTGGAGTGGCGACGAAGGAGCCACGTAAAGGGCGTCCGGCGGCCGCAGGCCGCGTACTGATGCGAATTGTTAGATGCCGGTTACCCGGCACTTTATTGTGGCACCCAAACC
>NZ_JASSVN010000008.1:0-169793 GCF_030540945.1 Marinobacter sp. SS8-8 | reverse complement strand
CTCACCCGTCCGCCGCTCGTCAGCATCCCGAAGGACCTGCTACCGCTCGACTTGCATGTGTTAAGCCTGCCGCCAGCGTTCAATCTGAGCCATGATCAAACTCTTCAGTTTAAATCATACAGAGATCCGAAGATCCCAATTCCTGCTCAAGACAAAACTCAATTTCGACGAGTCACTGTCCTGATATTTCATCTCCGAAATACCCCGGCCAGCGCCCACACGAATTACTTGGTTAACTTTTTAAAGAGCGGTTGAGCCATGGCTCAATCAAGGAGGCGTATTCTACATCGTTCCGCCACCCTGTCAACCGTTTATCTGAAGAATTTTAAAGCTTGCTTTCTTCACTAATTTCAAACGGTTATTTCTGCCTTGAAAGCCACCACATGTGGCTTGTTCCTCAGAAGTGGTGCGCATTCTACAGGCGTCAGGGAAACTGTCAACGAGGTTTTTGAATTAATTTTTGCAGTTTCGGCTTACACCTACCCTTTCGATCAACCACTGATCAACCTGCCGAATAAACGAACAGAAATCACCCTCTGACAAAGGGAATCATCCCCCGCGAGCCCGCCCACTTCCAGCGAACCGCAAGAAGCACCAGTATGACCAGACCATAAAACATCATCTCACCCACATCGCTGCGAGCCTGCCAGATAAAATGAACCCAGGCGACAACAACACTCGGATAAGCCAGTTTGTGCAATGGTTTCCAACTCTTACCCAATCGCCTCACCATTCCCCTGGCTGATGTCATGGCCAGAGGAATCAGCATCAGGAACGACAATGCTCCCGCCACAATATAGGGCCGCTTGGTGAAAGTGGCCCACAGGTCAGTCCAACCAAGAATAAATTGCAGAAACGCCAGAACATGAAGCGTTGCGTAAAAAAACGCGAACAATCCCAGCATCCGCCGAATCCGGATCCAGCCAACCCACCCAGTCCAGCGTTTGAGCGGCGTCATACATAACGTGGCCACGAGTAGCTGAAAGGCCGCCAGCCCCAGAGACTCGGTGACTTTCTGGCCCGGGTCTGGCCCGAGAGATTGCGCCGCGATACCGGTTATCAGAAACAGCAGGGGCGCACTGGCCAGCAAGGCGGCCAAAAACCGGAAAGCCAGCAGAAATCGAGGGTGCCCGATCCAGCGGAAAATGAGCATTAATAGTATTTCCGCAGATCCATGCCTTTATAGAGATGGGCCACCTGCTCGCCATAACCGTTAAATCTGACCGTTTCCACCCAGTTGGGAGAAAACAGCCCGGAGGGAAGCCTCCTTTCCTTTTTCTGGCTCCATCTGGGATGGTCAACCTCGGGGTTCACGTTGGCGTAAAAGCCGTATTCCTGTGGCGCAATCATTTCCCAGGTCGTTTTTGGCCGCTCCTCCTGGAACCGGATCTTTACGATGGACTTGATGCTTTTGAAACCGTACTTCCAGGGGACAACCAGTCGAATTGGCGCACCATTCTGTTTAGGCAGAGCCTTACCATAAAGGCCGACTGCCAGAAAACTCAGTTCGTTCATGGCCTCATCCATCCGCAAACCTTCCTGGTATGGCCAGTCGATGGTGCTGAAGAGGGAGCGCTGCCCGCGCATCTGGTCCGGATCGTACAGGGTTTCGAAGTACACATACTTCGCGCGGGAGGTGGGCCGCAATCGCTTGAGGATGTCCGCCAGCGGCACACCAATCCAGGGTATCACCATGGACCACGCCTCAACACAACGGAGGCGGTAAACACGCTCCTGATACTCGTAAGGCCTGAGCAGATCCTCAGGCGCGTACTCACCTGGCTGCTCACACTCTCCCTCAACAACCACCGACCAGGGATCGACCGCCATTTCGTCGGCATATTTGGCAGGATCATCCTTTCCCGTTCCAAATTCATAGAAATTATTGTACCGGGCCACATCTTCGAATGGCGTCTTCTTTTCATTCGTGGAGTAGCGGGGCATTGGGACGAAATCCAGGGTTTCACGCTGAACCGGTAACTCCGCGGCAGATAAAAGCCCGGGCATGGAAAGCCCGGCCGCCACGGCAACGGTGCCGGACATAAACTGTCTTCGATTCAGATAGACGGACTCGGGCGTTATTGCGGCGCGAGGCAAAGCCCAGGATGGGCGCTTCTTGATAAACATGAAAAGTCTCCGTCAGGGCGTCAGCCATGTAAGGCGTTGACCGGAGACTGCAGCTAAAATTCCCCGGGCTTCCGTGAGAAAGGCCGGGGAAAACCGCATCTTAGTCGGCGGCGCCCAGGGTTTTCCGGGGTTTACCACGGAACAGGGCACGAACGGGACCAGACAACGCGTAGATAAGGAACCCGGTAAAGAGTACGGTGGCAGGATCCAGTGCGATTACGACAAACACCAGCACTACAAGAAGAATCGCCGCGAACGGCACCCGGCCCCGCAAATCCAGATCCTTGAAACTGCGATACAGGATATTGCTGACCATCAAGACACCAGCGCCTCCGACCACGACCATGGTCAGCAGCGTGAGCCAGGTAGACGGTTCGAACCGATGGAAGTACCAGACCAGGCCTGCAACACAGGCAGCGGCCGCCGGACTGGGCAGGCCAACAAAGAACTTTTTGTCCACCGAACCGATCTGGGTATTGAAACGGGCCAGACGCAAGGCCGCGCCTGCCACATAGATGAAGGTGATGGCCCAGCCGACCTTATCAAAGGCGTTCAGCGACCAGAAAAAGGCAACGAGCCCGGGAGCAACACCAAAGGCCACCATATCGGCAAGACTGTCGTACTCCTCACCAAATTTGCTCTGGGTGTTGGTCATCCGGGCCACACGGCCATCCAGGCCATCCAGGATCATTGAGACAAAAATAGCAATGGCGGCATTATCAAAAACGCCGTTTGCGGCGGAGACTATGGCGTAAAATCCAGAAAACAGCGAAGCCGTTGTCAGCGCATTGGGAAGAAGGTAGATACCTTTGCGCCGAACCGGCGCACCTCCAACAAGCTCTTCCTCAACGACCTCTCCGGCTTCAACTTCACAGTCCGCATGCAGCTTGTCATCAGCAGATGTTTTTTCTTCAGTCATTCCCATTACTCCGGAAAGCGTTTGGGCGGATTATATACGAAAAACGCGGCCACCCGGGCCGCGTTTTTCAAAACCAGGCGCACTTCCGCTCAGTTTTTGTCCTTATCCACAATCTTGTTCGAGGAGATCCACGGCATCATGCCGCGCAGTTTCTCACCCACAATCTCGATTTCGTGAGCGGCATTCTGGCGACGACGCGCCGTCATGGACGGGTAGTTAAGCGCACCTTCAGAGATGAACATCTTGGCGTACTCACCGCTCTGGATGCGTTTCAGTGCGTTGCGCATGGCCTCGCGGGACTGCTCGTTGATGATTTCCGGGCCAGTCACGTATTCGCCATACTCCGCGTTGTTGGAAATGGAGTAGTTCATGTTAGCGATGCCGCCTTCGTACATCAGGTCCACGATGAGCTTCAACTCGTGCAGGCACTCGAAGTAGGCCATTTCAGGGGCGTAGCCCGCCTCGGTCAGGGTCTCGAAACCCGCCTTGACCAGCTCTACGGCGCCACCACACAGAACGGCCTGCTCACCGAACAGATCGGTTTCGGTCTCGTCCTTGAAGGACGTCTCGATGATACCGGTACGACCACCACCGATGCCGCTGGCGTAGGACAGCGCCAGGTTCTTGGCATTGCCAGAGGCATCCTGGAAAATGGCGATCAGGTCCGGAATACCACCACCGTTGGCGAACTCGGTGCGAACGGTGTGGCCCGGAGCCTTCGGTGCAACCATAATCACGTCCAGATCCTTGCGGGGAACGATCTGGTTGTAGTGAATGGCAAAACCGTGAGCGAAGGCCAGGGTCGCGCCCTGCTTCAGGTTCGGCTCGATTTCCGCAGCGTAAAGCTGAGCCTGGAACTCATCCGGAGTCAGAACCATAACAACGTCGGCTGCTGCAACCGCAGAAGGCACATCACTGGTCTTCAGGCCATAGGCTTCCGCCTTGGCAATGGAAGAAGATCCAGGGCGCAGACCCACGGTGACATCAACGCCAGATTCCTTCAGGTTGCACGCGTGGGCGTGGCCCTGGGAACCAAAGCCGATGATGGCAACTTTCTTGCCCTGGATGATGGAAAGATCGCAATCCTTATCGTAATAAACCTGCATGAGAAACCTCTGTTATTTATGACGGCCCCGGAAGGCCATAATGATCAAACCCTGTTTGAAATTGTTAAAGGCTGAGCACCTTCTCGCCCCGGGCAATACCGGATACACCGCTGCGCACTACTTCCAGCACGCCCGAGGTGCCAACAGCCTGAATGAAGCCGTCCAGCTTTTCGCTATCACCCGCCAACTGAACCGTATAGACTGAACTGGTCACATCCACGATCTGGCCGCGGAAAATATCCACGGTACGCTTGATCTCGGCACGCTGGGAACCCGTGGCTTTGAGCTTCACCAACATCAGCTCACGCTCGATGTGAGCGCCTTCGGTCAGGTCCACCAGCTTGACCACTTCGATCAGCTTGTTCAGTTGCTTGGTGATCTGCTCAATCACCTTGTCCGACCCCGTGGTGGTCACGGTCAGACGGGACAGGGTCTCGTCTTCGGTCGGCGCCACGGTCAGCGTTTCAATATTGTAGTTACGCTGGGAGAACAGGCCCACCACCCGTGACAGGGCGCCCGGCTCGTTTTCAAGCAAAACAGAAATGATTCGACGCATGATCACACCCTCTCCGTCTTGCTGAGCCACATATCCTTCATGGAGCCACGGGCAACCTGCATCGGATACACATGCTCAAACCGGTCCACATGGATATCCACGAATACAAGCTCGTCTTTCATGGCCAGCACTTCTTTCAGCCTGGCCTCGAGATCTTCCTTCTTTTCAATCCGGACACCAACGTGGCCATAAGCCTCTGCCAGCTTGATGAAATCAGGAAGGGACTCCATGTAGGATTCGGCATGACGGGACTCGTAGTTCATGTCCTGCCACTGCTTGACCATACCCAGGGCCTGGTTGTTCAGGTTGATAATCTTCACCGGCAAGTTGTACTGCTTGCAAGTGGACAGCTCCTGAATGTTCATCTGAATGCTGCCCTCACCGGTGATGCAGAGCACTTCGTCATCCGGATGAGTCAGCTTGACCCCCATGGCCGCCGGCAAACCGAACCCCATGGTGCCAAGACCACCGGAGTTAATCCAGCGGTTGGGCTTGTCAAACTTGTAGTACTGGGCAGCAAACATCTGGTGCTGGCCCACGTCGGAGGTCACAAACGCTTCACCGTTTGTGAGCCGGCACAGCATTTCGATGACTTCCTGTGGCTTGATTACGTCCGGGCTGGTCTCATACCGCATGCCATGGAATGCCCGCCACTCGTCGATCTGCCTCCACCAGGAAGCAATTGCCTCGGCATCCGGCTTTTCCTTGCTTTCCCTGACCAACGACAGCATTTCCTTGAGTACGGCGTCCACCGGGCCGACGATTGGCACATCGGCATCAACGGTCTTGGAGATGGAGGCCGGGTCTATGTCAACGTGAATAATGCGCGCACCCGGACAGAACTTCTCGGTGGCATTGGTGACACGGTCATCAAAGCGGGCCCCCACACAGAGGATCAGATCCGAATGGTGCATGGCCATATTCGCTTCATAGGTGCCGTGCATGCCGAGCCAGCCAAGGTGCTGTTTGTCGCTGGCCGGGTAACAGCCAATGCCCATCAGGGTATTGGTGATCGGATAGCCGAGCATCCGGACGAGCTCGGTCAGCTGATCCGAGGCCTTGCCAAGAATGACCCCACCGCCCGCGTAGATAATCGGGCGCTTGGCGGCCAGCATCATATCGACCGCTTTCTTGATCTGACCGGCATGGCCGCGAATGGCAGGATTGTAGGAGCGCAACTTGACCTTCTTGGGGTAGGAGTACTCATACCGCTCATTCGGTGTGGTCATATCCTTGGGAATATCCACGACAACCGGACCAGGACGGCCGGTGGCAGCGATGTAATACGCCTTGCGGATGATTTCCGGAATTTCCTCGGGATGACGAACGCTGAAGTTGTGCTTAACCACCGGGCGGGAGACACCCATCATGTCGGTTTCCTGGAAAGCGTCCTCGCCAATGAGGGTGGACGCGACCTGGCCGCACAGAACCACCATGGGGATGGAATCCATGAATGCGGTGGCAATGCCAGTGATGGTGTTGGTGGCTCCAGGACCCGAGGTCACCAGCACGGTACCCGGTTTTCCGGTCGCCCGCGCATAACCGTCGGCCATATGGACCGCCGCCTGCTCGTGCCTTACCAGAATGTGCTTGACTTTGTCCTGCCTGAACAGCGCATCATAGATATGAAGGGCTGCACCACCCGGATAGCCGTATATGTACTCGATACCTTCATCTTGAAGGGAGCGGATCAGCATATCGGCGCCAGACAATAACTCCACGATTTTCTACCCTCTTCTTACGAGTGAATGAGCCGGGATTCATCCCGGTTGCCTGGATTCACGGTGTCCGTGCTTCTTGTGAAAGCGGAACCGGCTGCTCCTCCACACCTTAAAAAGAGGTTGTCTCCTGGCCAGCCGCCCTCCTGAGGGTTGCGGAGAACAGCCAATCAACGGGTTGCACGTAAGCAACAACCATCCCGCGACGAATGTGCGGCGCGTTCAGTGTGGTGATTAACGGGGGATACTCGCTCGGGATTGCCTGCCGTATTGACCCCAGTCTTCAGGCAATCGGTAATTCTGACAGCGCTAAACTCCCTGTCAATAGCCGCTGCAGGTTTCTGTGCTCATACTGGCCGAAGGTCTGCCACACTTGGTACAAATCCGGTGCAAAGATTTGAACCAGACAGAAGAAAATCCGCAGCACTGGTGGCATGATAGGCCACAATCGAAAGAAAAACGGGCCCGGTTTATCCGGGTTGTACGCCTGCCCGGGAGCAGTGAACCTACGTGAGTAGAGCCATGAACAGAAAAACCCTGACGCTGACCTTATTACTGGCCGTTGTACCAGGTATCACCATGAGCGCCGCTGTCTATAAGTGGACTGACGAAAACGGCGTTACCCACTTTGGTGACCGACAGCCAACAGGCGCCAAGGCCGAACGGGTGAATGTACGCTCCGGCACATCTTCCGACGCCTCCGCCAGCCGGCAAAGCCTTCAGGAGCAGTTGCAGAATCTGGAGAAACATCAGGAAGATGAGGCAAAACAGCGTCGGGAGGCTGCCGTGGAGGAAGCCCGCCGGAAACAGCGCGAGGCAAATTGTGCGACAGCCCGGTCCAACCTGGAGGTCATTGCCAACCATGCCCGCATCCGGATTGAGGAAAACGGCGCACTACGCTACCTGACTCAGGAAGAGATTGCCGAGAAACGGGCAGAACTTGAGCGAATGGCGGAAGATAATTGCGGGCCGATGTGAAAATGGGGTCATGAAAATGGGGTCAGATGAAAGCTTTCATCTGACCCCGACTTCACGGCTTGACCCCGGCTTAGACCTCAGGCCTTGGTGAAATCCAGGTGGTGGTCCTTCACCGTGCCACGAATGACATCACCCGACATAAACTCTCCCTTTAGCAGCCTCTGGGCCAGCGGGTTCTCGATCATCCGCTGGATGGCCCGCTTCAGCGGCCGGGCACCGTAGACCGGGTCATAGCCCACTTCCGCCAGCAACTCCATGGCGGCATCATCCAGCTCCAGCTTCATGTCCTGATCTTTCAGGCGCTTGCTCAGAGACTCGATCTGTATCCGGGCAATGCCCTGAATCTGGCTTTCGGCCAGCGGATGGAACACCACCACCTCATCAACCCGGTTAATGAATTCAGGGCGGAAATGCGTACCGACAACGTCCATGACCGCATTCTTCATGGATTCGTAGTTCTCTTCTCCCGCCTTTTGCTGGATGATGTCCGAACCCAGATTCGACGTCATCACTATGACGGTGTTCCGGAAGTCCACAGTTCGGCCCTGCCCGTCCGTCAGGCGACCGTCCTCCAGTACCTGCAGCAGAATGTTGAAGACATCCGGATGGGCTTTTTCCACCTCATCCAGCAGCAATACCGAATAAGGCCGACGGCGAACCGCCTCTGTCAGGTAACCACCTTCCTCATAGCCCACATACCCCGGGGGGGCGCCGATCAGGCGGGCCACGGAATGCTTCTCCATGAACTCGGACATGTCGATGCGAACCATGGCTTCCTCGGTATCGAACAGGAAAGAGGCCAGGGCCTTGCATAGCTCGGTTTTGCCCACGCCGGTCGGGCCAAGGAACAGGAATGAACCGTTGGGGCGATTGGGATCTGACAACCCTGCACGGGAGCGACGAACCGCGTTGGATACCGCCTCCACAGCCTCATCCTGACCGATTACCCGGTCATGGAGCGCCTCTTCCATGCGCATCAGCTTGTCGCGCTCGCCCTCGAGCATCTTGGACACCGGAATACCGGTCCACTTGGAGACAATCTCGGCGATTTCCTCGTCGGTTACCCGGTTGCGAAGCAGCTTCATCTCCATCATTTCGGCCTGGCTGGCCATATCCAGCTGACGCTCAAGCTCAGGAATCTGCCCGTACTGGAGCTCGGACATCTTGCCGAGGTCGCCTGCGCGACGGGCATTTTCCAGATCAATCCTGGCCTGCTCCAGCCGGCTCTTGATCTTCTGGGAGCCATGAAGAGCGGCCTTCTCGGTATTCCAGACTTCTTCCAGGTCCGCGTATTCGCGCTCAATACCGGTAATCACATCCGATAACTCGGACAGCCGCTTTTTCGAGGCGGCATCGGTCTCTTTCTTGAGGGCCTCCCGTTCGATTTTTAGTTGAATCAGGCGCCGCTCAAGCCGGTCCAGAGGCTCCGGTTTGGAATCCATTTCCATGCGGATCTGGGAAGCTGCCTCGTCCACCAGATCAATGGCCTTGTCCGGCAACTGCCGGTCGGCGATGTAACGGTGAGACAGCTTGGCGGCGGCGATGATGGCACCATCGGTCACTTCAACACCGTGGTGAACTTCATAGCGCTCCTTCAGGCCTCGCAGGATTGCGATGGTGTCCTCCTCGCTGGGCTCGCTCACCAACACTTTCTGGAAGCGACGTTCGAGTGCCGCGTCTTTCTCGATATTTTCACGGTATTCATCCAGGGTGGTTGCCCCCACACAGTGCAGTTCGCCCCGGGCCAGGGCCGGCTTGAGCATGTTACCAGCGTCCATGGAGCCCTCGGCCTTGCCAGCACCCACCACGGTGTGAATCTCGTCAATGAACAGGATGATCTGGCCTTCCTGCTTGGACAGTTCATTGAGCACGGCCTTCAGACGCTCCTCAAACTCACCACGGAACTTGGCGCCGGCAATCAGGGCGCCCATATCCAGCGACAGGACTTTTTTGTCCTTCAGGCCATCGGGCACCTCGCCGTTGACAATGCGCTGGGCCAGCCCTTCGACAATGGCGGTTTTACCCACACCAGGCTCACCGATGAGCACCGGGTTGTTTTTCCGGCGACGCTGGAGCACCTGAATGGTGCGGCGGATCTCGTCGTCACGACCAATCACCGGGTCCAGTTTGCCGGCCTCGGCACGCTCGGTCAGGTCGATGGTGTATTTGGACAGAGCCTGGCGGTTTTCCTCGGCACCGGCATCATTGACGGCCTCACCACCGCGAACTTCATCGATGGCTTTTTCCAGGGCAGCTTTGTCGACGCCCTGCTCCCGGAGTACGCGGCCAAGGGTGCCACGGTCTTCCAGGGCGGCCAATAGCATCAGTTCGCTGGAGATATACTGGTCTTTCCGCTTCTGGGACAGTTTGTCGGCAATATTGAACAGGCGACCCATGTCATTGGACATGGAGACATCGCCGGCCGACCCCTGCACTTCCGGCAGATTCTCGATTTCGCGTGCGATGGCCTGCCGAATGCGCCCGGGCTCGGCACCGGCCTGCTTGAGCAGAGGCTTGATGGCACTGCCTTCCTGATCAAGCAGCGCCTGCATCAGATGCACCGGCTCAATGAAGTTGTGATCTTTCCCGACTGCGATGGATTGCGCATCCGCCAGGGCGGTTTGCAACTTACTGGTGAGCTTGTCGATTCTCATGTGTACTTTCCCCAAACATTCTGCGAATACTCTTGGCCATTTGCGGCAGATATTCCATTGCTTTGACACTTAATGTAGGGGCAAGTAGAGCGACTTCAAGCGGGGCTGCGGTGTATTCGTCAGAAAATTGACGGCCGTCATTTTGAGATTGGAACTTGGGTGCAGGTCTGGTGCAGGACTACTTTCCAGAACACGCCGTGAATACATCCCTGTAGGCTTGGCTGCGCCATCCATGCTGCAGACAGTTCTGGAAAGTAGTCCTGCACCAGCCCCCGAAATTCTCGATTACAACCAGAGCCAAACAATAAAAGACAATAATAGTCAGTCTGTTAGCCAGATTAACGTTGCCATCCGCCCGGTCCGGCCATCCCGGCGATAAGAAAAAAACTGATCGGGATCCTGAACAGTACACAGGCCACCGCCATTAACGTTGGAAACACCGAGATGATTTAGCCGCAAAGTGGCAAGGGCATAGATATCGGCCATGAAATGACCCGGGCGAGCGCCTTCGGCTCTGAAGGCGTGGACCGCTTTGGGATCATGGTCAAGGAAGGCATCACGGACTTCCGAGCCGACTTCGAAGCTATCCGGACCGATGGCCGGGCCGAGCCAGGCTTGCAGAGTCTCGGGTACGACGGCCATGGTTCTGACCAGATTTTCGAGAACACCGCCACACAGGCTTCGCCAGCCGCAGTGGGCGGCGCCGACGACTGCTCCTTCACGATCCGCGAGAATAACGGGCAGGCAGTCGGCGGTGAGGATGGCGCAGGCGATGCCCGGATAACGGGTGTAGCTGGCGTCAGCCTTCGAAATTTGTCCGATGTTGTTCGGCGTTAGTTCAACAACCTCGGTGCCGTGTACCTGGTTCAGCCAACCAATCCGGTCACTATCCAGTCCTATGGAGCCGGCGAACCTCTTCCGATTCTCTTGCACGTGTTCCGGGCGATCTCCGACGTGAACCCCGAGGTTAAGACTATCCCAGGGTCGACCGCTGACGCCGCCGGCGCGAGTTGTGCTGATAGCCCGCACTCTATGGGGCACGGACCAGTCCGGTTTCAGGGCGTTACCGTCAATAGTCACGGGATTCCAGCTCCCGCGCGTGTTTGCGCAGAACTTCAATCAACGCAACCATATCCTCCGGCAGAGGAACCTCCCAGGTCAGGATCTCACCGGTTTCCGGGTGCTCAAGGGTCAACTGCCGGGCATGGAGAGCCTGACGGTTAAACGCCGACAGCGCCTGGCGCAACTCTTCGGTGGTTCCCTTCGGCAGCCTCAGCCGGCCGCCATAGAGCGGGTCTCCGACCAGTGGATGTTTGACATGGGCCATATGAACCCGGATCTGATGGGTTCGGCCACTTTCCAGTTTGCAGCGGACGTGGGTGTGGGCCGCAAAACGCTCGACCAAACGATAGTGGGTGACCGCCGGTTTGCCGGAGGCTACGACCGCCATCTTCTTGCGTTCCCGCGGATGCCGGCCAATCGGCGCATCCACCGTTGCACCGCCGGTGAGTGTGCCGACGACGACGGCCTCATACTCGCGGCCCATGGTTCGTGTTTGTAGCTGATCGACCAGGGACGTATGCGCAATCAGGCTGCGGGCAACGACCATGATGCCCGAGGTGTCTTTGTCGAGGCGGTGAACGATGCCCGCTCTGGGCAGATTCTCGACTCCCGGCGCGTAGTTCAGCAGGGCATTGACCAGGGTTCCGTCGGCATGGCCAGCCGCCGGGTGCACCACCAGGCCCGCCGGCTTGTTGACGACCAGCAAATGCTCGTCCTGATAGATAATATCCAGGGAGATCTCCTCAGCCTGCCAGCTCACCTGAGCTTCCGGCTCGGCATCCAACTGCAGTCGATCATCCAGCATCACCTTGTCCCGTGGCTTGCGCGCCTGGCCATTCACTGTCAACGCACCACTTTTGATCCACGACTGCAATCGCGAACGGGAGTGTTCAGGCATCAGCTCCGCCGCTGCCTGATCCAGGCGCCGGTCACTCAACGTCGGCGGGACAACGAAGCTGGCGACGATTCGATTTTCAGATGACATTAAGCCCCCGGGGCCTGTGTGTGTTACGTTTCGGTCAGATTCCTTGAAACAGCGGGGCGTTGTTCTTCAGATGCCTCTGCACATGGAGCAACTTCCCCGCTACAATAGCTGCCCTTGAATTAATCGACATTATACGGGATTCCGGCATGAGATCAGGTCTTCGTTTACTGCTACTTTCCACACTGGTTGTTCTGATCAGTGCCTGCGCCTCCAACAAGCAGGAAGAAGTGCTTCCGGAGAAGACCTACTACGACAATGCCCGCCAGGCCCTGAGCTCCGGCAACTTCAACGAAGCGGAAAAAAGCCTGAATTCGCTGGAAACTTATTATCCTTTCGGCCGCTATGCCGAGCAGGCTCAGCTTGACCTCATTTATGCCCGTTACCAGAACCTGGATCTCGAAGGCGCCCGCGCGGCGGCTGACCGCTTTCTGCGGCTGAACCCGCAAAGTGACCACGCCGATTATGCCCTGTATATGCGCGGCCTTGCCTCCTACAACCTGGACCTGGGGCTTGCGGCCCGTTATTTTCCGATCGACGTGGCCGCCCGGGACCCGGGCGAACAGATTCAGTCCTTCAGGGATTTTTCAGAACTGCTCAACCGCTATCCGGACAGCCAGTATGTGGCAGATGCCCGTCAACGAATGATCGCGATCCGCAATCGGATGGCCGAACTGGAAATTAACGCAGCCCGCTACTATATCAGGCGCCAGGCGTACGTAGCCGCCAACAACCGTGGCCGATACGTGGTGGAGAACTACCCGTCATCGCCTTCCGTTGAAGAAGCCCTGATCATCATGGCAGAAACCTATCAGTTTCTTGACCTGAAAAAGGGCGCCCAGGACGCCATTGCCCTGCTTCGCACCAACTTTCCGGACAGCCAAGCATTTAACGACAACGGCGAGTTCGAATCAGACCTGTTGAAGGGTGAGAGTCGCTCACTCACCAACGTTGTCACCTTTGGCCTGATGGGTGACGAATAAAACGATGAAAATGGGGTCAGATGAAAATTTCATCTGACCCCATTTTCATCTGACCCCGGCAACCGGCTACTTTCCGCTTTTCCAGGCATTGGTAATGGGATAACGCCGGTCCTTGCCAAAACCACGCTCGGTGATCCGTACACCAATCGGCGCCTGACGACGCTTGTATTCGTTGATGTCCACCAGGCGGATAACCCGTTCCACATCGGCCCTTTCAAAGCCTTCCGCAACGATGGCGTCGGCACTGAAATCCCGCTCCACGTAGAGGTTCAGGATCTGATCCAGCACATCGTAGCCGGGCAGACTGTCCTCATCTTTCTGGTCCGGCGCCAGTTCTGCGGAGGGCGGCCGGGTGATAACCCGCTCCGGGATTACCTGGGATACCGTGTTGCGGTACCTGGCCAACCGGAACACCAGGGTTTTCGGCACATCTTTGAGAACGTCAAACCCTCCGGCCATATCCCCGTATAACGTTGAATAGCCCACCGCCATCTCGCTCTTGTTACCGGTTGTCAGCACCAGCGAACCGAACTTGTTAGACAGGGACATCAGCAGGACACCACGCAGACGGGCCTGAAGGTTTTCCTCGGTTGTATCCGGCGTAGTGCCCTCAAAAGGCCCGGCTAGAGTTTCCATAAAGGCGTCGTACATGGGCTCAATCGAGAACACATCGTACTGCACGCCCAGGGCAACGGCCTCCGCTTCGGCATCTTCAAGACTCATGCCGGAGGTATAGCGGAACGGCATCATCACCGCCCGGACACGGTCCTTACCCAGGGCATCAACCGCTACCGCCAGGGTGACCGCCGAGTCGATGCCGCCGGACAACCCCAGAACCACCGATTCAAAGCCATTCTTGTTCACATAATCCCGAACGCCCATCACCAGAGCATTGTACACATTGGCTTCCAGTGAGGGCTCGTCAGGCAAGGGCCGGGAAACCGGCTGGCAGTGGTGCTCGCAAAGGAAATCGACCGGGTACAGGCCCTCGCCAAACTGGGGCGCCTCCGCGGTCAATACACCGGAGTGGTCAAACACCATGGAGCCACCGTCGAAAACCAGTTCGTCCTGGCCACCCACCAGGTTCACATACACGATGCTGACCAGATTCTCCCGGGCTTTACGCTCCAGCAACGCCTTGCGGCGCGCCTGTTTGTCGATGTCGTAGGGGGAGGCGTTCAGGTTCAGGATCAGCCGCGCGCCAGCTGCGGCACAATCCTCAACTGGTCCTTCCTTCCAGAGATCCTCGCAAACCGTGATACCAACTGGAACACCACGGATATCAAGGGTCAAAACATCCGCACCTTCAGCAAAGTACCGCTTTTCATCAAACACCTGGTAATTAGGCGGGAAACGCTTGAAGTACCGACCGGTGATTTCGCCACCGTCGATAACCACCGCCGCGTTATACAGGAGCGCACCATGACGCAGGGGTGCCCCGATAACGATGGCCGGCCCCAGCCGCTCCTCCTGCAGACGCTCGAGGGCTTCGTTAACGCGAACCTCAAGGCTTGGCCGCAACAGCAGGTCCTCCGGTGGATAACCCGTCAGGCAAAGTTCGGGGAAAACCACAACGTCCGCCTGGTGGTTCGATACGGCACGGCGAGCCGCATCAATCACAAGCTCGGTATTACCGGGTATATCACCGACCAGAAAATCCAGCTGGGCCATCACCACCCGCAGTTTTCTGGCAGACACCCCGGTCGCTGCCTCGTTTCCGGACACGGACATAAATCGGCTCCTGTAACTCATTGCCACGAAAAGGCTATTATAACCCCGCAAGCGCGTGGATTTCTTCCGACCAACAGCGGATTCCCGTAAATCATGACAGCAGATACACCAGCACATTCGGCAGAACCACTCAGCCCGACTCCCTCAACGCCGTCCGGCCTGCAGCAGGCCAAGCTGTTCCGGATCTACAACCACTATCGCCTGGTGGTCAGCCTTATACTGGTGGCGCTGCTATTCGTCGATCCGGTCAATTTCGATGTGCGGTTCCGGATGCTCGACTACTATCAGGCCGGCGTTTCGGCGTATCTGGGGTTGAACGCTTTTATCGCCCTGCTCCTCGTGGCCGGGTTTCATCCTGGCCAGCGGCACATCACGCTTTCGATCCTGCTGGATATCCTGATCATACACGGGCTGTTGCTCACCAGTACGGGCATTACCAACGGCCTGGCCAACCTGGTTATTGTTTCCGTGGCCGCAGGCAACATCCTGACCCCAAGCCGCATGGGAACGTTTTATGCCGCACTGGCCGCCATCAGTTCGCTGGGCATCTCCGGGTGGGCGGTACTGGCACTGGGTGAATCGGCAGACGATATTGTCCGGGCCGGCTCCCTCGGCATCCTCTACTTTGCCGCCGCTTTTGTCTTGCAGAACATTTCTCGCAGGATGATGCGCAGTGAAGCACTTGCCAGCAGCCGGGCACGCAGCATTGCCGAACTGGAGCAGATCAACCAGCAGATCATCCAGCGCATGCGCACCGGCATTCTGGTGCTGGACCGTTTCGGCCAGATCCGTCTTGCCAACGCAGCCGCCGAGGAGCTTTTATACGGCGCTCCCAAAGTGTCATTACCGATTCACGAGCGCGCGAGCGTGTTGCCCAACCCCCTGAGGCAGGGTCTCGAAGACTGGCTGAAAGACCCCACGCGGCGAATTGAGCCGTTTCAACCGTCACCGACTTCCCCGCTACTGCAGGCCAACTTTACCCAACTGGACCAGGAGCGGGGCGACCAGATCCTTGTGTTCATCGAGGATATGAGTAAAGTCACCCAGCAGGCCCAACAGATGAAACTCGCGTCCCTGGGGCGACTCACCGCAGGCATTGCCCATGAGATCCGCAACCCGCTTGGCGCGATCAGCCATGCAGCCCAGCTTATGGAAGAAGCGCCGAACCTCGAACCCGATGACCGGCAGATGCTGGAGATTATCCGGCGTCATTCACGCCGGGTGAATGGTATTATCGAGAATGTTCTGGATCTTTCTCGGCGCCGGGCCGCCCATGCGGATCTGATCGAGGTCGCACCCTGGCTCCAGGAATTCCGGGAAGACTTTTTGCAAACGCAGGACAACAGCCGCAGTTCGGCCAACATCGTTCTGAAAATCGATCCGCAATTACCGCCAGCTCGGTTTGACAAAAGCCAGATTGAACAGGTGATGGTGAATCTTTGCGACAACGGTTTGCGCTATAGTAAACAACACTCTGGTAATCGGCGCATCGAACTGCATGCGGGGACAACCGCCGATGGCGAGCGGGCGTATATTGATGTCCGCGACTTTGGCCCCGGCATTGCTCCGGAAAACCGTGGCTCGGTGTTCGAGCCCTTTTTCACCACCGACAAGAGCGGAACCGGGCTAGGGCTTTATCTGGCACGGGAACTGTGCGAGGCTAACCAGGCGCATCTTTCCCTGGTAGAGGACAATCAGCCCGGCTGCTGTTTCCGCATCACGTTCGCCCACCCGGGGCGACTGATCTGACCTGGCGCCGGCGGATATCGGGCGTCTGAATAACGACATGGAACCGACAACACAAGATGACCACCTACACAGCGCTGATCGTTGACGACGAACCGGACATCCGGGAACTGCTGGAAATCACCCTGACCCGGATGGGGGTAAAAACACTTACGGCACACGACCTGACCAGCGCCCTGGCCTTGCTGGAACAAAACAAACCGAACCTCTGCCTCACGGATATGAACCTGCCCGACGGCAATGGCATCGAACTGGTTCAGTGGATCCAGCAGCACGCTCCGGCAACACCGGTGGCCGTCATTACCGCCTACGGCAATATGGATACGGCCATCGAATCCCTCAAAGCCGGTGCCTTTGATTTTGTTTCCAAGCCGGTGGAACTGCCCCGGTTACGGGAACTGGTGAATAGCGCCCTCAGGCTCTCGGAGCCCAAAGCAGATGCGGAAGACGCTGCCGATGAGCCCGGCCTGCTGCTTGGAAAATCCCCCGAGATCAAAAAACTGCGCAACCAGACCCGAAAACTGGCCAGAAGCCAGGCGCCGGTCTTCATCAGTGGTGAGTCCGGCAGTGGTAAGGAACTGGTGGCCAGAATGATCCATCTGCAGGGCCCTCGCCGCGACGGCCCGTTTATCGCGGTTAACTGCGGTGCGATCCCCTCGGAACTGATGGAAAGCGAATTCTTTGGCCACAAGAAAGGCAGCTTTACCGGAGCCGTGGAGAACAAGGACGGCCTGTTCCGCTCGGCTAACGGCGGCACATTGTTCCTTGATGAAGTGGCAGACCTGCCATTGGCCATGCAGGTAAAGCTGCTCAGGGCCCTCCAGGAAAAAGCCGTGCGGCCAGTTGGCGATACCAGGGAAGTGCCGGTGGATATCCGGGTGCTGAGCGCCACCCATAAAAACCTGCCGGAACTGGTTCAGGAAGGCAGTTTTCGGCAGGACCTGTTCTACCGGATCAACGTGATCGAGCTGGCTGTTCCGCCGCTGCGGGAGCGCCTGGACGATATTCCCCTGCTCGCCAGACACATCCTTGAACGCATTGCCAGAGAGTATGAATGCGATCCGGCGACGTTAACATCCGCTGCCATCAGCCACCTCAAGAGTTATGACTTCCCCGGTAACGTAAGGGAACTGGAAAACATACTGGAACGCGCTTTTACCCTGTGCGACGCCGACCAGATTGACGCGGAGGATCTGCTCCTCGGGAACGGAGCCCAGCACGCCGCATCGGCCTCACAGATCATTGCTGAGGGCCAGGTCAGCGAGGGCGAAGGGATAGCGGTACCGGATGGTGAAATCGATCTGGAGGGGTATCTTGAAAAAATTGAACGGCAGGCCATCGAGAAGGCGCTGGAGGCGACCCGGTGGAACAAGACGGCAGCGGCGAAACGATTGGGGATTAGCTTTCGGGCGTTAAGGTATCGATTGAAGAAGTTGGGGATGGAGTGACCGCCGTCCCAGAAAATGCTGCTCAAGGGTACGCAACAATCCGTTTTCAGGTAGACTCCAACATGCTTTTCTAAAGGATAGAAAAGCATCCCTCTACCAATCAACATGGATGTTGGCTATGCAGCTCCAAATCAATGCCAGGGGCTTCACTCTGGTTGAACTCGTTCTGACCATGGCGCTGCTGGCCATCCTGGCCGGCATCGCGAGCACCACTTGGACGCGCCTGATCTCTGAAACCCGTCATACCGACGTCATTAAAAACACGTATCGTATGTTTGCTTTGGCGCGCTCCTACGCCGTGCATCAGAAAACCCTCACCACCATCTGCCCTCTTTCCGCTGCACTACGGTGCACCGATAACTGGAATCAACCGGTGTCTGTTTTCCCCGACAGAGACAACGACAAACGCCCCGACAATGGCCGCATCCATAGAATATTCAATCTTTCAAAAAGCAATGCCAGGCTGTATTCAAGAACGGCGGGAAGGGGCTACTTTCAGTTGGCTCCCAATGGCATGAGTCGCGGCACCATGGGAAGTCTTGTTGCATGCTCTGAATCTGGCAATCAGGGTATAGCAATGAGTTACCTGGCACTTAATATCGGTGGCCGCCTAAGAACCCTTCACGATGAGGACGGCGATGGCACGATCAGGCTTCCTTGGGGCACCACCGTTAACTGCCCAGGCACCTGATGGACAGATAATTGCCTGAGACATGGCAGAAAAGCGTGACTTCAGTCACAACCGGAAAAACAGGATACCACTTACTCCCGGACTTCTACCGTTCGTCGCATGACCGATGCATACCGCTGGCACCTTTGATCTACTACCCTGAGGCTAACCAACAGGATATGGCATGTTGAAAAGAACGGCAGGTTTCACGCTGATTGAGTTGCTAATTACCATGGTAGTGCTCGCGATTATTGCTACGGTCGCGGTGCCCGGTTTTGGAAGGCTGATCGAGGGCAACAGGCTGGCATCTGGTACCAACCTGTTGGTTTCTTCAATTAAGCTCGCAAGAACCGAAGCAATAAAGCGCGGCACCTCTGTAACATTCAGTTCCGATGGCGGCTTGGCCAGTGGCTGGTGTGTACATGAAGGTGATGCAACCGGCGACTGTGCCAATAACCAGATCCGGGGCTTTGAGTCTCCGGGCAATCTTACCTTTACGGAGACTACCGGAGATTTGGTATTTGACCGCCGAGGGTTTCTTGTCCCACAAGCGGCCCAGATTTTTACCGTTGCCCCAAATGGCTGCGCCAGCGGTGACATAACCTTCCGTACTATCCGAATTAGCCCAGTCGGACGAACAGAAATTGACGACGGAGTGTGCCCGTGACCCCAATTGCTCGGAAACTTAAATGGTACACTCAGCCGACTTCGCTAAACCAGCAGTCGGGGCTGGGCTTGATCGAGATTCTTGTCACTGTTCTGGTGCTGGGCATCGGCATACTCGGGGTCGCTTCAACCCAGATCGTCTCTCTGCAAATGAATTCCCAGTCGCAAAATCGCAGCCAGGCTGTATTGCTCGCAGAAGATATCCTAGACCGGATTCGCGCCAATCCGGACAACCCAGGCGCATACGCTCTCGCTGAAGGCAATGCACAAGGTGCTGACAACGGAGCATGTGACACCTCATTCGTGCCTGCCAACGCAACAGTGGCGGCTAATGACATCGCCGCCTGGGAGAACAATCTCGCCTGCCTGCTTCCAGAGGCGGAACGTACGGTGGCTGTGAACGGCAATACGGTTACGGTCACGATCGACTGGGACCAGAATGACCAGGCCATGAACCCTGTAGTAGTGAGGACACAGATTTGATCATGTCAAAGCCCGCACTTTCTCGTCTTTCTGCACAAATATTTGCGCGCTGCCAATCGGGTCTGTCTCTAATTGAACTACTGATAGCCATGGCGCTCGGACTTGTACTGACCCTGGGTGTTACCCAGATTTATCTTAGCGGCAACGAAACCTACCGCCAGACCCAGGGCCTGGCTCATGCCCAGGAAAGCACCCGATTTGTGTCGGCAGTCCTGAACCCTGATCTTCGCTCTGCCGGCAGTTTCGGTTGCCTAGCAGAAATGGGACGACCGCTTGATCAGGTTGTTGATAATCGATTGAACGGCGTCTTGACAGTACCTTTGACACGGGCGGTTCAAGGGTGGGAATACACCGGCACCGGCCCTGGCGACAGCATTACACTTGCAGGCGCTCTGGCCACCCCCGGAGCTGGAAACTGGGCCTCTGGCGCAGGGGGCACGAACCTCCCCGCCAATCTAGCGGGCTCCGTCGTAACCAATTCCGATGTAATCATAGTCAATGCCTTGACACCGCTCGGAGTACCCGTAAATGCAGCCAACCCTCAGAACGGCAATAGCATTAACCTGACAGGCAGCTCCGGAGTTGATGCAAACAGAGTTGTACTCGCGACTCGCGGTGATTGTTCTGAGGGCGAACTTTTTCAAAAAAGTAACAATGCGAACGCCAGCTCCATCACAATGGCCGGTGGCAATATCAATCCTGGCAACAACGGCAACAACTTCAATCTGAGCTACGATCCCCAGACCAAAGTCTACGAATTCACGTCCATGGCCTATTACATCGGCGAGGGCACAAATGGCGAACCTGCCCTGTTCAGACGGCTGATAACGCCGCTTCAACCCCCCCAAGAGCTGGTTTCCGGAGTTGAAACTCTACAAATTCTATACGGAGTGAATACTGGTGGGACCAACGCTGCAGATGATTATCTGCCCGCAAACCAGGTCATTGACTGGGATTCGATTGCCAGTGTTCGATTCTCGGTTCTGACCCGTAGCCAGGATGAAGTCCTCGATGAGGAAAACGACCGTAGCTTTGACATGCTGGGTAGCGAAGTAGCACAGGCAAACAACGGAGATCGACGTGTTCGACTGGTGTCCGTTAGCACCACTGCACTGAGGGGAAGAATGTGACGCAGAAAACGTACAGAACTGAGGCTAGGATAGCGGTCGGCTCCTTCGCGCAACGGCAGCGGGGCGCCACCCTTATCGTAGCGCTTGTGATGCTGCTCCTGATCTCCCTCCTGGCGATCGGTGGCATGCAAGGTTCGGTCATGCAAGAAAGAATGGCGAGTAATGCGCATGACAGCGCGATCTCATTCCAGGCGTCAGAAGCAGGACTCAGGCAGGCAGAAACAGATCTAATAGGAACACTCGTGACACGCCAAACAGCATTTGTCACCGCCAGACTCACGGCGCCGTGGGACTGGGATGGAGCTAATCCGGCAGCTTCTGGAACTGGAAATGCAGGCGGAGATGTTAGTGCTCAACCCGTCTACCACCACGCACGCCTGGCAGATGTATGCCCAATTGAGCCGGGGCAGCCTTGCTTTGAGCGATTTGAAGTTACGTCCCGCGGACAAGGCGGCAGCCCGGACGCCGTCAGTGTTCTGCAATCAACTGTGCTTTTACCACCCCAGTAGACAAAGAGATTTTTCGAGCCGCGCAAGAATATTTTCTGCCCGCTCTAAATGGAGAGTTAGCCATGAGCTTACATATCAAACCCAGACCCAAGAAGTCGCACTTATCCCGGCTGTCTGCATTTGCTGCAAGTCTTGCGTTTTCGTTGGCCACCACCCAGGCCGCTTTCGCCCAGGTCAATCTGTCCTCGGTTCCACTGTTTCTCAAGGAATCAGTCGATCCTAACCTGATGTTCGTGTTTGACGACTCTGGCTCCATGGGTTGGCGATACATGCCGGATGACCTCGGAGGCAACGATATTTACAACAATTGGTATTACTCAAGCGACGTCAACAAAATTTATTACGATCCTGACGTGACCTACGTTCCTCCGTTCAAACCAGATGGCAGCGGTCGGCATCCAAACTCTTCATACACAAGCGCGCCGGTCAATGGCTTTGACCCCAATTCGCAAACCGATAACCTGAGTCAATACATTCGCTTTGATCAGATTGGAACCATTGAAGAAGGTTTTTACATGGATCTGATTCAGTCACAGGAGTGTCTCGCCAATCCCAAAGACAACGATTGCTACAACACAGTGTTACTTAACAATGCCGCGGATGAAGTAAAACAGAATTACGCCAACTGGTTTTCTTACTATAGTACTCGGGATAAGGCTGCCAAGTCAGGCATCACCGAAGCATTTTTTGACCTACCAGAAAACATCCGACTAGGTTATGGCGCGATCAACATTAACGACAACACGATTGATGGTGTTGCGGATACCGATACTATCGTCAGTGGCGCTCGACCTTTTAACAACAACCGGCGAGAACAGTTTCTTTCATGGCTGCAATCAAAAGATGTTAGCGGAGGCACCCCCCTAAGGACAGCTCTTAAGGACATTGGCGAATATTACTCCAGATCAGACAATCGTGGTCCATGGGGAGCCATCCCGGGAACAAACGACAATACAGCACACGTTGAGTGTCGCCAGAGCTTCTCGATACTTATGACAGACGGCATCTGGAACGGAAGCAACCCCAGTGTAGGAAACGTGGACAATGCACCCGGTCCCACCTATACCAATCCTGATCCCAACGGAGATGACTTCAGTTACCAGGCAGTTTCCCCATTTGCAGACAACTACTCCAACACACTGGCCGACGTTGCCATGAAGTATTGGAAAAATGATCTTAGAACCGACCTGGACAACGACGTACCCACAGGGGGAGTCGATCCGGCTTTCTGGCAACATATGGTGACGTTCACAATCGGATTGGGCGTAGTTGGTGATATCTCAGAGGCAGATGCCACCGCAGCGATCAAGTCAGGGGCTCAAATCAACTGGCCAGAGCCAAGTGGAAACAGAAGCCCCGAGAATATTGATGACCTCTTACATGCTGCAATAAATGGGCGAGGTGGTTACGCAAGCGCCCAAGACCCCGAGGCGTTCAAACTTGCAATTGCTGGCTTCCTGGGAGATCTGACGGCCAGGGCACAGACCTCTGCTTCGTCAGCAGCCGTCAGTTCAGCCGTGTTGAGAACTGAATCACTTGGCTTCTTCGCAGGATTCCGCAGTGAAGACTGGTCAGGCACCCTGATGGGCTTCAACTTCGATCAGGGATCGGAAATCTGGAATGCTGAGACTGTGCTTGCGAATACCGCTGTAGCCGACAGAACTCTGATTACTCATAACGGAACTGAGGGGGTTGAACTGGAGTTTGCTAGTGACGCATCCCTGTCCAATCTCTCCGCAGCTCAACGGCAGGCATTGAATGCGGACCCGACTCTCTCCTCGGTACAGGACAACCTCGGTTATCAACGATTGGCATGGCTGCACGGAGACACAAGCGCCAACGCTTCGTTCAGGTCCCGCGAAGTCAACGAGAACGGCAATACAGTAAACAGATTGCTCGGCGATATCATAAATGCCAACCCGCAATTCGTCGGGAAAACCAACTATGGACTTGCCAGGTTGCCCGTGCCTGAAGGAAGTAGTTATGGGCCTTTCCGCTCCACTACCGCCTACCAAAACCGGATTGATGCCCTCTATGTGCCAGCCAATGATGGCATTTTGCATGCGTTCAATAGCGAGACCGGGAACGAGCTGTTCGGCTATGTGCCAGGCGAACTCCTACTTCCTCAGGGAACCAATAGTTATGCACGCATCTCTGACCTGATGGACCCCGCCTATTCCCATAAATATTTTATGGATGGCACTCCCAGGATTCAGGACGCCTACATCGATAAGGATGGCAATAACTCAAAAGAATGGAGAACCATATTACTCGGCACCATGGGTCTTGGGGGCAAAACAGTATTTGCGTTGGATGTCACTGACCCGGGGTCTTTTTCTCCCTCTGACGATGTCCTGTGGGAGTTCACACATCCTGATCTCGGTTACGGTGTAACTGATCCCCAGATTGCGAGGTTGGCCACTGGTGACTGGGTTGCCATTTTCGGTAACGGTTACAATGGTTCAAGCAACGAATCAAGCTTATTCATTGTTAACCTTGCCGATGGAACTCTGCTAAGAGAGCTTGAAACCGGCGCAGGAAGCGCAGTGAGCCCGAATGGCCTGGCTTCGCCAGTTATTACAAGCTTCCCCGAGACGGACGCCATCACCCGTTACGCCTATGCGGGTGACCTGCTTGGCAATATGTGGCGGTTCGATCTTTCGAAAACCAACCTTCAGAACTGGTCGGCCACCCGGGTTTTTTCGGCAGAAGACGGCAGTGGAGCTTCCCAGCCCATTACGGTTGCGCCGCGAGTAGCTCTGAACCCCTCTAATGCTGATGAACTCGTCATCGCCTTCGGGACTGGCAGCTTCATCCGCAATGGTGATGAGAGCAACTACAACGTTCAAAGCCTGTATGCCATCAAAGATGACCTTTCCAAGAGCAATCTGGTGCGATCAGACCTGCTCGAACAGACCATTACGACACAGGAACAAGTAACTGTTAATCGCGCTTCAGGAAATGGGGCGAATACCTTTACTGTTCGCGAAACATCCGATAACGAGCTTACTACCGAAGATGGCTGGTACCTGGATCTGATCTACGGCTCATCACAGACGGGCGAACGCGTCATCAGCCGGGCCACCTTCCCGTTTGGGGTAAATCCCGACAGGGTCAGATTTACAACCGTCATACCTGATGACGATCCCTGCAGCAGCGGAAGAACAGGCTTTATCATGGATCTGAAGCTGGCCAGCGGTGAGCCCTCAGACACCCCGGTTTTCGACTTAAACAGAGATGGGCTCTTCAATTCCGGTGACATCACCGGAGGTTACACACCAAGCGGTATTCAGCAGGGTTACGGCGGTGAAAATAGAACTATCGCGACTAGTGACGGAGATTCTGAAGTGATCATTCCCGGGCTCGACCCAAACCAACTGGATCCGGACGAGCCCTGTGAAGACGCACTTTGTGCCAGATCCTTGGATTCAAACATTGGCCGGCAAACCTGGGAGCAGCTCCGCTAAGGAGCTGTTCCAGAGCGATGCCGCAGAACCTCTATTGACGAACTGGAAGGTACCAGTATGAAACTCAGCAACCACAAAACCCGGTTCAGCCTGATAGCTTTTGCGTCAGTGGCACTCTTGATACTACCGCTGGGGAGCCCGACAGCAGAGGAAATGCCTGAATCAGAGGTCAGTATACTCACAGAAGGACAGCGTTACACAGGCGCTATAAACTCGATAAACCCAGAACAAGGTTTGGTAATCATTGATGACAGATCTTTCATTCTAGACCGCGTTATCCGATTCAACAACGCTATCTGGTCAAGAGAGCAAGTGCTCAATCGTCTCCAACCCGGTACCTCGGTAGAAATTGAGGTGGGAAGAATCGTGGATCAGAGTCTCGGCGCAAGACTTATTACGCAGCTCGAATTACTCGATCAATGAGAATCGCGCAGATGTTCCCAATTTAGATAAGCGAATAGAGCGATATGATTTTGACCAACACCAGAATAGAAAAGAGCATAAAAGCATGCCAAGCTTATGGCTTCACTCTGATTGAAATGATGATTACGGTTGCGATCATCGGAATTATTGCAGCAATCGCATTTCCGCTATATCAAAATCAGGTTGAGCAAACGCGAAGGACAACAGCACAATCGGATTTACTGGAACTGTCCCAGTGGATGGAGCGCCGCTACTCGAACGGCTTTGATTATCGCGATGGAGGGAACAACCCCGCATTGCCATACACTCAGTCGCCTCAAAACGGCACGGCATTTTACGGCATAACTTTTGCCGGCAATGTCACAAGAGACACGTTTACCTTGCAAGCAGCCCCCACCGGAGGACAGGCAGGAGATGACTGTGGGACGCTGACTCTCGACGAACAGGGAAATCGAGGCGCAGCGCAGGCAGGATGCTGGTAACAAACTTGTGATGCCATTGAGCTCAATCGAGCTCAATGGCATCAATCCGCAACTCCCGCGGCATGGAGAACACAATATTCTCCTCGCGCCCGGCAACCTCTTCCGGAACGCTACCACCCAGATCCCTGAGGCGGGCAATCACATCATTCACCAGCACCTCAGGCGCTGAGGCACCAGCAGTAACACCAACCGAGGTCTTCCCTTCAAGCCACTCAGCATCGATCTGGGAGGCCTCATCAATCAGGTAGGCTGGCGTCCCCATTCTCTCGGCCAGCTCACGCAGTCGATTGGAGTTGGAACTGTTCGGAGATCCTACCACCAGCATCAGATCGCAATCGCCAGCCAGCTGCTTGACGGCATCCTGGCGGTTCTGGGTGGCGTAGCAGATGTCGTCTTTGCGCGGGCCCTGGATCTCCGGAAATTTCGCTCGCAGTGCGTCGATAACCCGGGCGGTGTCGTCCATGGACAAGGTGGTTTGGGTAACGTAGGAAAGCTTCGCGGGGTCTTTCACTTCCAGGTTGGCCACGTCCCCTTCGTTTTCCACGAGATAGATGTCACCACCATTGCTGTGGTCGTACTGCCCCATGGTGCCTTCCACTTCCGGGTGGCCATGGTGGCCGATCAGGATGCATTCACGGCCGTCGCGGCTGTAGCGCATCACTTCCAGGTGGACCTTGGTGACCAAAGGACAGGTGGCATCGAAAACCTTCAGGCCGCGGCGGGCGGCTTCATTCTGTACCGCCTGGGAGACGCCGTGGGCACTGAAAATAACGAGCTTGTCGTCCGGCACTTCGTCCAGTTCGTCAACGAAGACGGCGCCGCGGTTTCGGAGGTTGTCCACCACGAATTTGTTATGCACGACTTCGTGGCGCACGTAGATCGGCGCTCCGAACACGTCCAGGGCGCGATTGACGATTTCGATGGCGCGGTCAACGCCGGCACAGAAGCCACGGGGGTTTGCGAGTCTGATTTGCATTATCTTGCCACTATATTCCGGACGAAGGACTTTGGAGCATTGCGACCGCGGGCTACGGGGAAGAACCTGCCGGGACACGCTGTGAATACGTCCCTGTACGCTTGACTGCAGCATCCATGCTGCAGACAGTCCCGGCAGGTTCTTCCCCGCACTCCGCTAGTTCAGAGTATGACGCTCAGCTATTTCTTTTCAATGAGTCGCCCCTACGGGCTCCACATCAATAATCTGTACTTCGAAGGTCAGTGTACGCCCTGCCAGGGGGTGATTGAAATCCACCTCCACTTCGTCACCTTCCACGCGGCTGACAACACCCGGCAACTCGCTCTGGCGGGCATCGGCGAAGGAGATCATTACGCCCGGCTCCAGCACCATATCGGGGCTGAACTCATGGCGCTTGAACGTCTGAACGTTGTTCGGGTTGTGCTGACCAAAGGCTTTCTCAGGCGGCACCTGATAGCTTTCCCGGTCGCCCGCCTTCATGCCCAGCAGGTAAGCCTCGAAATTCTCCGGCAGGTTTTCATCGCCGATTTCGAGTGTTGCAGGCTCTTTCTCAAAGGTGGAATCGATCACTTCACCATCCGGAAACTTGAGGGCGAAATGCAGTTTGACCCGGGTACCCTTGTCAACAGGCAGTTCGTTCATAAGAACTACTCACTCCTCTCAGCGTCCCCGCCAGAATTGGCGGGTTTGCGGAACATATCGAGAATCATCATGGCGGCACCGGTGGTGATGGCGGTGTCAGCCAGGTTAAAGGCGGGGAAGTGCCAGTCCTGCCAGTACACATGCAGGAAGTCGACCACATAGCCATGCACCACCCGGTCGTAGACGTTACCCAGGGCCCCACCGAGAATCAATACGATGGCAATGGCGGTCCAGGTTTCATGACGCTGCAGGTTTTTCAGCCAGTAGATCAGCACAATGCTGACCACCAGGGCCAGGGTTACGAAGAACCAGCGCTGCCAACCTGCCGCGTCGGCCAGGAAGCTGAACGCGGCTCCGGTATTGTGGAGCAACGTCAGGTTGAACATGGGGATGACCGGAACCGGATCACCGTAGGTCAGCATGGCCGTGGCCATGGCCTTGGTGCCGAGATCGAGTATGACCACCAGCACCGCCAGCCATAGCCACTTCAGTTTGCTTCCGGTGACCTGCTCCGTCATGGTCGCGTCCATCAGGCGTAGGCGCGGGCTTCGCCGGGCCCTTCCACGTTGGTCACACAGCGACCACAGAGATCGTCGTACTTGGCATTGCGACCGACGTCTTCCCGGTGATGCCAGCAGCGCTCGCACTTGGTGTGAGTGGCCGGTGTCACCTTAACCCTCAGGCCTTCATGGGAGGTCATTTCCGCATCGCCAGCTTCCGACACCGGTTTAACGCTGGCCTCAGAGGTAATCAGCACGAACCGCAGTTCCTCGCCCAGTTGCATCAGATCGGCCGCCAGGTCGCCTTCGCAGAACAGGGTCACCTCGGCACTGAGCGAGCCTTTGATGTCACCACGTGCCCTGGCCTCTTCCAGGCACTTGTTGACGGCCTCTTTCACACTGTACATCTCGCGCCAGTAGTCACGGCCAAGCTCTGCGTTTTCGGGCAGTGCTGTGAGGCCTTCATACCAGGTTTCGTAGAACACGGTATCGCTTCGCTTGCCCGGCAGGTGCTGCCAGATTTCGTCCGCGGTAAAGCTGAGGATCGGCGCAATCCAGCGAACGAGCGCCTCGGCCACATGGTACAGGGCGGTCTGGCAGGAACGCCGCGCCAGACTGTCCGCCTGGGTGGTGTACTGGCGATCCTTGATGATATCCAGATAGAAGCCGCCCAGGGTGGCTTCGCAGAAGTTGTACACCTTCTGATAAATCCGCAGGAACGCGTAGTTGCCATAGTCCTCATGCAGCTCTTCCTGCAATTGCAGGGCACGGTCCACCATCCAGCGGTCCAGGGCGATCATGTCCTCCGGCGCGACCATGTGCTGCTCCGGATCAAACCCGGTCAAATTGCTCAGCAGGAAGCGGGAGGTATTCCGGATCCGGCGGTAACCATCGGCGGTCTGGCGCAGGATGTCCTTTGAGACGGTCATTTCGCCACTGTAGTCGGTCGCCGCCACCCACAGACGCAGGATGTCCGCACCCAGCTCGTTCATGACTTCCTGGGGCGCGATCACGTTGCCCAGGGATTTGGACATCTTGTGGCCCTTGCCATCGACGGTAAAGCCGTGGGTCAGAACCTGCTTGTACGGTGCCACGCCGTTCATGGCGATGGACGTTTTCAGGGACGATTGGAACCAGCCGCGATGCTGGTCGGAACCTTCCAGGTACATATCCGCCGGGAACTGGCCCAGCTCCTCGCGAACCCGCAGGACCGACTCGTGTGTCACGCCAGAGTCAAACCAGACGTCCAGAGTGTCGGTGACCTTCTCGTACTGCCCGGCATCGTTGCCAAGGAGCGCAGATGCATCCAGCTCATACCAGGCGTCGATACCGCCCTCCTCAATTTGCCGGGCCACCTGCTCGATCAGGTTCTGGGTGTCCGGATGCAGCTCCTGGGTCTCCTTGTGGATAAACAGGGTGATGGGCACGCCCCAGGTCCGTTGGCGTGAGATGCACCAGTCCGGAGATTGGTTGAACATGGCTTCGATACGGTTCTTACCCCAGGCTGGCACCCAGCGCACACCCTGGATTGCTTCCAGGGCGTCGGCGCGGAGATTTTCCTTGTCCATGCTAATAAACCACTGGGGCGTTGCCCGGTAGATCAGCGGGGTCTTGGTGCGCCAGCAATGGGGATAGCTGTGGCGGAATTTCTCGGAGCGCACCAGCTTGCCTTCACGCTCCAGTGCGCTGCAAACGGGCTCGTCGGCCTTGTATACATGCACACCCGCCAGCTCACCGGCGGCGGAGGTATAAGTGCCGTCAGCCTGAACCAGGTTGATGGTACCGATGCCGTACGCCTTGCCTACCTCAAAGTCTTCCATGCCGTGATCGGGCGCGGTGTGGACAGCGCCGGTACCGGCGTCGGTGGATACGTGATCCCCCAGGATAACCGGCACCTGCTTGTCGTAAATCGGATGCTGGAGAACCAGGTGTTCCAGTGCGGCACCGGAACAGGTCGCCAGCACTTCATACTCTTCCACCTGCCAGCGGATCATGATCCCTTCCACCATATCGGCAGCCAGGATCATGCGTTCATGGCCCTGCCCAACATCAGTCTGCACCAGCGCATAGTCCAGATCCGCATTCAGGGAGACCGCCTGGTTGGCCGGAATGGTCCAGGGCGTGGTGGTCCAGATGACGACAGACACATCGCCACTGCCATTATCGGTGCCGAACAGTGACAGGGCTTTTGCCTGATCAACGGCGGTAAAGCGCACATCGATCTGGGTGGAGGTCTTGTCCTGGTACTCTACCTCGGCCTCTGCCAGTGCGGACTGACCCACCACACTCCAGTAAACCGGCTTGTAGCCACGCACCAGATGGCCTTTCGCGACGATCTTGCCAAGGGCTCGAACGATGCCCGCCTCCACCTTCGGGTCCATGGTCAGGTAAGGCTTGTCCCACTCACCCATCACACCCAGGCGGATAAAATCGGCCTTCTGGCCGGCGATCTGCCTGGTGGCATAGTCGCGGCAGGCCTGGCGGAAGGTCTTGTAATCCACCTTCACCCCGGCCCTGCCAATCTCCTGCTCCACCTTGTGCTCGATGGGCAGACCATGGCAGTCCCAGCCCGGCACGTAGGGTGCGTCATAACCCATGAAGCCGCGGGACTTGACGATCATGTCCTTGAGAATCTTGTTGACCGCATGACCAATATGAATGCTGCCGTTGGCGTAGGGAGGGCCATCATGGAGAATGAACTTGTCCCGCCCTTCACGCTGCTTGCGCAGGTTGCCGTAGATGTCCAGATCCTGCCAGCGCTTGAGCATTTCCGGCTCGCGCCTGGCCAGGTTACCGCGCATGGGGAAGGCGGTTTCCGGCAGATTCAGGGTGTGCTTGTAGTCGCTCATGGTTTGGGTGCGTACTCTTTTGGTCTTGGTCAGTTTTGATCGGTCATTTATTCGTTGGGGCGCGGCGGTGGTTTTCAATTCGCGCGTTTCACAGAGCCGTTTTCGGCAACCCACGCTCGGGCGCGTTCAAAATCCCGGGCAATCTGTTCTTTCAATTCGTCCACGGAAGCGAACCTTTCCTCATCCCGCAGGCCGTGGCGGAATACCACTTCCAGATGCTGACCATAAAGTGTGCCAGCAAAGTCAAACAGGTGCACTTCCAGTGAGGGTTGTTTGCCATCCACGGTCGGGCGCAAACCGATATTGGCAACGCCGTCGTACCGGGAACAATCATCCAGGGTGGCGGCAACCACATACACACCGCACAGTGCCGGTGTCCGGTGCAACAGGATGTTCGCGGTTGGCGCACCAATTCGTCGCCCCAACTGACGCCCATAGACAACCCTGCCCCGGATTCGGTAGGGGTGCCCCAGGAGCGATTCCGCCTGTTCCAGGCCATTCACCGTCAGCAATTCCCTGACCCGGGTGCTGCTCACCCGCTCCCCGCCTACGGTTACCGTAAGCGTATTTTCGACGGTAAAGCCAGCGTCTTTACCCACCTTTTCCAGAAGCGCAAAGTCCCCGGCCCGGTCACAGCCAAACCGGAAATCATCGCCTACCACCAGGTGGCGGACAGCCAGCCCTCCAATCAGCACATCGTCTATAAAGCCCATGGCGGAATAGCTGCGAAACGCCTGATTGAAACGCAGGCACAGCACGATATCGATGCCTTCCGCCAGCAGGGCCTCGAATTTCTGCCGAAACCCCATGAGCCTTGGTGGCGCTTCGCTACCCTGAAAAAACTCCCGGGGCTGAGGCTCGAAAATCATAACCACGGATGGAACACCCAGAGCTTCAGCCTTGCTTTTCACCTGATCAATAATGGTCTTATGCCCGAGATGCACACCATCGAAGTTGCCAATGGTGGCCACGCACCCGTTAGCGAGCGGACAGTCGTCCCGACGGGAAAGCATTTTCAGGTTGGTCAGGCCCCGGATCAGACGCATGTAATGCGAACCTTCAATTGCCAGCTAGCTTTCAGCGCCTGCTTTTACTGCAACGCTGGTGAGAAAACGCGCGATTATACCTTACCTGTGGCGGAAATGTCTTACCCGAACCCCAGCCAGCACCAGGGCAACGAAGTAAACCCCGACGCCGGCACCGACCAGCAACGCCATATCCGCGGCCCGCTGGTAACCGCCGTTTGCCAGCCACACAGCCACCGGCGCTCTCAGCCAGATAATGACGGCCGCCAGCGCACTATTGGCAAACAGCAGTTGCAACAGGAAGCGGAACCAGCCGGGCTGACTCTGCCAGGCCCCTTCCTTGCGAAGCCCCCGCCACAGGAGGTAGCCGTTCAACCAGGCCGAAATGGAGGTGGCCAGCGCAAGACCGGCGTGGGCCAGCGGAAATATCAGGATCAGGTTGAACACCATGTTTGCCACCATAGCAATAATGCCGATCTTAACCGGCGTTTTGGTGTCCTCCCTTGCGAAGAACCCCGGTGCCAGAACTTTGATCAGCATGAACGCCAGCAGCCCGGCGGAATAAGCCCGCAAGCTCTGGGCCGACATGGCGACATCGCGGTCTGTTACCGCGCCATAGTGGAAAAGCGTGGCAATCAGCGGTTCGGCCAGCAGCGCAAGCGCCAGGGCTGCCGGCAGACCAATCAACAGAACCGCCCGGACCGCCCAATCCAGGGTGGCCGCAAACTGGTCCGCTGACGCCGCTGCGTGTTTACGGGAAAGGCTCGGCAGAATCACCGTGGCAATAGCTATGCCGAATACCCCAAGGGGCAATTCGGAAAGCCGATCAGAGTAATACAACCAGGAAACGCTCCCGGTCTGTAGAAAAGACGCCAGCACCGTATCGAGCAGCAGGTTGATCTGGCTCACGGACACCCCGAACAGCGCAGGCGCCATCAGCTTCAGAATCCGGCTGACACCTTCGTGGCGATAATCCACCCGGGGCCTCGGCAACAGGCCCAGTCGCATCAAAAAGGGCAACTGGAAAAACAACTGCAAGGCACCGGCAATGAACACACCCCAGGCCAGCGCCATCACGGGCTCGTCCATCAGCGGCGTCAACCAGATGGCCGCCGCAATCATCGCCAGGTTCAGAAGAACCGGGGTAAACGCCGGCACGGCGAAGCGGTCGTAACTGTTCAGGATGCCGCCGGCAAAGGCGGTCAGGGAGATCAGCAACAAATACGGAAAGGTGATGCGCAACATATCGCGGGTCAGCGCAAACTTCACGTCATCATCCAGAAAACCCGGCGCAAAAACCGCCGCCAGCACCGGCGACCCCAGAACAGCAACCAGGGTGACACCCAGCAGCACCAGCCCGAGGGAGCCGGCCACGGCATTGACCAGCCGCTGAACCTCTGAAAGTGACTGATTCTCCCGGTAGGACGACAACACCGGTACAAAGGCCTGGGAAAAGGCACCCTCGGCAAACAGCCTCCGCAGGAAATTCGGGACCTTGAAGGCAACAAAAAAAGCATCCGCCCCGGCGCCGGCGCCGAAATAGCGGGCAATCACCATGTCCCGGACCAGGCCAAGCACCCGGGACAGCATGGTCATGATACCCACAAGCCCCGACGACCTGAGCAGGCCGGGCGCTTTGGGCAGTTGTTTTTGTTCAGGCGCTGACTCAGGTTCCGACGACATGCAGGCTCTTGTCTGGCATTCTGGATATCCTTATTGGAGCGGGCACTTAGGGAATTACCTGCTTCCCGTTCCACCCCGCACTCGGTGAGCCGCGAGTTTACCACAGGCCTTCTGTGTCGGGGCATGAAATGGGTTTTGGCCTTGACATTTCGAGGTTTGGGCGGCATAGTTCCGCGTCATTTATTTCGACGCGCTGGTTTTGGCGCGCCCGCGATGTAACGAATCATTCAGCAACAAATTTGAGATTTTCAGGAGTTTTACGGTGGCAAATACCCCGCAAGCCAAGAAGCGCGCACGTCAGAACGAGAAGAACCGCAAGCACAATGCAAGCCTGCGTTCCATGGCCCGTACCTACATGAAAAAGGTCCAATCCAAGATCGAAGCCGGCAACTACGAAGAAGCCCAGGCCGCTTTCCAGCAGGCTCAACCGATTCTGGACAGTATGGTCAACAAAGGTATCTTCGCGAAGAACAAGGTTGCTCGTCACAAGAGCCGCCTGAGCGCCAAGATCAAGGCCCTGAAAAGCGCCTAATTCGCGCGATTCAGGCAAAAAAACCGGCCAACTGGCCGGTTTTTTTATGGGCGAACGAATATCACACGATCACCAGATTATCCCGGTGAATCATTTCTTCATCGGAAATGTAGCCCAGCACTTCGGCAATCCGGTCACTGGAGCGCCCGGCAATGGCCCTGGCCTCATCGGCATTGTAATTCACGAGCCCCCGGGCAATCTCCTTGCCAGCCTGATCAACGCAAGACACCATCTCACCACGACGAAACTGCCCCGCCACCCCCTTCACACCAACGGGAAGCAGACTGCGACCACCCAAACAAAGCACTTTCACGGCGCCGTCGTCCAGCGTCAGCTTGCCCCGGGTCTGCAGGTGGCTGGCCAGCCACTGTTTGCGCGCGGCAATCCTGCCCTGCTCGGGCAGCAACAGGGTTCCGATCACATCACCCCGCCTTAAGCGGCCAATCACATCTCCAATCCGACCACCCACGATGACCGTGAAGGCGCCCGAGCGAGCCGCCAGACGAGCCGCCCTCAGCTTGGTCTGCATACCTCCGCGACCAAGCACTCCGGCACCACCACCGGCCATGGCATCCAGCTCGTGATCACCGGCCCTTCGCTCGGTCACCAGCCGGGCATCGGCGTTCTTCCTGGGATCCTTGTCAAACAGACCCAGTTGATCAGTCAGTATAATCAGGCCGTCCGCCTCAATCAGGTTGGCAACGAGCGCGCCGAGGGTGTCGTTGTCGCCAAACCGGATCTCGTCGGTGACTACGGTGTCGTTTTCGTTGACGATCGGCACCACACCAACGTCCAGCAACGCCCTGAGCGTGCTTCGGCCGTTGAGGTATCGCTTGCGGTCCGAGAGGTCGTCATGGGTCAGCAGAATCTGGGCAGTGTGGATATCATGCCGCTTGAACTGGGCCTCCCAGGTCTGAACCAATCCCATTTGCCCAACCGCAGCGGCTGCCTGAAGCTCGTGTAACTGCTCAGGCCTGACCGTCCAGCCAAGCCGGCTCATCCCCTCCGCCACCGAACCGGAGGAGACCACGACCACCTCCACACCTTCTTCGACCAGCTCCGCAATCTGATCCACCCATAAACCCAGCGCAGCCACGTCCAGGCCACGGCCATCGTTGGTCAGCAGAGCGCTTCCGATCTTGATGACCAGGCGACGAGCCTGGCGCAGCTGTAGGCGTTCAGTCATGGTGCTTGAGCGGTCTCTCTGATGTTAATCCTGCGTTTACTCCGGGGCGTAAACCACTTCGACGTCGTAGTCATCATCGTCAAAGTCGTCATCATCGCCCTCTTCACGGGCGGCACGCCGCGCCTGGCGTTCGGTTTCAATCCGGGCCCGGGCTTCATCATCCATCTGCCGGCGGCGCTCGGCTTCGCGCTCGGCAAATTCCGGGTTCTGAGCCTCTTCTTCGGCCTGCTCCTCAACCCAGCGCATGACGGCCTGGGCCAGCGGCCTGGTGCCCTCACCGCTAAGCGCGGAAATCCGGAACACCGGCCCCTCCCAACCAAGCTCGTCGACAATTCCCTGGCAATGGGCATCGCGGTCTTCCCCGGCCACCATATCCACCTTGTTCAGCACCAGCCATCGTGGGCGATTGGCCAGGGTTTCACTGAACTTCTCCAGCTCGTGCTCGATGGCCCTGACCGCATCGGCGGGCGATGAGCCATCGAAAGGCGCAACATCAACCAGGTGCAGCAGCAGGCGGGTACGAACGAGGTGCTTCAGGAAGCGGATACCCAGGCCCGCACCTTCGGCCGCCCCTTCAATCAGGCCGGGAATATCGGCAATCACGAAACTCTGGTGCGCCTGCACACTGACGACACCAAGATTGGGCACCAGCGTGGTAAACGGATAGTCCGCAACCTTCGGGCGAGCCGCGGAGACCGAACGGATAAAGGTGGACTTGCCGGCATTGGGCATGCCCAGCAACCCCACATCCGCCAGTACCTTCAGCTCCAGCCTCAGATTGCGCAGCTCGCCCTCGGAGCCCTTGGTGGTCTGGCGGGGCGCACGATTCACTGAGGACTTGAAGCGGGTATTACCAAGACCATGAAACCCACCCTGGGCAACCTTCAGGCGCTGCCCTGCGTGGGTCAGATCCCCAAGCACCTCGTGGGTGTCCATATCGACAACCGTGGTACCGACCGGAACCGGCAAAACCAGGTCTTCGCCCTTGTTGCCGGTACAGTTGCGGCCGGCACCAGGCTCGCCATTCCGGGCCTTGTGTTTACGCTGGAACCGGTAGTCAATCAGTGTGTTGAGCGACTCCTCGGCTTCCAGATACACGGAACCACCATCGCCACCGTCGCCACCGTCGGGGCCACCCTTGGGAACGTATTTCTCACGACGGAAACTCAGGCAGCCGTGACCACCCTTGCCGGCTTCCACAATGATGGTGGCTTCGTCTACGAATTTCATGAATCAACCCTTTGCGCGATGCGCATAAACTAAAAAGCCCCGCAGCCTCAAGGAAGCTTTGCGGGGCTCCGGGTGGCACTGATATCCTGATGCTATCAGGATATCAGTGCCACCCAAGGTTCGACAGAACCGGATCGCCGCTGCTTACGCAGCCGGAACGATGCTCACGAACTTACGGCTCTGCGGGCCTTTGGTTTCGAACTTCACCTGGCCGTCTGCTTTCGCAAACAGGGTGTGGTCCTTGCCAATGCCAACATTGCTACCAGCGTGGAAACGGGTGCCGCGCTGACGGATGATGATGCTGCCTGCAGATACAGTCTCGCCGCCGAAGCGCTTGACGCCAAGTCGTTTCGACTCGGAATCGCGACCGTTACGGGTACTACCTGCTGCCTTTTTATGAGCCATTACCAGCCTCCTTATTTAAGGGGTAATTCGAGAGCCTCAGCCCTGGATACCCGTGATCTTGACTTCAGTAAACCACTGACGGTGGCCCTGACGCTTCATGTGATGCTTACGGCGACGGAACTTGATGATCTGAACCTTGTCGTGACGGCCGTGGCTAACCACTTCCGCAGTCACCCTGGCACCATCGACTACTGGCGCGCCTACCTGAACCTTGTCACCATCGGCGACCAGCAGAACGCGATCAAACTCAACGTTACCGCCGGTTTCAACTTCCAGCTTTTCCAGCTTCAGGGTTTCGCCTTCTTTTACACGGTGCTGCTTACCACCGCTGACAATAACTGCGTACATTCACTCGTTCTCCACGATTGACCCATCCCTGCTCTTATCCACCTGGTTCTAAGGGAGGCGCTCTGGCGACCCTATAGCAGGGAGCGCAGGTTGGGATGAGTTGGGCGCGTGATTGTACGAGAAGACGCCAGGCTAAGCAAGTTGAACCTGGCGATCTGTGAACTTGGGGTCAGATGAAGGCTTTCATCTGACCCCCCTTAACATTGACACCCCTTCCACCAATACCTAGCATTGCTGCTTCCTGCCCGAATTATCAACAGAAACACCAGCAAGGGATCCACAAGCCGCATGACAGCCCAGCGCATTCACGACACCGTGGCCGACGACTTCAGCCGCGTCAATGACCTGATCATCCGGCGGCTTTCCTCAGAGGTTCCCCTGGTGGAAAAGATCGCCCAGTACATCATCGAGAGCGGAGGCAAGCGTCTGAGACCCTTACTGGTCTTGCTTTCCAGCCAGGCTGCGGGCTACGGCAACAGCGACCATCTGAAACTGGCGGCCGTCATCGAATTCCTGCACACCGCCACCCTGCTGCATGACGATGTGGTAGACACATCAGACATGCGGCGGGGCCGGAGCACCGCCAATGCGCGCTGGGGCAACGCCCCGAGTGTGCTGGTCGGTGATTTCCTCTACGCCCGGGCCTTCGAAATGATGGTGGAGCTCAAAAGCCTGCCTGTCATGGAGGTTTTGTCCCACGCCACAGCCGTGATCGCCGAAGGCGAAGTCATGCAACTGATGAACGTGAAAAATCCGGACCTGACCGAAGACCAGTACATGAAGGTCATCCATAACAAAACCGCCATGCTGTTCGAAGCCGCGTCCCACACCGGCGCCCTGATCGCCGGGGCCAGTGACAATCAGGAACGGAGCCTGAAAGACTACGGCAAGCATCTGGGCCTGGCGTTCCAACTGGTGGACGACGTACTGGATTACAGGGGCAATGCCGAAGCCATGGGCAAGAACGTGGGCGATGACCTGGCCGAAGGCAAGACCACCCTGCCTCTGATCTACGCCATGGTCAATGGTACGGAAGACGACCGTCAGCTCATCCGCCAGGCCATTCGCAAAGGCGGGCTGGATGACCTGCCCAGGATTCTTGAGATTATTGAGCAATCCGGTGCCCTTGAATACACCATGACCAAGGCCCGGGAACAGGCCGATCTGGCCAAAGCCTGCCTGAAAACCCTGCCGGCCTCAGACTACAAGGAAGCCATGGAGCTGCTGACAGACGTCGCGGTTGCCCGGGTGAGTTGACGTAAAATTGGGGTCAGATGAAAATTTCATCTGACCCCGGCGTCCGCCTCTGATTTCAGCTTAGGTGCTTGAACATGGGTTCAGATGAACGCTTTCATCTGACCCCGAATTCAACTCAGGCGCTCGCGTCCATGAGGCTCGTCAAAGTCCAGCGCCGGCCCCACCGGCACGATCCGGGTCGGGTTGATGGTCCGCTGGCTCACGTAGTAATGACGCTTGATCTGCCCGATATCCACGGTTTCAGCCACGCCCGGCACCTGATACAGATCCCGGAGGTAAGCAGAAAGCGCCGGGAAATCACTGATCCGCTGGCGATTGCATTTGAAATGGCTGTAATACACCGCATCAAACCGGATTAATGTAGTAAACAGCCGCCAGTCCGCCTCGGTTAACTGGCCACCCACCAGATACCTTTGGCCAGACAACCGCTCTTCAAGCCAGTCCAGCGACTCGAAAAGAGCGTCGTAGGCTCGCTCGTATTGATCCTGAGCGGTAGCAAAGCCGGCCTTGTAGACACCGTTATTGACCGTGTCATAAACCCGGGCATTAACCTCACCAATTTCCCCCCGCAGTTCCCTAGGATAGAAGTCCAGGTCCCTGCGAACACCCTTCAGCCCGTCGAAGGCCGAATTGAACATCCGGATAATCTCGGCGGACTCATTGCTGGCAATCGTTTGCTTTTCCTTGTCCCACAAGGTGGGGACCGTCACCCGCCCGGAATACGCAGGCGCAGCCCTGGTGTAGACCTCATGCATGAACCGGAAACCGTGCAAGTGATCCCGGTGCTGCTCACTGTCATGCCAGAACTCCCAGCCATTTTCCACCATATCCGGGTGCACAACAGACACTGAAATATGCGTCTCCAGCCCCTTGAGCTTCCGGAAAATCAGCGTCCGGTGCGCCCACGGGCACGCCATGGACACATATAGGTGATATCGCCCCGACTCGGCCTTGAAACCACCCTCTCCATCCGGGCCCGGCGAACCATCGGCGGTTACCCAGTTCCGGAACTGCGCCGCCTCCCGCTCAAACCTGCCACCGGTCTTGTCGGTGTCATACCACTGGTCATGCCATTTGCCGTCAATCAAAAGCCCCATAAACCCTCCGATGAAAAACCTTGAAAGTGTGGCCCCTGTAACAAGGGGGCGCCGGCAAAAAGTCTGCCAAGGGTATTGGAGAAGGCCTTTGCAAACCGTGCATTGCCAAGGATGGCAATGCCGAGCCCCCAGGGAAGGGTTCACGGCGTGTTTGCAAAGGCCTTCTCCAATACCCGCTGCCCCCAAAACTGAGAGCGGCCCTGTTACCTGCCCTCCAAAGCCTGATAATTTGAAGGAAGAATACCGGCGACCCTGCTACCCTCTCAAACAAGCATTTCTGGCCAACAACCTCAGATAATTCGAACATGCATACAGCCATCACCATAGACGCCCTCAAAGTCCTTGACGCCATCGACCGCAAAGGCAGCTTTGCCGGCGCCGCCGGCGAACTCTTCCGGGTACCCTCGGCCATCAGCTACACCGTGCAGAAGCTGGAAGAAGACCTGAATGTTGCCATCTATGACCGAACCGGCCACCGCGCCAGACTGACCCCGGCGGGCCGTTACCTTCTGGGAGAAGGCCGCACCCTGCTGGAGGCGGCGGAAAACCTTGCCCACACCACCCGGCAGGTGGCCCAGGGCTGGGAAACCAGATTAAAGATCGGATTCAACTCATTGCTGCCGGCAGAATGCCTGTTCCCGGCCATCCGGGAATTCTATGAACTCGGAGTACCGGTGGACGTGCAAATCGTAGAGGAGGTCTTTGCCGGCACCTGGGACGCCCTGCAAAGTCGCCGGGTCGACCTGATTATCGGTGCGGACAATTTCAGCAAACCGGCGGGAAACTTCGCCACCAGAGCCCTTGGTGAAATGCCTCTCGTGTTTGCTGTCAGCCCCGATCACCCGCTGGCAAGTGCCGAAGAGCCCCTCTCAGAGGAGGATATTTCCAGATACCCGGCCGCCGTGGCGGCTGATACCTCGCGTTCGCTGCCAACGGGGCATGCCGGCATTTTTCGCCGGCAACGAACCCTGACCGTCGCCAACATCGACCAGAAAATTGCGATTCAAGCCGCAGGTCTCGGCGTCGGGTGGCTGCCCAGGGCAAAAATCAGCAAACAGATCACAGACGGTCGCCTGATCCCCAAGCAGGTGCACGAGTCCCGCCAGCCCATCATGCTGTATCTTGCCAGACATGCTGAAGACCAGGGCAAGGCTCTTATGTGGTTCTGGGACCGACTCAGCCGGGAAGACGTTGTAAGACCAACGTCCAAGGGAGTTCTCTGATGCGGCAGCTATCGGAACTGGATGCCTCGTTCCTGTACCTGGAATCGGAAACGACCCCGATGCATATTGGCGGGATCTATCTCTTTGATGCCAGCGAACGTGAAACGCCGCTGGCCTTCAGCACCTTTGTCGCCTACCTTCGCAGCCGCCTGCATGTGGTGCCGGTATTCCGCCAGCGCCTCAAGGAAATCCCCCTGCGTCTGGGCCGCCCCTACTGGGTCGACGACCCTGATTTCAGCATCGAACGCCACCTCGCCTACGTCAATCTCGGCGAACACGGTCGCAAAGCCAGCCTGATGGCGCTGGCCTCCAGGGTTCTCGAGGAACCCCTGAAAAGAGACCGTCCCCTTTGGCATATAACGTTCGTGGACGGTTTCAAGCTGGATGAGCAGGATGCCGGCAGAGCTGGTTTTGCGTTGATCGTGAAGTTACACCATGCAGCTATCGACGCCTTCAGCGGCGAAGAAATCATCGGAAAGTTACTCGAGTACACTCCCGAGCCTCGCTCGATTACACCACCCCGGCCCTGGCACCCCCGCCCGGAACCTTCGGAAGAGCGGGTCATGTTGCAGGCAGGCGCGAATATCCTCAGAACACCACTGCAATTCACCTTACTTGCCGTCAATGCCGCCGAAGCGACCGCACGTGGGTTGATTCAAAAACAGTTGCGGAAACTGCCGCTACCACTGCCGCTGTTCTCAGCCCCCCACAGCCCGTTTAACCGGCAGATAACCGCGAACCGGCAAATCATCGCAGCCAGTGTTGAGTTGTCCCGCCTGAAAACGGTGAAGGCCTCCCTTGGGGACGTCACCCTGAATGACGTGGTTCTCGGCCTGTGCGCCGAGACCCTGAGACGGTACCTGATCAGCGAGGGCTCGGCCGCCGGCAAATCCCTGGTGGCAATGACTCCAATTTCTGTTCGCTCAAACAGCTTGCGCAGGGCGACCGGAAACCAGATGTCCGCCATGCTGCTGGATCTTGCCACCAACGAGCCAAACCCCGCGCAACGGATTCGCCGGATCCACTGGAACGCAGTCACTTCGGAGCCCTACCGTGAGGCCATAGCCGCCGACCGGCTAACGGAGCTTTTACCGTCAACCATGCTGGCCCTGTCCGCCAGACTTTACTCTGAGTTGCAGATTGCCCAACGTTACCAGCCGGTATTCAATCTTCCAATCACCAACGTTCCGGGCCCCCAGGTACCGCTATACTTGCAGGGGGCGCGCCTGGTTCAGCAGTACAACACGGCGCCGCTGTTCGACAGCATGGGGCTGGTGATCGTGGCGGTAAGCTATGAAGGCAGGCTGACACTGAACTTCACCACCTGCCCGGACGTAGTCGCGAACGGGGATTCATTGCAGGCCCATGTCGCTGAAAGCCTTGATGCGATTGAAGAGGCAATACACCGGCTCGGGGCAGACGACAGCCAAGGACCAATACCCGCAAGTTCAACCCAGACCCTGGCCGACGATGCGATTACGGCGCTGGAGGGGCTTCTGAAGAAAGCCTTGCGTCGTTTCCGGGGCTGACCATGGCCCTGGAAGACTCCGATTGGGACGTACTCCGTAAAAATGTAAAAAAATGTTGAATTCGCCCTGAATTGGTTTAATTTTATACAGATTGGCAGATATACTCGGAGCCCGACAAGCAAGGCGGGCACAGGAGGCACCATGGACACCCAGTGCAGAACCGGAGAACAAGGGCCGGTTCCCTTTCGCAGCAGTCGATTCTTTTGTGTGGGGAGCAAATGGTACTTCACTACCCGGGAAGGGTTTGACAGTGGCCCGTTTGCCTCACGGGAACGAGCCGAGACTGGCTTAAAGCGATTTTTACATGTTGTTCGGTTGTTACCCGAAGAACAGCAGCTTCATTAACAGGGAGCCTCGGTGAGGCCCGCTAAATCATTACGGGGATCAGCCAACGGTCGACCGCCCATAGGCAGACAAGCGCCATAACGCCCGCCAGCACATCGTCCACCATGATACCAAGCCCACCGGGCGTTCGTTCGTCCAGCCACCCGATGGGCCATGGTTTGGCGATGTCAAAAAGACGGAAAAGCAGAAAAGCGCCCAATACGCCGTAAATGGTGTCCGGAAACAGTCCCAGGGCGATCCACATCCCGACAAATTCATCCCAGACAATGCCCCCATGATCATGGACCTTGAGGTCCTCAGCGGTTTTTCCACACAGCCAGATACCCACCAAAAAAGCCAGCAACACTACCAGCCAGTAGGCTATCGGTGGCAACCAGGCGAAGCCATACCAGAGAGGAATTGCCGCAAGACTTCCCCAGGTTCCGGGAGCCCGTGCCGTTGCACCGCTGCCAAAACCGAAGGCCAGCAAATGGACCGGATTACGCAGGAATCCCGGAGGCAGGAGAACGTCGGGAATTTCCGGTTCGGACGCCCCGTCTTTCCGGCTCATGGCCTACTCCTGAAATGATCGAACCCGTCATCTGAACCACACAGCTTACCATCGAGAATCAGCCCGGGCCGGGATTCAACAGTACCAATCACCGACAATTCTTTCCGGACCGCGTCGGGGGCGTTTCTCCAGCACTCTGCGGGGATGGTCAGGCACAACTCATAGTCATCCCCGGACCGCAGCGCATAATCCAGCGCCGCGTCGCCTTTCAGGCGCTTCAGATGCGGTGATACCGGCAGCCGGGCACTGTCGATGCTCGCCCCGACTTCCGATGCCTCAAGAATATGCCCAAGGTCTGCAAGCAGGCCGTCAGAAATATCAATAGCGGCACTCGCAATGCCCCGGACAGCGCGGCCAAGTGCCAGCCTCGGCCGCGGTGAATGATAACGATCCAGCAGGGCTGCAACGTCTGGCGAAGGGCTCGCCTCGTCAAGGTAATCCAGCACAGAACCGGCGTCCCCAAGCGTTCCGGAGACCGCGACAAGGTCGCCAGGCCGGGCACCCGCGCGCCGAATGGCAGTTCCATGCTCAACGGTTCCGTGCACCTGAAGAGTCAGAGTAAGCGGGCCGGAGGTTGTATCACCGCCGGCCAGCGCCATCCCGAACGCATTGCTGGCGCTTTTTAGCCCGCTGGCAAAACCGGCAAGCCATTGTTCGTCTGCAGCAGGCATGGTCAGTGCCAGGGTGAAGCAGTCCGGCTCTGCCCCCATGGCGGCCAGATCACTTGCCGCTACGGCCAAAGCACGCCAGCCAAGGTAATCCGGGCGATAGTTCCTGGGAAAGTGGACGCCCTCAACCAGGGTATCCATGGAGAAGACAAGATCCCGGCCCGCGGGAATATGCTGAATTGCGCAGTCATCCCCCGGCCCCAGAATCAGGGACCGGGTTGTCTGCTGCCCGGCAAGCGGCAAAAAATAACGCCGGATCAGCTCGAACTCGCCCATCAGCTAGCGGGAACGGGAGCGGGTCTCGGCAAGCCGGAGTCGACCACTCAGCTTGTCGAGGACACTGTTGACGAATTTATGGCCCTCAGTGCCACCAAAGCGCTTGGCCATTTCAATACCTTCGTTGATGACCACCTTGTAGGGCACATCAAGGCGATGTTTCAGTTCATAGGCACCAAGCCGGATAATGGCCAACTCCACCGGATCCACCTCATTAATCGGGCGATCCAGGAACGGCTCGATCAGCTTGTCCAGTTCGCCCTGCTCCCGGTGCACGCCACGGAGCAGGTCGCGGAAGTACAGCAGATCAACCTTGCTCGTGTCATTGTCGACCATGAACTCGGCCTCAATGTCGGAAATGGCCGTCTTGCTGAAATGGCGCTGATAAAGCCCCTGCATGGCCAGAGCCCTGGCGCGGCGTCGATCACCGGCTTTCGGCTGACCGGCCGGTGCCGGCTGCGGCGATGTACCTTCAGTTTCGCTCATTACTCACCCAGCTTCCTGAACAGGCTGACCATTTCAAGGGCCGTGATGGCCGCTTCGGCGCCCTTGTTACCAGCCTTGGTGCCCGAACGCTCGATAGCCTGTTCGATGGAATCCACCGTCAGCACACCAAAGGTCACCGGTACGTCCGTATCAAGGCTTACCGCGCCGATACCGCTTGACGCTTCACCGGCAACGTATTCGAAATGCGGGGTGCCGCCACGAATGACGGCGCCCAGCGCAATGATGGCATCGTACTCGCCGGTTTCGGCAACACGCTTGACGGCCAGTGGCATCTCATAGGCGCCAGGCACCCGCACAATGGTGACATCATCATCGGGAATCCCGTGGCGGCGCAGGGTATCCAGCGCACCTTCAACCAGGCTTTCAACCACAAAGCCGTTAAAACGGCCCACCACCAGCGCATAACGCCCGGTGCACTCAGTAAAATCACCTTCAATTACTCTGATATCCGCCATCGATGGCTCCTTCACGTGTCGCGGCACCAATGCCGCGACCGGGTTTATCATTCAGGGGTATAAGGAACATACTCAACAACTTCCAGATCAAAACCGGAAATGGCCGAGAACTTGACCGGCGGGCTCAGCAGGCGCATCTTGCCCACGCCAATGTCCCGGAGAATCTGGGAACCGGTGCCCACGGTAAAATAGACACCGGAGCTGCCCTTGCCGGCGGGGCCTTGCCCTTCGTCAAAGAATTCGTGGATGCGGTCTTCCAGGTTATAGCTGTCCTCCGCGCTGTTGAGCAGAACAACCACACCCCTGCCCTCGGTTGCCACTTTTTCAAGGGCGTGGTGCAGAGGCCAGCTCCGTGAATCCTTGCGGCGGGCACCCAGGAGGTCCCGTAAGGTGTCGGTGATGTGAACGCGCACAAGAGCCGGTTCTTCCGGGGAAATATCCCCCTTCACCATAGCCAGGTGAGTCGCACCCTGGACATTGTCACGGTAGGTGCGAAGGCTGAAGACACCGTATTCGGTGTCCAGGTCATTTTCCTCCACACACTCAACGGTGCGCTCGTTCATGGTGCGGTAGTGAATCAGGTCGGCAATGGTGCCAATCTTGAGACCATGTTCTTCGGCAAATCGTTCCAGGTCTTCCCTGCGTGCCATGGAGCCATCGTCGTTCATGATCTCGCAGATCACTCCCGCCGGCTCGCAGCCAGCCAGTCCGGCAAGGTCGCAGGACGCTTCGGTATGGCCGGCGCGACTCAGGACACCACCCGGATCGGACATCAGCGGAAAGATATGGCCGGGCTGAACCAGGTCACTGGCCTTCGCGTTGCGGGCCGCCGCCGCCTGAACGGTGCGGGCACGGTCCGCGGCAGAAATACCGGTTGTCACGCCCACGGCCGCCTCAATGGACAGGGTAAACTTGGTACCAAAACCGGAGGCGTTCTGCTGGACCATCAACGGAAGACCCAGCTGCTCACAGCGGTCCCGGGTCATGGGCATGCAGATGAGGCCGCGGCCAAAACGGGCCATGAAGTTGATGGCCTCAGCCGTGCAATGCTCGGCGGCCATCACCAGATCACCCTCATTCTCGCGATCCTCGTCATCCATCAGTATGACCATCTTGCCCTGACGGATATCTTCAATGATGTCTTCAATACTGTTCAGTGCCATATGGTTTTGCACCCTTGCGGAGTTCCGGCAGCTGCCTGCTGATGGAACCTCCTGAATGTATGGATTACCTGCGGGCGAGAATCAGGCGCTGATCCTCCCCCAACTGACGTCGGTCCAACACCTTCCATTGTACTTTATCCGCCATGGTTTCCAGCGGCAGGTGTACGGTCGGGCGTCCGGTACTGCCAAGGAATACTGGCGCCTGATAGAGCCAGAGTTCGTCTGCCAAGCCGTCGCTGATGAACGTGCCGGCCAGTGTGGGGCCCGCTTCGACCAGCAGTTCATTGATGCCGAGCTCCCCCAGGGAATCCAGCAGTTCGGCCAGATCAACGCCGTTGTCTTTCCAGGCCACCCCGGTGAGACTGATGCCCAGTGCCGCCAGATCCTGGGCCGGTGTCGTCGCCAGCGTTGACGACGCACAGAACACCTGCACATTGCCACCCTGCAGGATCCTTGCCGAACAGGGGGTCCGCGCATCCCGGTCGGCGATCACTCTCAGGGGCTGCCTCGATGGCTCCGTGGCGTCGCCGATATCGCCCAGTTCCTCACGGCGAACCGTCAGCGATGGATCGTCCGCCAGAACCGTACCGACACCCGTGAGGATGGCATCGCTGATGGCTCTGAGACGCTGCACATCCCGGCGGGCATCGCTGCCGGTTATCCACTGGCTCTCGCCGGAGGCCATTGCCGTGCGGCCATCCAGACTGGCCGCCATTTTCAGACGCACCCAGGGACGACCGGTGTTCATGCGTTTCATGAAACCCGGGTTCAGGCGGGTGGCTTCGTCCGCCAGCAGGCCTTCAGTAACCCGGACCCCGGCGCTCCGAAGCATATCCAGCCCACGCCCGGACACCGAAGGGTTCGGGTCCTTTGTCGCCGCATAGACCTGGGCCACTCCTGCGTCGATCAGAGCCCTGGCGCAGGGCGGTGTGCGGCCGAAATGGCTGCAGGGCTCCAGAGTCACGTAAGCCGTGGCACCCCGAGCATCCGGGCCAGCCTCGCTCAGCGCCCGGATTTCGGCATGGGCTTCGCCGGCACGCTCATGCCACCCCTCCCCCAGCACCAGGTCGCCCCGGGCGATAACGCAACCGACCCTGGGGTTGGGATGAGTAGAGTACCGACCGCGCCAGGCAAGCTGGACAGCCCTGGCCATCATGGCCCTGTCGCGGTTTTCGATCATGCTTTTCCTTTGGGAGCGTGATTATCCGCCAGCGCTTTGGCAACATCCACGGCAGTATCACCGTTGCCCGCCGACAGCCGCTCGATTTCTTCCTTGAACTCGTTGATATCCTGGAAGCTGCGGTATACCGACGCGAAACGGACATAGGCCACCTTGTCCAACTGGCGCAATTCGGTCATTACCTCTTCACCCAGCTGCATCGACTTCACTTCCCGCTCTCCCGCCGCCCGCAAACGGTATTTGATGCGATTCAGGGCGGCATCTATCTGCTCAATGCTGACTGGCCGCTTTTCCAGCGCCTTCATCAACCCGGAGCGCAGCTTTTCCTCATCAAAAGGCTGCCGGGTGCCGTCCTGCTTGACCACCCGGGGCATCACCAACTCAGCAGATTCGAAGGTGGTAAACCGCTCACGACACGACAGGCACTCCCTGCGCCGGCGCACCTGATCACCCTCGGCCACCAGCCGGGAGTCAATCACCTTGGTGTCTGCTTCACCACAGAAGGGACAATGCATAGTCAGGAACTCCGGAGAGGAAGCCGGGCCGAAAAGTCGGCCCGGCAGGTCATGCCTGTAGTCTAGCTATAAAACGATTAGCCGTAGACCGGAAAGCGGGCGCAGAGCGCACTTACCTGCTCACGAACCCGGCTGTTGACCGCCTCGTCCTCCAGGTTATCCAGGATGTCGCAGATCCAGCCGGCCAGATCACGGCACTCAGACTCACCGAAACCACGGGTGGTAATCGCCGGAGTACCAATGCGCAGACCGGAAGTGACGAACGGTGACCGGGGATCATTGGGAACCGCGTTCTTGTTCACGGTAATGTGAGCACGACCCAGCGCCGCATCAGCATCTTTACCGGTAATGTCCTGCTTGATCAGGCTGACCAGGAACAGGTGATTCTTCGTGCCACCGGAAACCACGTCGTACCCGCGATCCACAAAAACCTGGGCCATGGCAGAAGCGTTCTTCACAACCTGCTGCTGGTAGGCCTTGAACTCATCGCTCATGGCTTCCTTGAAGCACACAGCCTTGGCGGCAATCACATGCATCAACGGCCCGCCCTGGCCACCCGGGAAGACGGCAGAGTTCAGTTTTTTCTGCAGATCGGCGTCGTCGCAGGCCAGGATCAGACCACCACGGGGACCGCGCAGGGTCTTGTGCGTCGTGGTTGCAACCACGTGAGCGTGGGGAACAGGATCCGGATAAACGCCAGCGGCAACAAGACCAGCCACATGAGCCATATCCACAAACAGGTAGGCACCAACCTTGTCCGCAATCTCACGGAAACGGGCAAAATCCAGCTCCTGTGAATACGCGGAGAAGCCGGCAATGATCATCTTCGGCTTGTGCTCAACAGCCAGCGCTTCCACTTCGTCGTAATCGATCAGGCCAGTTTCCGGGTTCAGGCCGTACTGCACGGCGTGGTAGATCTTGCCAGAAAAGTTCACGCTCGCCCCGTGGGTGAGGTGACCACCGTGGGCCAGGCTCATACCAAGAACCGTATCACCGGGCTTGAGCAAGGCCATGAAGACAGCAGAGTTGGCCTGGGAACCGGAATGCGGCTGAACGTTGGCGTAGGCAGCGCCAAACAGCTCCTTGGCGCGCTCAATCGCCAGGTCTTCAGCAACATCCACAAACTCGCAGCCGCCGTAGTAGCGCTTGCCCGGATAGCCTTCCGCGTACTTATTGGTCAGCACGCTGCCCTGGGCTTCCATTACCCGGGGGCTGGTGTAGTTCTCGGACGCGATCAGCTCAATGTGAGCTTCCTGGCGCTTCTCTTCCGCCTGCATGGCGTTCCAGAGTTCGTCGTCAAAGCCGGCGATTTTCATTTCACGATTAAACATGGATGCGCTGCCCCTGTGTGCTTGGCTGGCCCGGAGAGCTTTGGCGATCTCCGCAGGCTCCCTGAAAAATTGGGCCGCTATTCTATCTTACAAACGGGTGAAAAATCATCCTTTATACCGTCCGCAGATACCGGCATACGGCCAACTCCGGTTTTTGCTCAATTGCTATCACTGGTGCGTTTCGTTACCTTACCGGATCAATAACACGAGCTCCGATCAAGGGTGGCGGGGCTGGCCTTCCGGGATCGTCAAAATCAGGGATGATTTTGCCGAGCGTACATGGACGTATTCACAGCGTATCCCGGAAGGCCAGCCCCGCCGCCCGAGCCACCAGTATTCGAATTCACGAACCTGTTATATCAAGAGGTTTACGCCAGTATGGCCCAATACGTATACACCATGAACCGGGTGGGCAAAGTGGTCCCGCCCAAGCGCGAGATTCTGAAAGACATCTCGTTAAGCTTCTTCCCCGGCGCCAAGATCGGCGTACTGGGCCTCAACGGTGCCGGTAAATCCACCCTGCTCCGCATTATGGCGGGCGTGGATCAGGATTACATCGGTGAAGCCCGCCCGCAGCCCGGCATCAACGTGGGATATCTGCCCCAGGAGCCGGAGCTGGACGAGGACAAAACGGTCAAAGAGATCGTCGACGAGGCGGTTTCCGGCGTTCATGACGCACTGGCCGAACTGGACCAGGTTTACGCAGCCTATGCTGAACCGGACGCCGATTTCGACGCATTGGCCAAGAAGCAGGGCGAACTGGAGGCCTACATCCAGGCTACGGACGGCCACGACATCGAGCGCAAAATGGAAGTCGCCGCAGACGCGTTGCGTCTTCCACCCTGGGATCAGCAGGTAAAAGTGCTGTCCGGTGGTGAGCGCCGGCGTGTTGCCTTGTGCCGTCTGCTGCTTTCCGGGCCTGACATGCTGCTGCTGGACGAGCCCACCAACCATCTGGATGCCGAATCCGTGGCCTGGCTGGAGCGCTTCCTGCACGATTACGAGGGCACCGTGGTTGCCATCACCCACGACCGCTATTTCCTCGACAACGTCGCCGGCTGGATCCTGGAACTGGACCGAGGCCACGGCATTCCGTTTGAAGGCAACTACAGCCAGTGGCTGGAGAACAAGGAAAAACGCCTGGAGATGGAATCCAAACAGGAAGCCTCTCACCAGAAAGCCATCAAACAGGAGCTGGAATGGGTGCGCAGCAACGCCAGGGGCCGTCAGTCCAAGAGCAAGGCCCGCCTGGCCCGCTTTGAGGAGATGAGCTCCCAGGAATTCCAGAAGCGCAACGAAACCAACGAGCTGTACATTCCGCCCGGGCCACGCCTGGGCAACAAAGTGATCGAGGTTGACGGTATCAGCAAGTCCTTCGGCGACCGCCTGCTGTATGAAGATGTGTCCTTGAGCGTACCGCCCGGTGCCATCGTGGGCATTATCGGTGGTAACGGCGCCGGCAAATCGACCCTGTTCAGGATGATCGCGGGTTTCGACCAACCGGATTCCGGCACCATTACCGTCGGTGAAACCGTGGAACTGGCCTACGTGGACCAGATGCGCGACCTGGACGGCAGTAAAACCGTCTGGGAGGAACTCTCCGACGGCAACGATATTATCAAGGTTGGCAACTATGAGACCCCATCCCGGGCCTATGTGGGGCGCTTCAACTTCAAGGGCAGCGACCAGCAGAAGCGGGTCGGCGACCTGTCTGGCGGTGAGCGTAACCGCCTGCACCTGGCCAAACTGCTGAAGGAAGGTGGCAATGTGCTGCTGCTGGACGAACCCACCAACGATCTGGACGTGGAAACGCTGCGTGCCCTGGAGGAAGCCCTGCTCAACTTCCCGGGTTCTGCCCTGGTGATCTCGCACGACCGCTGGTTCCTGGACCGGGTAGCCAGCCACATCCTGGCGTTCGAGGACGATGGGGACGTGGTGTACTTCGAGGGTAACTTCACGGAGTACGATGAGGACTTCAAGAAGCGCAAGGGCGATTCCGCAATGCAGCCCAAACGCATGAAGTACAAGAAGCTGGCCTGAGGTTAGTAAAAGAGGGGTCAGATGAAAGCTTTCATCTGACCCCGTTTTCAACCCCGTTTTCACATCTGCCCCCGCTTTCATCCATTATCCCCTGAGATCGCCATGGCCAAAGTAAAAACCGCCTATGTCTGCACCGAATGCGGTGCCGACTACTCCAAATGGCAGGGCCAGTGCACCGCCTGCCAGGCCTGGAATACCATCAGCGAAGTCCGCGGTGTCAGCAGCACCAAAGGCGCTCGTGGCGCCCGCTTCGAGGGCTTTGCCGGCAGCCTGTCGGAAGTCCAGAGCCTGGACGACGTCAGCCTAGCCGAGCAGTCTCGTATCAGTTCCGGCATGCAGGAGTTCGACCGGGTTCTCGGTGGCGGCCTGGTGGAGGGGTCGGCAGTCCTGATGGGCGGCCATCCTGGCGCCGGCAAGAGTACCCTGCTGCTTCAAGCCGTATGCCATCTGGCCGCCAGCGTCCCCGCGCTTTATGTCACCGGTGAAGAATCCGTGCAGCAGGTCGCCATGCGGGCCAAGCGGCTGGGATTGCCCACCAAAGATCTGAAGATGCTGTCTGAAACCTCAGTTGAGCGGGTGATGCAGGTAACGGAAGCGGAAAAGCCTCGAATTCTGGTGGTGGACAGTATTCAGGTGATGCACGTGGCAGAGATTGAATCAGCCCCCGGCAGCGTGTCCCAGGTACGCGAAAGCGCCGCTTTCCTGACCCGCTTTGCCAAGCGGACCGGCACCATCCTGTTCCTTGTCGGGCACGTCACCAAGGACGGCAGCCTGGCCGGCCCGAAAGTTCTGGAGCACATGATCGACTGCTCCATCCTGCTGGAAGGTTCCAGCGACAGCCGCTACCGCACACTTCGCGGCATCAAGAACCGGTTTGGCGCGGTGAATGAGCTGGGCGTATTCGCCATGCTGGAACAGGGGCTGAAGGAAGTGAAAAACCCCAGCGCGATATTCCTGAACCGCGGCGAGGACGCGGCCCCGGGAAGCGTGGTGATGGTGGTCTGGGAAGGCACCCGGCCCATGCTGGTGGAGATCCAGGCACTGGTGGACATGGCCCAGGGCGGCTATCCGAGACGCGTGGCGGTTGGCCTGGACCAGAACCGGCTGGCGATGCTTCTCGCCGTATTGCACCGTCACGGCGGCATGCATGTATCTGATCAGGATGTGTTCGTGAACGTGGTCGGCGGTGTGAAGGTGAATGAAACCAGCGCCGACCTGGCATTGTTGGCCGCGATTGTCTCCTCCTTCCGCGACCGCGCCCTGCCCCAGGATCTGGTGATTTTTGGCGAAGTCGGCCTTTCCGGCGAAATCCGACCGGTCCCCAGCGGCCAGGAGCGCATTTACGAAGCCGCCAAGCACGGCTTTACCCGGGCACTGGTGCCCAAATCCAATGCCCCCCGCAAGGCCATCGAGGGCATGAAAGTGATTCCGGTGACCAAGCTCAGTGACGCGCTCTCGGCTCTGGAAGATCTCTGAGTATCTTGTCTTGGGAGTTGACGGACAGGATGGCTTTTCTATTTCCAAAAACCGCTACGAGCACATCCATGTGGGCTTGTTTCCGGCCATCCCTGGCCTCCAACATTTTTGGAAATAGAAAAGCCATCCTGTCCTGCATGCTTGGCAGTAATAGTCCCACCCTCATATCTCTTAGCTTTTGACCCGCAACGTAGGTCGGATTAGGCGAAGACGTAATCCGACAAAACCCGCCTAATCAATGAGATGAGCAAACTCCCTCTCCAACAACGCCTGATCACCAAGGTTAAGCTCAACAAGACGTTTGAGGTGGGTAGCGCTATCAAGGTCAATGTACTGACATTTGAAGCCAAGCCTGTGCGGCTCCACGTGCCTGAGCTCAACCGCCATAACAATACCTGCCTCATGATCATCCAGGTGAATAATCACCTCACACGGCTGCCTCAAAGGCACATCCCACCCCTCCGGCCGTTTTACGAGAACGCCTTTCAAGGAAATATCCAGCACCTCGGTGGTCCAGACGGTCTCCAGACAGTGAAGCTCGCAGGGCGCATCGAATTCGATCCGGTGAAACCGGCGTTTTTCGGGAGTTTTGGTGGGCAAGTGGCTACTCCTGTTTACCGATCCTGTTTTACCTGACTATAGACCGGACAGAAGGATGCATCCAGAGGAGTTTTGGAGTGGTCGATTGTTAGGAAGATATATCGCCGCTGTGAGGTAGAGGCCGTTGTGGGGCTCTTTCCAAAAATGTTGGAGGCCATGGATGGCCGGAAACAAGCGCACAGGGAAGTGCCTGTAGCGTTTTTTGGAAAGGGCCCCACAACGGCCTCACCTGCAAAGCCCTCAGGCTAGGGGAAAAAAAACTCCAAGGCTCAGCGGTGATACTCCGGACTCAATTCTACAACCGCCTCGATGAACGCCCTGGCGTGCTCCGGATCCACGTCCGGTGTAATTCCGTGGCCAAGGTTGAAGATATGCCCGGTGCCGGAGCCATAACGGCGCAGGATATCCGCCACTTCCTGGCGAATCCGCTCAGGCGGCGCGTACAGCATGGCCGGGTCCATGTTGCCCTGGAGGGCGACCCGATCACCGATGCGGGCGCGAGCGTTACCGATGTCCGTGGTCCAATCAAGACCAACGGCGTCTGCGCCAGAGTCCGCGATCAATTCCAGCCACTGACCGCCATTCTTGGTGAACAGGATCACCGGCACCCGGCGGCCATCGTTCTCGCGAATCAGGCCGTCGACGATTTTCTTCATGTAGCGTAGCGAGAACTCTTCATAGGCCCAGCTGCTGAGCACGCCACCCCAGGTATCAAATACCTGCACTGCCTGGGCACCAGCCCTGATCTGAGCGTTCAGGTAGTCGATAACCGCATCCGCCAGATGGTCCAGCAGGCGATGCATCACCTCCGGCCGGCCATACATCAGCTTCTTGGCTTCCCGGAAATCCCTGGAGGAGCCACCTTCGACCATGTAAGTCGCCAGGGTCCAGGGGCTGCCGGAGAAACCAATCAGAGGCACGGTGCCATTAAGGGCGCCGCGAATGGTGGATACTGCGTTCATGACGTAGTCCAGATCCACCTCGGCGTTGATTTTCGGCAGTGCCGCAACGTCTGCCTCAGAGCGAATAGTATTCCGGAACCTGGGGCCTTCCCCGGTTTCAAAGTAAAGACCCAGCCCCAGCGCATCCGGAATGGTCAGAATGTCCGAGAACAGGATAGCCGCATCCAGGGGGTATCGCTCCAAAGGCTGAAGGGTGACTTCACAGGCCAGCGGAGTATTCTTGCACAAGCTGAGAAAATCCCCGGCCTTCGCCCGTGTCGCTCGATATTCCGGCAGGTATCGCCCTGCCTGTCGCATCATCCATACCGGAGTACGGTCAACGGGCTGGCGCATCAGTGCGCGCAGGAAACGGTCATTTTTCAGCTCGGTCATGGCAACTCCTGGTCTGGGAAACGAAATTTCTGGGAGGTAATGATACGCGGTTTAGGTCAATTGGAAAGGTGTCGGGTCAATTGGAAGGCGTCGGAGAGAAACCAGGTGAACCGGGGGTCAGATGAAGGCTTTCACCTGACCCCATGTCCGGATCGATCCGGCAATCAGATCTCCAGGTAATCCATGATACCTTCGGCCGCCTGGCGCCCTTCCCAGATAGCGGTTACGACCAGGTCCGAGCCGCGGACCATGTCGCCGCCGGCGAAGATTTTCGCGTTACTGGTCTGGAAGGCAAACTCGGCTTCCTCGGGGGCGGTCACGCGACCGGAATCGTCGGTGTTCACCTTCAGTTCATCGAACCACTCGGCAGGGCTGGGACGGAATCCGAAAGCAACCAGAACGGCATCCGCCGGAATCACTTCCTCACTGCCCGGCACCACTTCCGGACGGCGGCGGCCGTTGTCATCGGGCTCGCCCAGTCGCGTCTGGATCACCTTGACACCTTCAACCCGATCTTCACCCAGGATGGCGATCGGCTGCCGGTTGAAGAGGAACTTCACACCTTCCTCCTTGGCATTGGCCACTTCACGGCGGGAGCCCGGCATGTTTTCCTCGTCCCGACGGTAGGCACAGGTCACACTTTCAGCCTGCTGACGGATGGAGGTGCGATTGCAGTCCATGGCGGTGTCACCGCCACCGAGAACAACGACACGCCTGCCTTTCATGTCGATGAAATCCGACTCATCTTTTTCAAAGCCCAGGCGACGGTTGACGTTGGAGACCAGGAACGGCAGCGCATCGTAGACTCCTGGCAAATCCTCACCCGGAAAACCACCCTTCATGTAGGTGTAGGTGCCCATGCCCATGAAGACGGCATCGTATTCGCCGATAATGTCCTGCAGCTGGACGTCTTTTCCAACCTCGGTGGACAGGCGGAATTCCACACCCATCGCCTCGAACACCTTGCGACGACGGGTCATGACCGACTTTTCCAGCTTGAACTCGGGGATACCGAAAGTCAGCAGACCGCCAATTTCCGGATAGATGTCGAACACAACTGGCTTTACGCCGTTGCGGACCAGCACATCAGCGCAACCCAGACCAGCGGGTCCGGCACCGATGACTGCGACTTTCTTGTCTGTCCACTTGACTGCGGACATATCCGGCTTCCACCCCAGCGCAAAGGCGGTGTCCGTGATGTACTTTTCCACGGAACCGATGGTCACCGCACCATAACCGTCGTTCAGGGTACAGGCGCCTTCACACAGGCGGTCCTGGGGACACACGCGGCCACAGACCTCGGGCAGGGAGTTGGTCTGATGACACAGCTCCACCGCGCGCATGATATTTCCTTCGGACACCAGCTTGAGCCAGTTCGGGATGTAGTTGTGAACCGGGCACTTCCACTCGCAGTAGGGGTTGCCACACTCCAGGCAACGATGGGCCTGGGAGGCGGCATGGTCCGCTGTAAACGGGTGGTAAATCTCACCAAACTCTTTCTTTCGCTTCCTGGCCGGCACCTTTTTCGGGTCAATCCGCCCAACTTCGACAAACTGGAAGTCGTTACTCAGTCGTTCTTTCATTTTGATGCTCTCATCAACTCAATTTCGACGAGGGGCGGCCGTCAGGCTGCGCACCCCAAACCCTGTTCTGCCCACCGCCTTATTCCGGGCGCGCCCGGGTGCTGGCCAGCAGGCTTCGGAGGTTGGCAGCCTTGGGTTTCACCAACCAGAAACGGCCGATGTAGTCGTCGAAATTCTCTAGAATGTGCCCAGCCCACTCACTGCCGGTTTCCGAGATGTGCTCCCGGATAACACCTCGCAGGTGATTGCGGTATGACTCCATGTCTTCACTGGAAATCCGCTGAATCTCCACCAGTTCGTGGTTGTACTTGTCCACGAAGGTGTTGTTGATATCCATCACATAGGCAAAGCCACCGGTCATGCCGGCACCGAAGTTGTGCCCGGTAGACCCGAGAACGGTGACCAGACCGCCAGTCATGTACTCACAACAGTGATCCCCGGTACCTTCCACAACAGCGTGAGCGCCAGAGTTACGAACCGCGAAACGTTCGCCTGCCGTTCCTGCCGCAAACAGTTTGCCGCCGGTGGCGCCATACAGGCAGGTGTTGCCGACAATCGAGGTTTCCTGGGTCTTGAAGGCACTGCCACGGGGAGGTTTCACAACCAGCTTGCCGCCAGTCATGCCCTTGCCGACATAGTCGTTGGCATCGCCTTCCAGGACCAGGTTGAGGCCACCCACGTTCCAGACACCAAAGCTCTGGCCAGCGGTGCCGGTAAGATTAAGGGTAATCGGCGCATCGACCATGCCCTGGTTGCCGTGCAGCGCGGCAATTTCACCGGACAGGCGGGCACCAATGGACCGGTCGCAGTTGGTTACCCGGTAGGGCCAGACACCACCACTCTTTTCCTTGATCGCCGAAGCGGTATCCTGAACCATCTGCTCCGCCAGCGTACCTTTGTCGAACGGATGATTCCGCTCCACCTGGCAGGTCTGTGGCTTGTCCGCCGGAATGTGGTCATTAGACAACAGGCGAGTGAGATCCAGCTTCTTCTGTCGCTCGGTGTCGCCCGGCAGCCGCTCCAGCAGATCCACACGTCCGACCAGCTCTTCGAGAGTGCGCACGCCAAGTTTCGCCATCCATTCACGGGTTTCCTCGGCAACGAAACGGAAGAAATTCATCGCCATTTCCACCGTGCCATTGAAGTGCTCTTCACGCAGGTAGTCATTCTGGGTGGCAATACCGGTTGCACAGTTGTTCAGGTGACAGATGCGCAGGTATTTACAGCCCAGCGCCACCATGGGCGTGGTGCCGAAACCAAAGCTCTCGGCACCAAGGATTGCACCTTTCACAACATCCAGACCGGTCTTGATGCCACCATCGGTCTGCAGGCGAATCTTGCCGCGAAGATCGTTGGCCCGAAGCGCCTGCTGGGTTTCCGTCAGCCCCAGCTCCCACGGAGAGCCGGCATAGCGGATCGACGTCAGCGGGCTTGCCGCCGTGCCGCCATCATAGCCGGAAACCGTAATCAGGTCTGCGTATGCCTTGGCAACACCGGCCGCGATGGTACCGACACCCGGCTCGGACACCAGCTTCACAGACACCAGGGCCTGCGGGTTGACCTGTTTGAGATCAAAGATCAACTGGGCCAGATCCTCAATGGAGTAAATATCGTGATGTGGTGGCGGCGAAATCAGCGTTACGCCGGGCACCGAGTAGCGCAGGCGTGCGATCAGGTCGTTGACTTTGCCACCCGGCAACTGGCCGCCCTCACCCGGCTTCGCACCCTGAGCCACCTTGACCTGCATAACATCGGCACTGCGCAGGTATTCCGCGGTGACACCAAAACGGCCAGAGGCAACCTGCTTGATCTTTGAGCGCTTTTCGGTGCCATGACGGGCAGGGTCTTCCCCACCTTCGCCGGAGTTGGAACGGCCGCCAAGCGTGTTCATGGCAACAGCCAAAGCCTCATGAGCCTCCGGCGACAGTGCGCCCAGGGACATGGCCGCGGAGTCAAAGCGGGGGAAGATATTCTCAACCGGCTCCACCTCGGAAAGGGCGATCGGCTTGAGGTCCTTGCGGAACCCCAACAGGTCACGCAGAGTCGCCACCGGGCGCTCGTTCACCAGTCCGGCGTATTCTTTGTAATGGCCGTAATCGCCTCTGGTAACCGCTTCCTGCAGCTTGCCCACCACGTCCGGATTGAAGGCATGGTACTCCTGGCCATGAATGTATTTCAGCAGTCCACCCTGGGAGATGGGCTTGCGCGGCTTCCAGGCAACGGTGGCCAACTGTTCCTGATCCTGCTGGAAATCATAGAACCCGGCACCCTGGATACGGCTGGGCACCCCTGGGAAACACAGGTCCACAACCTCATCGGCAAGGCCGACCGCCTCGAACAGCTGGGCTCCACGGTAGGAGGTGATGGTCGAGATACCCATCTTGGACAGGATCTTCAACAGACCCTTGTTAATGCCTTTGCGATAGTTGTTCTTGGCATCGATCGGATCCATCAGTAACTCGCCGGTGCGGATCAGATCATTCAAGACCTGATAGGCAAGGTATGGATAGACCGCCGTGGCGCCAAAGCCAAAGAGCACGGCGAAATGATGGGGATCCCGGGCCCAGCCGGTTTCCACGACGATGTTGGAGTCGCAGCGCAAACCCTGCTGGACCAGATGGTGGTGAACGGCGCCAGTCGCCATCATGGCGTTCACGGGCAACTCGCCTTCCTTCAAGTCCTTGTCCGTGAGCACCAGCAGCACCTTGCCATCGCGTACCGCCTGCTCGGCTTGCCCGCAAACCTGGCGGATAGCCTGTTCAAGACCCTGCTCCGGACGGTAGCTCATGGAGATCTGCGCCACCTCAAAACCAGGCCGGTCATTGTTGGCAATCTTGAGGAATTTCGCCGGCGACAGAACCGGGGTGGTCAGGATGATCCGGTCCGCGTGGTCTGCGGTTTCCTCGAATACGTTTCGCTCGGCACCCAGACAGGTTTCCAGGGACATAACGATCGCCTCACGCAGGGGGTCGATCGCCGGGTTGGTGACCTGGGCGAATTTCTGCCGGAAGTAGTCCGCCACGTGGCGGACCCTGCTAGACAGAACCGCCATCGGGGTATCGTCACCCATGGAGCCCACCGCCTCCTGACCATTCTCGGCCAGCGGACGGAGAACCTGATCACGCTCCTCAAAGGACACCATGAACATCTTCTGGTGAACCAGCAGCTCGTCGGCATCCATCAGCCTGAAGTCAGGTGTATCCTGGTTCAGAGTGGTTTCAACGCGCAGCGCATTCTCACGTAGCCAACGTTTGTAGGGCTGCGCGGCCTTGAGGCGCTGGTCAATGTCCCGGGTATGCAGGACTTCGCCGGATTCGGTGTCAATGGCCAGCATCTGGCCCGGTCCGACCCGCCCCTTGGCCACAACATCGTCAGGCTGGTAGCCATAGGTTCCGATTTCAGAGGCCAGGGTAATAAAGTCGTCCTTGGTAATGACCCAGCGAGCGGGCCGCAGGCCATTACGGTCCAGCATACAGACGGCGTAGCGGCCGTCAGACATAACCAGACCCGCGGGGCCATCCCAGGGCTCCATATGCATGGAGTTGTATTCATAGAACGCCCGGAGTTCCGAATCCATACTGTCGACGTTCTGCCACGCCGGGGGAATCATCATCCGGACCGCGCGAAACAGGTTTACACCACCAGCGAGCAGCACTTCCAGCATGTTGTCCATGCTGGACGAGTCAGATCCAGTGAGGTTAACCAGCGGCTGCAGGGTCTGCAGGTCCGGAAGCTCCGGCGAGCTGAACTTGGCAGCGCGGGCAATGGCCCAGTTTCGGTTGCCATCAATGGTGTTGATCTCACCATTATGGGCCAGATACCGGAACGGCTGGGCCAGCGGCCACTTGGGCATGGTATTGGTGGAGAAACGCTGGTGAAAAACACAGATCGCGGTCTCCAGGTCAGGATCGCCCAGATCCCGGTAAAAATTAGCAAGATCCGCCGGCATCATCAGGCCCTTGTAGGCCAGGGTCCGATGGGAAAGGCTGCAGATATAGAACTCGGGATCATCCGCCATGTCGCTCTCGGCGTGGCGACGACCCACGAACAGGCTGATCGCAAACTCACGCTCCTCCTTGCCGGCAGGAACCACGAACACCTGTTCAATCCGGGGCAGGCAATCAAGAGCCATGGGCCCAAGGCAGCTGTCATCCACCGGCACTTCACGCCAGCCAAGGATCTCCAGACCCTGTTCGGTCAGCCGCTTTTCAATAGCATCCCGACCAGCGGCAGCCCTGACTTCATCCGGGCTCAGGAATACCTGACCCACGGCAAAAAGATCACCTGGTTCCTTGCCAAAAGCTGCCTTGGCGGCTTTCTTCAGGAAGCCGTCCGGGCTCTGGATCAGCAAGCCACAGCCATCGCCGGTCTTGCCGTCTGCAGCGATACCACCTCGGTGGGTCATGCAGGTCAGAGACTCGATGGCAGTTTGCAATAACTTGTGGCTGGCCTGGCCCTTCATATGGGCAATCAGACCGAACCCGCAGTTGTCCCTGAATTCGTCGGGATGATACAAACCTGTCATCATAAGCGCTCTCTCGCGTAAAAATTCTTTTCAATCAAAGAGTTACTTTGCGCGCAGCCGCACAACCACCCTTTGACACTGAAAATGGGGGCTGGCTATTTTACACGCGTAGAAATACGTACTCAAATCGGAGTTGAGTTATTGTGGGGAGCCGAAAAACGGAATTTCCAACGGACAGGTTATGGAACAATGAGTTAGCACCAGATAAGGCGCTACTGCAAACTGTCGATTGACCGAACCCACGGCGACCGGGAAACCAGCTCCTGGGGTAAATCGGATACCGCCTCATTCGCCGCCTCTCGGGTGGGGAACTCGCCATAGAATACCATAAACCAGGGCTGACCCTGTCTTTCGCCAAGGGTGTAAACGATTTCACCGAGCTGTGAGTGGCGCTCTACGATGTTAAGTGCCGTTTGCTCCAGGTTGCCGGCCACAAGCTGAATCGTCCACCCTTCACGGGCCTTCACCTGCTCAAGGGGTACAAAATACTCCGGATTTTCAGGGGTAAACGCTGGCACTGACACTGACACTGACACTGACACTGACACTGGCTCTGGCTCTGGCTCTGGCTCTGGCTCTGGCTCTGGCTCTGGCTCTGGCTCTGGCTCTGGCTCTGGCTCTGGCTCTGGCTCTGGCTCTGGCTCTGGCTCTGGCTCTGGCTCGGGCTCGGGCTCGGGCTCGGGCTCGGGCTCGGGCTCGGGCTCGGGCTCGGGCTCGGGCACTGACTGAACAGCGTCCGGCTCTGCTTCAGCCTCCGTCAACAGGGTTTCAGCTTCAGGGAGAGGCTCGACAGCCTCGGTTTGAGGGCCAATGGTGATGCTCTTGCGGACTCGCTCAGGCACCTTCACTGACTCCTCAGCCATCGACTCATCGTACTGACGGGAAACAAACCACCACGAGCCAGCGAGCAGCAACAGCGCCAGCGCCGGCCAGCCGATGCGCTTCCAGGGTAGCCCCTGAGCACGCATCGCAGGCGATGTGGCTACCATATCCAGCCAGACTCCTGGCGTTACCCGCTTAAGCCCCGAAAAGCTGCCCTGGCTCAGAGCATGAATGTTCGCCACCCGCACGGGACTGAGCAGTTCACTGGTCTTCCCGCCCGCCGCGTGAACTCTCGGTTCAAGATAGGCAACGACTTCGTCTTTCGTCAGCGGGCGCAGATGAATCTGGTGAACCGATGTAGACGCATCATCAAGTGCCAACATCTCGACCAGGTTGTCGCTTCCCGAGAAAACCGGAACCGCTGAAGACCCGCGTTCCGACGCCAGATAGGCAGAAAGAATGAGTCTGAGCAATTCCACTGGCGCCCGATCAGCATCGTCAATCAGCAACACCATCCGCTGGCCTTTGCGAACCCGGGATTCGGACCATTTAAAGAAACGGTAAACAAGATCCCGGGGATTCCCATCCGACCCCATTCCCGACTTCGCAATCGTTTTCAGGTCTCTGACAAGGGCCTGAGCACTGGTTAATGCCGAAGCGGGAATCCGGTGAAAGTCAACCCGGGATGACTCGCTTCGCACCAGCTCCGCCAGTAATCGGCTCTTGCCGGATCCTGCGGCACCGGTGAGTAAAAGCGCCATGTCGCCAAACCCACAGAGGTGGCGCAAAGCTTCCAGCGCATGATGACGCATGGCATCCGGAAAAAACGGCGTTTCCATTTCCAGAGGGTTGGCGCGCAGACCATACCGTTGCTGCAGCCTGGGAAACAGGCCACCGCCATCAAGACTGTTCAAGCGTTCCTCGGTCACGGGTCTTCCTTGTCTGCTATTCTTTTACCACAAGCCACGAAACATCAACGAAGTCATTACCGTGATCTCATTCCGGGCTGCAGAAGCGGGCAAAGGTCGATGCCAGGTTTTCCGGGTTTGCCTCGGAGGTTACAACGGCATCACCAACTGAGCGGAGCAAAACAAGCCTGAGCTGCCCGTCGACATTCTTTTTGTCTACCGCCATCAGACTCATGAAATCATCCGCCGTCATCCCGACCGGAGGTTTGCCGGGCAACCCGGCTCTCAGAATAAGACGGGTTATCCGGTCGCAGTCGGCCCGTGAGATCATACTTTCAAGGGCGGAAAGCTCCGCTGCCATGATCATGCCCGTACCCACCGCCTCTCCGTGCAGCCAGTTGCCATAACCGGCGAAGGTCTCTATGGCATGACCAAAGGTGTGGCCAAGATTCAGTATCGCCCTCAGACCACCTTCACGCTCGTCCAGGGCAACAACCTCCGCCTTGCAGGCACAGGACCGGTAAATGGCTTCTGCAAGCGCCTCGGGATCGAGGGCGACGAGAGCGTCCACCTTGCCTTCAAGCCAGGCAAGAAAATCCAGATCCCGGATGAGCCCGTACTTGATTACCTCAGCGAGGCCGGCCGATACTTCACGTGCGGGCAAGGTCTGCAGGCTTCCGGCATCAACCAGGACGGCCTGTGGCTGATGGAAAGCACCGATCATGTTCTTACCCAACGGGTGATTGATTCCGGTTTTACCACCTACGGAGGAGTCCACTTGTGACAGTAGCGTGGTCGGTATCTGGATAAACGGAACCCCCCGTTGATAGCAAGCCGCGGCGAAGCCTGCCATGTCGCCGACAACCCCGCCTCCAAGCGCGACCAGCGTGGTTTTCCGGGTATGCCGCTGCTCCAGCAGACCGTCAAAGATCCGGTTCAGAGTCTGCCAGTCCTTGAATTTCTCGCCATCGGGCAGAACAACTGTATCAATACGCTTCCCGGGAAAGCAGCCTTTCGCACTCTCGAGATACAGGGGCGCGACAGTTTCATTGGTCACAATCATGACCTGGGAGCCGCCAACAAAACGCGACAGGTCCCAGGTGCCAAGAAGGTTCTGACCAATAAAAATGGGGTAGCTGCGATCCCCCAGTTCAACCGAAAGTTCACGAAGCAGGTTAGACATGATTACGACCTTCCTTCCGGATCTGCCTTTTGTGGCGCGGAGTTCTTGGATTCAGCCGGTTAACCAGCTGTCGAACCACAAGCCTCGGGCTTTTGCGATCTGTGTACATGATGATGTCGGCCAGGCCTGAATACAGCGGATCCCGGATCGAGAAAAGATGTCTCAGGACGGCTTCCGGATCATCATTCTGCAGTAATGGCCGGTTACGATCTTTCCGCGTGCGCTCTACCTGCTGCTCAATTGACGCTTTCAGGTAGATCACCATCGCATCCTTTTTAAGCAGGGGATGGTTTTCAGGCCGCATCACCGCACCACCTCCGGTCGCGAGCACAGTGTTGTTTTCATTCGACAATTCGTCAAGCATCGCCGTTTCCCGCTGACGGAACCCATCTTCACCTTCAACATCAAAAATCCACGGTATGTTGGCCCCGCAACGCTGCTCAATAATGCGATCCGAATCGAGAAAACGATAGCCCAGCTCCTTGGCGAGCATCCGACCAATGGTGCTTTTCCCGGCTCCCATGGGCCCAACGAGGACAACGCGTTTTGGCAAAGACATAACTTCCGCTCAGTTTTGTTCAGGCGGGTGAGAATATCACAGGGCCGGTGCCTGCATAAGTTCCGTACCCGGCCCGTGGGAAATTCGCGCACAAAAAAGCCGCCGGGTTCCACGCGGCGGCTTTTTTCCGGGGTCCCGGTTACCGGACAAGATCGCTCTTGATGATCTTGGGCGTTATGAAAATCAACAGCTCACTGCGCTCATCGATTTTCTCGGTACGCTTGAAAAGACGACCCAGGTAGGGAATATCCCCAAGGAATGGGGTCTTCGTGGTTTGGGTCGCAACTTGCGACTGGAAGATACCACCCAGCACCACCGTCTCACCGTTGCCAACCAGAACCTGGGTGGTTACCTGGTTGGTATTGATCGAGGGAACACCGGCGGTCACTTCCCCACGAGAGTCCTGGTTGACCATCAGATCCATAATAATCTTGTCATCCGGGGTGATTTGCGGCGTCACTTCAAGAGAGAGCACGGCTTCCTTGAAAGATATCGCTGTCGCACCGCTGGAAGCGGCTTGCTGGTAAGGGATTTCCTCACCCGATTTGATAGACGCGGTCTGGCGATCCGCGGTGACAACCCGAGGTTGTGAAACCACTTCGGCCTGACCATTACTCTCCAGAGCAGACAGCTCCAGATCAACCAGGAAGTCTTCGCTGCCCCAGCCAATGGCAAAGGAGGAAGTGCCTTCACCGCTCACGCCGAGATCGACCGCCAGCGCACCCGGAAAGGTGATTGTACTGCTGTTTCCTGCCGCAGCATCACGTGCCTCCTGCAGGGATTGCTGCGAGCCACCAACAGTGAATACATTATTGCCGCTCACATTGTAAGCGGCACCCCCCCAGCGAATACCGAGATCCTCCGCCACATCGGTCTGGGCCCGGACAATTCGCGCCTCAATGGATACCTGCCGTACCGGCACATCCCAGGTAGACACCAGCCGACGGATTTGGTCAAGTTTGTCCGTGCTTTCACGAACACTGATGGTATTGGTGCGAACATCCGAGGAGACAAATCCGCGGTCTGAAATCAACTCCTGATCTTCCTTGATCAAGGCAACAATATCCGCCGCTTTGGCGTAGTTGACCTGAACAATGTCCAGCCGCACCGGCGCCAGCTCTGCAATCTGTTTATTGGTTTCCAGCTCCAGCTTTTCCCGGGCAGCGATCTCATCCGCCGGAGCCACCAACAGCACGTTACCGATCTGCCGCTTGTCGAGCCCCTTGGTCTTCAGAATCAGATCCAGAGCCTGGTCCCAGGGAACATTCTGTAAACGAAGCGTAATGCTGCCGCCCACCGTGTCACTGGCAACCAGGTTCAGGCCCGTGAAATCCGCAATCAGCTGAAGAACCGAACGAACCTCAATGTCCTGAAAGTTCAGTGAGAGCTTCTCGCCGGTATACGGGAATTTCTCTTCACGGCGTGACTCCGCCTCCTGTTCAGTAAGCTTTTCCACACTGACCGTGAACTGGCTGCCGGACTGATAGGCAATGTAATCGTAGTTTCCTTGCGGGCTGATCTCGACCACTGCATTGCCATCCTCGATAAAGGTATCGATGCGGGTAACCGGCGTTGCAAAATCCGTAACGTCCAGCCGGCGACGCAGGTTGGCAGGAACGGTAATCCCACCCATGGTCAGCCGGATTTTGCCGGCCCGTTCCGACAAATCCACAGGCGTGCCGGAGCTGCCCAGATCGACAACAACCCGGCCCTCGCCCTCCTTGCCACGACGGAAATCCACACCGCCAAGGGCGTTGGCCGAAGAAGAACCCGATGCTCCCGAGCCACCCCGGGAGGACGAATCAGGCGCGCCCGCCACGGCACCCTGAGCCTTGCCCCCTGCCTCGCCACCAATAGTCATAACCAGTGAATCACCCCTGCGAACCGTGTCGTAAGGAACCAGCTCAACGAGGTTGAAAATCAGCCGTGTCCGGTCCCTGGTTTCCACCACCGTCATGCTCTGGGCGTTCCCGGAGCCCAGGGGAATGCTGCGACTGTCCAGACCGCTGATCGTGCCCCTCAGATCGACCGCGATGCGAGCGGGGCGCTCAATGGTGTAACCGGTGGGTTCCGGCGGCGGCCCATCGAATTCCAGCGTTACTTCAAGCCGCTCGCCCGGTAGCGACGAAAACGACACGTCTTCCAGCGTGACCGCGTTGGCCAGGCCGGAGAACAACCCAAAAGCAATCACGCTGACGTATACATTGAGTTTTCTGAACATCGCTAGCCTCGACCCTGAACTTTTTTGTACGTGCATGTTTCTTTCAACTTTCATCCAGCCGCTCCTTAGCCTGCGCCTTCTTCGAGGGTCAACGAGCGGGGACGCTCGACCCAGCCACCCCGGCCATTGGGAACAATTTCAATCAGCTCAATACGGGTTTCACTGACGCCCACAATACGACCGTAGTTCTGCCCCATATAGTTTCCGGCGCGCACCCTGTGAATGCCACCGGTATCGTCTTCGACAAGAGCGAACAGGTTACCTGAGGCGCCCTGAAGTGTTCCGACCATCCGAAGCGCCTTGAGATCAAAGTTCTCAAGCACCTCTCTTGGCCGGTCCAGATCCGGCTCAACATCACTGACCGGCTTCTCATCCACCATTGTCAGTTGGATGTCAATCGGCGGCTCAAACGGTGACCGCCTGTCTGCGGCCGAGTAAGTGAATGCTTCATAGGCCTTGAACTCGGGCAGGGGCTCCACGTATCCCCGCGGCTTCGCCCTCGTTTCCGCCATGAATTTGTCAAGATCTGAAAATCCGCTGTCCTGGGAACAGGCTGCCAGGAGAGACACCAGACACACACCCAGCCAGGCTTTTACCGCATGCTTTGCTGTCATGCTCATTCTCCAGCCCGGTAGCGGTAGGTACGAGCCACAACTTGCATATCAAGCCGCTCTCCGTCTCCGCCAGTTGGTTCGATGGTCAAGTCGTGCAAGGTCACGATCCGGGGAAGGCTTGCCACACTGCTGACAAAGGACGCCAGCTCATGATAGGAACCGGACACCCGGATATTGATCGGCAATTCGGAATAGAAATCCCGGCGCTGCTCCGGCTGCAGCTTCACTTCCTGAAGCGCAAGACCACTACCCAGGGCGGTATTGGTAATATCCTCCAGCAAGCCTGGCACTTCGGTCTCGCTGGGAAGCTGCCTTACCAGCGCGCCAAACGTTTCTTCCATCTCCGCCATCTGAGCCTTGAAGACTTCAAGATTCGCCACTTGGTAGGCTTTCTCTTCGTACTTCTTACGAAGCTCCTGCTCGGTTTTTTCAACGCGTTCAAGCTGGGCGTACTGATCCTTGATGAAGAACCAGTACCCGCCCCCGAAAATGAGCCCGAAGATGATCAGAACCACAACAGCCTTGATCGGTGCTGGCCAGATACCGGCGTTGTTGACGTCGAGGTCGTTGATATCAAATTCGTTGAGGCTTTTGAGTGAGTCCGCGAGGCTCATTACTTATCCTCCCCTTCGGGCTCAGGTGTGTTTTGTTGTACCGAGAGGTTGAACTGACTGTAGCCGGCCCGGCGGCTGTCTGCTGCCGACACGTTTGACAGGTTGGGATCAGAAAACCAATAGGACTCCTCGAACTGGCGCATCAACGTGGAAACGCGGCTGTTGGATTCCGCCATGCCCACGATATCCAGCCGGTCTCCCGTGCGCTTGAGGTCAGTATAGAAAACACCATCGGGCAGCGTTCTGACCAGCTCGTCAAAAACCCGGACAATAACCGGGCGTTTACCCTGAAGGTCCTGGATAACGTGCATCCGGGCAAGAAGCTCATCCCGCTTGCGCTTGAGATTCTCGATCTCCTTGATCTGCTGGTCCAGCTTCTTGGCCGCCGTTTCAATATAAGCGTTCCGCGATTGCTGGTAAGCGATCCGGCTGTCCATATCGGACTTCCAGAGGAATACCAGGCCACCGGCAATGATCGCCGCACCAAGAATCATCACAACGAACTGTTTCTGCTTTTCGGCACGAAGTTCTTCACGCCAGGGTCGGAGGTTAATCTTTGCCATCAGTCGAAGCTCCTCATTGCCAGGCCGCAGGCAATCATCAGAGAGGGAGCATCATTACTCAGCGCCGATGCATTGACCCGTGATCCCACTGCCATATCTGCAAACGGGTTTGCCACCAGTGCCGGTGTTCCCGTTTTTTCTTCGACCATTTCAGTCAGCCCCTGGACAGAGGCAGTACCGCCTGCCAGAACCACATAGTCGACAGCGTTATACTGGCTGGCACCGAAGAAGAACTGAAGCGCCCGGGCCACCTGCTGCACCACGGCTTCACGGAACGGCGTCAGAACCTCTGAGTCATAGTCATCGGGCAACCCACCCTGCTTCTTGGCAAGCCCGGCCTCTTCAAGAGACAACCCGTACCGGCGCTGAATTTCCTCAGTCAGCTGTTTGCCGCCAAAAATCTGCTCCCGGGTGTACACTGTCTTTCCGCCGGCCAGGACACTGAGCGTTGTCATGGTTGCGCCAATGTCGACAATAGCAACCACCAGCTCTTCACCCTGTGAATCAAGCTGCGGCTCTATCAGCGCATATGCCCGTTCCAGTGAGTAGGCTTCGACATCAACAACCTTGGTTGTCAGTGAGGCAATCTCGAGGGCGTCTTCCCGTATGTCGACATTTTCTTTCCGGCACGCGGCCAGAAGCACATCAACCTGATCGGGATTGTTTTCGGAGGGACCCTGCACCTCAAAGTCGATGGCCACCTCATCCAGCGGGTATGGAATGTACTGATCTGCCTCAAGGGCGATCTGATCTTCCATCTCGAACTCATTGAGGCCACCATCCATCTGGATGACCTTGGTGATTACCGCGGAGCCGGAGACCGCGACCGCAACCTGCTTCACGCTGGTGCGGGACTTGGAGGCAACGCGCTTCAGCACTTCGCCCACCGCCTCGACATCCGTGATATTTTTTTCGACCACAGCGTTCGCCGGTAACGGCTCCACTGCGTAGCTTTCGACCTTGTACCGGTCACCCTGCTTTGACAGCTCCAGAAGTTTGACCGAGCTGGAGCTTATATCCACGCCCAGCACTGCACTGGATTTCTTTCCTAACAATCCGAACACGCGCTCACCCTATACCTGGTCAGTTGCACCGGGTTACGTAACTTATGTGTTTTTTATTTAAGAGAATTTCTTCAGTATTCCGTCTACAATGCCCGTTCTTCTTTAACCGAGAACCATTGCAGCGGTGAAGCGACTCGTCCTTCCTAAAGCAATTTCTCAAATGATAGACCTATATCCAACAGTTGTCAGAAAAAAATGTCTCATTTGTTGCGCACATCTCGCCTTTTTGCCTGGCTATTTCTTACCGGACTGAGTGTCGCCGTTATCGTAACCTCCGGCTTTTATCTCTATCTTCGCCCCGGGCTTCCACCGGTCGCTCAACTGCTGGAAATAAAACTCCAGACACCGCTGCGGGTATATAGCAAAGACAAGAGATTAATAGCAGAATTCGGTGAAAAGAGAAGGGCACCGATCACAATCGAACAGATCCCAACAATTCAGTTACAAGCCTTTATGGCCGCTGAAGACTCGCGTTTTTACGAACACTTCGGAGTCGACATCAAAGGCCTGGCGCGGGCTGCCATCGAACTGGTCTCAACCGGGGAGATCCAGTCCGGGGGCAGCACCATCACAATGCAGGTTGCAAAAAATTACTTTTTGTCACGGGACAGAACCTTTATCCGGAAGTTCAACGAGATACTTCTGGCTCTTCAGATAGAGCGTGAACTGGACAAGCACCGGATTCTTGAGCTCTACCTGAACAAGATATATCTCGGCAACCGGGCTTACGGGATTGCCGCCGCAGCCCAGGTCTATTACAACAAACCCGTCTCCGAACTTTCGCTCGCTCAAATGGCCATGCTCGCAGGCCTTCCAAAAGCGCCGTCGGCCTACAACCCGCTGGCCAATCCCGAACGCGCGATGATTCGCCGGAACTGGATTCTGGGCCGAATGCAGGAACTGGGCTACATCACTCCGGACGCCTACGAACGGGCGCTTGCAGCTCCGCTCACAGCCAGTTACAACAGCACTGACAGCGAAGTTGACGCCGATTATGTCGCAGAGATGGCCCGCTCCGAACTGGTTCGGCGCTACGGCGAAGACGCCTACACCGATGGCTATACCGTTACGCTCACCGTTGACAGCACGAAGCAGCAGGCTGCCACGGAAGCCCTCAGGGATGGCCTGGAGGCCTACGACCGGCGCCATGGTTTCCGGGGCCCTGTCGGCCAGATTGATCCGGAGACCCTGGCCGGCAGCGACCTGTCAGAGGTTATGCAGAATTACCCCCGGGTCGAGTCCCTGATCCCCGCCGTTGTTACCAGTGTTGACGACAAGACCCCAAATGTCCGGGTACACGCGCGAATGCTGGGCCCCGCTATCATGCCTTTCGAAACCATGACATGGGCAAGACGCTATAAAACCGAAGACCTCACTGGCCCGGAACCCGAAAAGCCCTCGGATGTGGTTGCCGCGGGCGACATTGTCTACGTGCGCGCCCAGGCGCCGAAGCCGGCAGGGACAGCTCCGGAAAAGGAAGACCAAGACCGCAACGGGGCTTCGGAGCCGGCCAGGCCGGCAATCGTATCACTCGCGCAGATTCCCCGCGTTGAAGGCGCCCTGATCTCCCTGGAAGCCCGAACAGGTGCCATTCAGGCTCTCTCAGGCGGTTACAGCTTCGGCCAGAGCAAATACAACCGGGCCATCCAGGCGCAAAGACAACCCGGCTCCACCTTCAAGCCCTTCCTTTACCTCAGCGCACTCGAGAGCGGCATGACACCGGCAACCATCTATAACGATGCGCCGATAGTGTTCAATGACTCCGAACTCGAGTCCGCGTGGCGGCCACAGAATTCATCCGGGCAGTTTTATGGTCCGACCCGGCTTCGCGAAGCCCTCTATCGCTCGCGGAACCTGGTTTCCATACGGCTACTGCGCGACCTTGGCATCCAGAAAACGATTGACTACCTGGCGCAACTGGGAATTCCGGTCGAGAAAATGCCGGACAACTTGTCACTGTCACTTGGGAGCGGCCTGCTTACCCCCATGGAGCTTGCCAGAGGCATGGCGGTGATTGCCAACGGCGGGTATGACGTTGAACCCTACCTGATCGAGACCATCAAGGATGTCCGCGGCGAGACCGTCTATCAGGCCCCGGAAACCGTTCTGTGCGACCAGGACTGCAAGGAGATCGCAGAAGAGAAAGAAACGGACACCGAACCCAGCGCAACGAGCACGGAAGCGGAGCCTGCGGAAAGTACCAATAATGCACAGCAGGTGCGAGTGATGCGCCGGCTCGCAGATGAACGCGCCGTATTCATCCTCCACTCCATGATGCGGGACGTCATCCGCCTGGGCACGGGTCGTCGGGCCCTGGCACTGGGGCGCGAGGATATTGCGGGCAAGACAGGCACCACCAACGAACAGAAAGACACATGGTTTGCAGGGTTCAATCATGAACTGGCCACGACAACCTGGGTTGGATTCGATCAGCCGGCACCACTGGGCAGGGGTGAATTCGGCGCGAGCACTGCACTGCCTGTCTGGCTGGATTATATGAAAGTCGCCCTCAAGGGCGAGCCTCCTTCCTTCATGCCCCGCCCTAACGGCATCGTGAACATCCGGATCAACCCGGAAACCGGACAGCGGGCAAGACCGGGAGAAGACGGCGTGTTTGAGATCTTTCGGGAAGAGGATGCACCACCGCCACTGCTGTCCGAAGACGAGAGTGATCGCAACGGAAACTCCGGAGAAGACGACCTTTCACGCAGAATTTTCTGACACAAACGGAACAGACATAAAAAAACCGGCGGGATCGATCACCGCCGGTTTTTTTATTGCCCTGAACAACGTATCAGATGATGTCATCCATGGACCTGAGCGGGTAATGCGCAGGGTACGGATTACGGGCAACCCCGGACTCCACAGCAGCCCGGGCAACCGCCGCCGGCACCACTTCAAGCAAGCGGACATCCATCGGCTTGGGAATGATATATTCCTTACCGAACTCGAAGCTTTCAACACAGTAAGCCTCACAGATCTCCTGCGGCACCGGCTCCTTGGCCAGCTCGCGAATTGCGTTTACCGCGGCCACTTTCATCTCTTCATTGATCACCGTGGCGCGAACGTCCAGCGCGCCACGGAAGATGAACGGGAAGCCCAGCACATTATTGACCTGGTTCGGATAATCGGAACGACCGGTCGCCATGATCAGATCATTGCGGGCTGCCCGGGCAACTTCCGGGTTAATTTCCGGGTCCGGATTGGAGCATGCGAACACGATCGGGTTCGGAGCCATTTTCTTGAGCTGGTCGCCGGTCAGCAGGTCCGGACCGGAAAGGCCAAGGAACACATCCGCACCGTCGATGGCGTCATCCAGCGTGCGCTTGTCAGTCTCATTGGCGAACATCGCCTTGTACTGGTTCAGATCATCGCGACCAGAGTGGATCACACCCTTGCGGTCGAGCATGACGATGTTCTCAGAGCGAATACCGCAACTGATCAGCAGTTTCATGCAGGCAATGGCGGCGCCACCGGCACCCAGACAAACCACCGTCGCCTCCTCAATCTTTTTGCCCTGCAGTTCGAGGGCATTGACCATGCCGGCTGCAGTGACGATGGCAGTACCATGCTGGTCATCATGAAAGACAGGCACGCGGCATTTTTCAATCAGGGCGCGCTCAATTTCAAAGCACTCCGGCGCTTTGATGTCTTCGAGATTGATACCACCAAAGGTATCCGCAATACGCTCGACCGTTTCAATAAACGCCTGCGGGCTCTCGGAATTGACTTCAATGTCGAAGACATCAATTCCGGCAAAGCGCTTGAACAGTACGCCCTTGCCTTCCATAACCGGCTTGCTGGCCAGCGGACCCAGGTTGCCCAGACCAAGAATCGCGGTCCCATCGGAGATAACAGCCACCAGGTTGCCCTTGGCGGTGTACTTGTATGCATTCTCCGGGTCCTTTGCGATCTCCCGAACCGGCTCGGCAACCCCGGGGCTATACGCCAGGGAAAGGTCACGGGAAGTCCGGGTTGGCTTGGTGATTTCAACACTCAGCTTACCAGGCCGCGGCTTGGCGTGATATTCAAGGGCCGCTTCTTTCAGATCTTGAGACATTGCCACTGTTCCGTTTGTCACGTTTAAAGGTAATAAACCGCCGGGGACTCCCTGGCTCCGGCGGAGCGCGCCATTATGGCCCGCCAGGCCCAAAACGACAAGCATGGCTAGCGACATATTGCGAACAGTCAATAAGACTAATTGCGTATGTATTTTCGAGCCACCCACCGCATTAAAGATCAAAAAAAGCGCCCGGAGGCGCCTTTATTCAAATCCGCAGTGATCAGTCTTTCTTGCCACCGATACGACCGCCGAAGCGCTTCTGGAAACGGTCGATACGGCCACCGGTATCCATAACCTTCTGCTTGCCGGTATAGAATGGGTGACACTGTGAACATACATCCAGTTGCAGATCGTTCGTGTAGGTAGAACGTGTCTTGAAGGTGTTACCGCAGGAACAGGTAACAGCTATCTCTTCGTATTTTGGGTGGATACCTTCTTTCATGGGGAACCTCGTTAGGTCATGCCGCTACCTGATCGCGGGGCATCTGAATTACCAGGCGCCAGGCACCGCATGTTTGAATCAATTGAGAAGACCGGGCACAATCATGCCCTGCCGGAAACAGACCGCGAATCTTACTTGCAATTACCACATCAGGCAAGCGCCGCGCTGATTTCCGGACCCGCCCATCAGAGATTTCGCGGCAGGCCGCCGATTAAACAGGATAGGGAAAAACCGTGACACTCGTTTTCCAGTGGGGCACTCAGTGCCGTTGATCGCACGCATTGCCCTGAATCGCCCGCTGCGCCGGCTGTTCGACTATACCGTTCCGGGAGGCCTCAAGCTTGTGCCGGGCCAGAGGGTGAGAATTCCTTTTGGGCAACAGCAAACAACAGGCCTTGTGGTGCAAACCGGCGTGGAGCCGCCTCCCGGGATCAACCTCAAGCCAGTATTTGCGACTTTGGAGGACTGGCCGGCATTGCCGGAGGAGACCCTCAACCTTCTCAGTTGGGCCAGCGACTACTACCAGCACCCTCTGGGCGAGTGCCTGTTCACTGCCCTGCCCCCCGCCCTCAGGCGGGGCCGCAAAGCGGAAGAGAAGCCAGTGGAGTGGTGGATGGCCTGCAATCACGGCGAGCCCCTTCCCGCCAACGCCCATCGGCAGAAAGAATTGCTTGAATGGCTGAGCCAGCACAACCGGGGCACAGCCACCAGCGACATCATCAAGGCCGGATTTACCCGCACCCAATTGAGAGCCCTCAGCGATAAGCAGTTGGTCCAAACCATTGCACCACCCGTTCCCGGCTCACAGCCCGAGGCGCCTGAGCTTCTGGCGAGGCGACCAACCCTTTCAGCTGCCCAGGCGGCCGCGGCCGAAGAACTGGCCAGCCCCCGGGAAGGATTCAGTGCCTTCCTTTTGTACGGAATCACCGGCAGCGGAAAAACGGAAATCTATCTGCACTACCTCAAGCAGCAACTGGGGGCAGGCGACCAGGCCCTTGTACTGGTTCCGGAAATTAACCTTACCCCTCAGACCGTCGCCCGCTTCAGGCATTATTTCGGTACGCGCATTGTGGTATGGCATTCCGCACTCAACGACAGCGAGCGCCTGACCACCTGGCTGAAGATCCGCGAAGGCGAGCCCGTCATCCTGATCGGCACCCGGTCCGCTGTTCTGCTGCCCTTTACCGGCTTGCGCACGATCATCGTCGATGAAGAGCATGACAGCTCCTATAAACAGGGCGAAGGATTCCGGTATTCCGGTCGTGACCTGGCGGTTTACCGCGCGCACCTGAACCGCTGCCCGGTTATCCTCGGCTCAGCCACGCCCTCGCTTGAATCTGTTTACAATGCGGAACAGGGCAAATACCGGCTGGTTAAGCTGGAAGAACGCGCAGGCAATGCGGCGCCACCTGCCATCAGCCTGCTGGATATTCGCAGCCGCCCCCTGGAAGGCGGCCTTTCCCGGCCTGCCCTGAACGCCATTGACCAAACCCTCGCCAAGGGTGACCAGGCATTGGTTTTCGTCAATCGGCGCGGCTTTGCGCCGGTCATGATGTGCTTTGACTGCGGCCACATGGTCGGGTGCCCCCGCTGCGACACCCGGCTCACCTATCACCGCCGGGACCGGGCCATGCGGTGCCATCACTGCAACTACCAGACAGCAGCCACCGAGCGTTGCCCGAAATGCCAGAGTGACGCCTTCAAACCTGTTGGCCAGGGAACCGAGAGAACCGAGGACATTCTGGCATCCGCCTTCCCGCATACGCCCGTGGTGCGGGTTGACCGCGACAGCACCCAGCGCAAGGGCAGTATCCAGAACATCCTGAGCCAGGTTAACAGCGGTAAGCCATGTGTACTCGTTGGCACCCAGATGCTGGCCAAGGGCCACGACTTCCCCAATGTTACGCTCGTGGTGGTGGTCAACGCCGATGGCGGCCTGTTCAGCGTCGACTTCCGCGCACCCGAACAACTCATACAAACCCTGCTGCAGGTCAGCGGCCGCGCAGGCCGAGGCACAAAATCCGGCAAAGTGCTGGTGCAAACCTGCCACAGCGACCATCCGTTATTAAGAACCCTCTGCGAGGGGCATTATCTCGACATTGCCGAGCAGCTCCTCAGCGAACGCGAGGAAGGTCTGTTCCCGCCATTCCGCGCCATGGCCATCTTCCGGGCCGAAGCCGATACCATGGAAAAGAGCCTGCAAGTCCTGGACGCCATCAAACCGCTCACCCATGCCCCGGGCATTGAAACCTGGGGCCCGCTGCCCGCAATGATTGCCCGGCGCGCCGACAAGCACCGCGCACAACTGGTCCTGAACACCCGGAACCGAAAGCGACTGAACACCCTGTTGGCCGGAATCTGCCAGGAGCTGGACCAGAAAAAGCTCCCCGCTGGGGTCAAGTGGATGATTGATGTTGATCCGCAGGAAACCGGGTGATTACCGTGCCTGAGGGTTTAGTAACAGGTTACAAAGTTTTGCATAAATGAATACTAATCATCATTGCGGATCAAGATCCTGTGCTATGATTTTCAGCAAACTAACAACCAATCCTGTGAAAACACCTGAGCTTGCGGTTCTCGTGCAGGGAACGCGCATTTGAAGGCTTTTGCTGTAAATGGAAACTGGAGAAAAAATAATGTCAGGGAACATTCTTGCGCGCTCTACGGCTATTCTACTAGCGCTTCTGCTCTCGGCCTGTGGAGGTGACGAGAACTCAAGCCCTCTCGCTGGCTCTCCGAACAACGGTGGAGGCGGAAATCCAACGACCTCTCCAGATACAGCGGAAGCCGGAACCATTGATCTGGTCGCCAGTCCTGTGAGGTTAGACACCTCAACCAATGCCCAGTCGGCTATCACAGCCCGAGTTAAGGACTCCAATGGCGTTCTTTTGCAAGGGGTTACAGTCAGCTTCAGCGCAACTAACGGTGGAACTCTCGAAGTTACACAGGGTGAAACCGATCAGGCAGGAGTCGCGTCGGCCATCCTGACAACAGACGGCGATCCTCGAAATCGAACCGTGACCATCACCGCCCAAAGCGGATCGATCTCAGACTCGGTCAGCGTGGATATATCTGGAACCTCTCTGGCAATTTCCGGCCCCACCTCCATTTCCCTCGGCTCAAGCACGGCGCTCCGCGTGACTCTCTCTGACGCAGATGGAAATGGCATTTCAGGCGAGACCGTCAATCTTTCGACAACTTTAGGCACCCTCTCCGCATCAACCCTGACGACCAGCACTAATGGCTTGGTAGATGTCCAGCTAAATAGTGGCTCCACGGGAGGAACAGCAACGGTTACAGCCGCCGCCTATAGTGGTTCAAGTACCATCTCCACTACTCGCGATATCGTTGTAGCCGGCGACAGCTTCGGCTTCACATCGCCTGCCCCAAATACCGAAGTAGACCTGAGCACCCAACAAGAAGTAACCATGGAGTGGCTGGTAAATGGAAACCCAGTTGCAGACGGTACACAGATACAGTTTACAGCGACCCGTGGGACGCTGACTCCAGCAAGTGGCGTGGTGACTACGTCAGGCGGCCAAGCCAGCATTGACATTTCGTCAACCAACGCAGGCATTTCGACCATTACCGCATCTGATACTAATTCGGGGCTTTCCGCCGACCTTACCTTCGAATTCGTCGCGACCACGCCCGATGAGATCAACTTGCAAGCAATCAAAACCCAACTCGACCTGAGTGAAACAACGGAAATTGTCGCGGTTATTCGAGACGCAGACAACAACCTTGTCAAAAATCAGGAAGTCTCCTTCAGCATCCTGGAGGACGGCAGCGGCGGTAGCCTCACATCAAGCCGGGACGTCACAGATTCTCAAGGGCGCGCTTCGACCATTTACCAAGCTGGGGCAAACACCAGTGGGCGGGGTGGAGTAGAGATACAGGCAACTGTCGCAGGGTCCATTTCGGACACTGTCACTCTTACTGTTGCAAGGCAAGCGCTACGACTTGCAATTGGAACCGGTAACGAGATCATTGAGCCAGACACCGTACGCTATATCAAGGACTATGTGGCAATCGTGACCGATGCGAACGGCGCTCCTGTCGAAAATGCCAACATCGAACTTAGCGTACTCCCTACTGGCTACGTTAAAGGAAGTTATGTGCCCTCGATAGACGACACGTGGGTTATTAGCCCCGGTAACCCAGTTTTCTGTGACGCCGAAGACCTAAATCGCAACGGACAACTGGATGCTGGAGAGGACATCAATGGAAGCTTAGCACTTGAACCAACTAACTCAGCGACGACCAGTGCATCTTCTGTTATTTCAGCGACCGATGGATCGGCAGACTTCTCACTGATCTATCCGCAAAGCCACTGCAACTGGGTGAGAGTGGAGCTGACCGCAACTGTCCGCGTGGGCGGCTCGGAAAGTGTCGAATCTTCAGAGTTCTTTCTTTCATGTGCAGCCTCTGATTTGAACAATACCGATATCCCACCTCCCGGCGGGATAGAAGGCCTGTATGGAAGCGACCAGGCCTGTAATGTGAACGACTGACCTTGAAAGTCCCGCCTACGTGCGGGGCTTTTCTTACTGAATTTGAGTACGCCACGCCTTTCCGCGATAATACCCGCCTTCTATTATCAACTATCAACGGGCTCTCTGCCCCGATTCCAATTCTCCAGCAAACCGAGTCATCTGACCGCATGAAAGAGACCGTTTCCGATCTGCTCCAGTCTGCACTGGCAGCACTCCAATCCGATGGCACTTTGCCTGCGGACCAGTCCTTCACTCCGCAGGTGGGCAATACCAAGGACAAGTCCCACGGGGACTACGCCTGCAACATTGCCCTGGTTGCATCCAAGGCAGCCGGTTGTCCGCCCAGAAAGCTGGCGGAGGCGCTCATCGAAAAGCTGCCGCAGAGCAAAGCGGTGGAGAAGGTGGAGATTGCCGGGCCCGGTTTCATCAACTTCTTTATGAGCACCGCCAGTGCTTTTGAAGTGGTTAATACCATACTGGATGAAGGCGATCACTTCGGCCGCAATGACCGGGGCCAGGGTGAAAAAGTTCAGGTGGAGTTTGTATCCGCCAACCCCACAGGCCCCCTTCACGTTGGTCACGGACGCGGCGCGGCGATTGGCGACTGCCTGTGCCGGCTGCTGGAAGCCAACGGCTACGATGTGACCCGCGAGTTTTATTACAACGATGCCGGTGCCCAGATCAACAATCTGGCGCTTTCAGTTCAGGCACGGGTGAAAGGTCTGACCCCGGAAAACGACAGTTGGCCGGCGGATGGCTACCGCGGCGATTACATCATTGACGTGGCCAACGCCTACCTCGCTGGCGAGACAGTGACCGCGGATGACCGCGAGGTGACTGCCAAGGCAGATCCGGAAGACCGTGACGCCATCCGGGAGTTTGCCGTGGCCTACCTGCGCCGGGAGCAGGATCTGGATCTGAAAGCCTTCGGTGTCCAGTTTGATGTCTATTTTCTTGAGTCCTCCCTTTATGAGGAAGGCAAGGTCGAAGCCACGGTCAGGCGCCTGCAGGATAACGGCTACACCTACGAGCAGGACGGCGCCCTGTGGCTGAAAACCACGGAATTCGGCGATGACAAAGACCGGGTCATGCGCAAGAAGGACGGTGGCTACACCTACTTCCTGCCGGATGTGGCCTATCACTTCGACAAATGGCAGCGGGGCTTTACCACCGTTATCAACGAACAGGGTGCCGATCACCATTCTACCGTTACCCGGGTTCGCGCTGGCCTGCAGGCACTGAACGCCGGTATTCCGGAAGGCTGGCCGGACTATGTCCTGCATCAGATGGTCATGGTCACCCGTTCCGGCCAGGAAGTAAAAATCTCCAAACGGGCCGGCAGCTATGTCACGGTTCGGGACCTGATCGATGAAGTCGGCCGCGACGCCACCCGGTTCTTCCTGGCCGCCCGGCGTGTCGACTCCCAACTGACCTTCGATATCGATCTTGCCCGTTCTCAGACAAATGAAAACCCTGTGTATTACATCCAGTATGCCCATGCGCGCATTTGCAGCGTACTTCGGAAACTGGCTGAGGCAGGCGTGGAGCGTGGCCGGAACGAATGTGCAGGCGATTTGGAACGGCTGACTCTGGACGAGGAGAAAGAGCTGGCCAACCAGTTGGCGAAATATCCGGAGCTGATTATCAACTCTGCCACCCAGCGTGAGCCGCACCATCTGACGCACTACCTGCGGGACCTGGCGGGCCAGTTCCACACTTACTACAACGCTCACAAGGTGTTAATCGAGGACACAGCCACCCGCGATGCCCGTGTCAGCCTTTACCTTGCCATCAGGCAGGTTATCGCAAACGGCCTGGACCTGCTGGGCGTCAGCGCCCCGGAAGAGATGTAAAACGTATGTCCCGAGATTACGCCCGTAAAGACAGGTCATCAGCCAAGGCTTCAGCCACTGTGCGCCGCAAACCCGTAAAACCGGCCAGGACGAAGGCTGCGAAGGCTGCCCGACCAAAACCGGCAGCCAGCGCCCGCTCGCAGCACGGGGGGTTGTCGCTGAAGTGGATTTTGTCTCTGGCGGCCGTCGGCGGGTTCATCGGTTTTATTGTCTACCTGAACTCCCTGCCGCCCGGTCCAGGCGGCAACGTTCAGCCAGCGACTGAAAAACCGGCCCAAAAAACAGCCAAAAAGCCAGCGGAAACAGCCCGCCAGGAAGACCAGAAACCGGCATTCCGCTTTTATGACATGCTGCCGGAATCCGAGGTCGTACCCCCCAAAGTTGACGAGTACACTCCTGGCCCAACCCAACAGGACTTCGACTACCTGGTGCAGTCAGGCTCCTTCCGCAGCAAGGAAGACGCCGAACGCCAGCGGGCCCAGATTGCCTTCCAGGGCCTGCGTGCGAGCATCCAGCGGATCAATCTGGACAATGGTTCCATCTGGTACCGGGTCAACGTAGGGCCGTTCACCTCCCGCAGCCAGATGAACTCAGCGATAGACAAGCTGGTTTCGCTCAGCATTCAGCCATTGGTCCGGAAGATTCCCAAGGAAGGCTGATCTCCAGGGCTCGGTGCAAAAACTCTTGAATTCCCGCCGAAAGCCTCCATAACCAACGGGTACCAAGTTTAATCAGGCAATTGGAGCCCCAATGACTACCATTCTTTCCGTCAGGCGCGATGACGAAGTTGCCATGGGTGGCGACGGCCAGGTTTCCCTGGGCAATACCGTGATGAAAGGCAATGCCCGGAAGGTTCGCCGCCTCTACAATGGCAAAGTCATCGCTGGTTTTGCGGGCGGCACGGCCGATGCCTTCACGCTGTTTGAGCGATTCGAAGCCCAGCTGGAGAAACACCAGGGCAACCTCACAAGGGCCGCTGTGGAACTGGCGAAAGACTGGCGAACTGATCGAGCGCTGCGCCGGCTGGAAGCTCTGCTGGCCGTGGCTGACAAAACCGCCTCGCTGATTATTACCGGCAACGGTGATGTCATTGAGCCGGAACAGGGACTGATTGCCATTGGCTCAGGTGGCCCTTTTGCCCAGGCTTCGGCCCGGGCCCTGCTGGAAAATACCGGCCTTTCCGCCCACGAGATTGTCGAGAAGGGCCTGGATATCGCCGCCGATATCTGTATTTACACCAATCACAATCGCACCCTTGAAGTGCTCTCCAAAAACGACTGATCCGGAGCAACCATGCCTGCAATGACTCCCAGTGAGATTGTCCGCGAACTCAATAAACACATCGTGGGCCAGCAAGAAGCCAAGCGGGCGGTCGCCATCGCCCTGAGGAATCGCTGGCGCCGGATGCAACTGGACAGCAGCCTGCGTGATGAGATCACACCGAAGAACATCCTGATGATCGGCCCCACCGGTGTCGGTAAAACCGAGATTGCCCGGCGCCTGGCCAGGCTGGCCGATGCTCCGTTCCTGAAAGTGGAAGCCACCAAGTTCACCGAAGTGGGTTATGTCGGCCGCGATGTGGAATCCATTATCCGGGATCTGGCGGACATGGCCGTTAAAATGCTGCGTGAAGCAGAGATGAAGCGTCACGAAAGCCAGGCAATGGATGCGGCGGAAGACCGGATTCTGGACGCGCTGATTCCACCACCGAGGGATCTCAGCGAAAACAGCCAGCGCAGCTCGGAGTCATCCACCCGCCAGCTGCTCCGGAAAAAGCTTCGTGAAGGTGAACTGGACGACAAGGAAATTGAGATCGACCTGCGCAACTCCGGTGCCGGCGTGGAAATCATGGCGCCTCCGGGCATGGAGGAGATGACCAATCAGCTGCAAAGCATGTTTTCCAATCTCTCCTCCGACAAGCGCAAGACCCGCAAGATGAAGGTTTCGGATGCCCTGAAGCGGGTCAAGGAAGAAGAGGCCGCCAAGCTTGTCAACGAGGAAGAGATCAAGCAGAAGGCCATCCAGGCAGTGGAGCAGAATGGGATCGTGTTTATTGATGAAATCGACAAGGTCGCCAAGCGCTCGGAAAACACCTCATCCGATATATCCCGCGAAGGCGTTCAGCGTGACCTGTTACCACTGATCGAGGGCAGCACGGTAAGCACCAAGTACGGCGCGGTACGCACCGATCACATCCTGTTTATCGCCTCCGGGGCATTCCACCTGTCAAAGCCTTCGGACCTCATTCCGGAACTCCAGGGCCGTCTGCCAATCCGGGTGGAGCTGCAGGCACTCACCCCGGAGGACTTCAAGCGCATTCTGACCGAACCGGATGCGTCCCTGGTTCAGCAGTATGAGGCGCTGATGTTAACCGAAGGCGTAAAACTGACTTTCCGCGAAGACGCCATCGCCCGTATCGCGGAGGTTGCCTGGAAGGTGAACGAAAGCACCGAAAACATTGGTGCCCGGCGGCTTCATACCGTACTTGAACGGTTGCTCGAGACCCTGTCGTTCGATGCCGGCGACGAGGTCACTGATGGCTTTGAGGTCACGGCCGATTATGTGGATGAAAGGCTTGGAGAACTGGCGGAAGACGAGGATCTGAGCCGGTATATTCTCTAATGTGAAATTGGGGTCAGATGAAAATGGGGTCAGATGAAAATTTCATCTGACCCCATTTTCATCTGACCCCGGCTTACTCAGCTTTCGAAAAGAGGTGGGTGACATTCTCGAGGCCGGTTGCCAGCTTTCCCTTGTCGACTTTCTCCTTCCGACCCTTGGCCACATACAGGGGCAGCATTTCGCCATAAAGGCTGGTGCTGATTGTTCGCTGCTCGTCCTCCAGACGATCCCGCCGCAGTTTGATGCCGTATTTCGCCAGCCTGGGTTCGAGCTGGTCTGCGCGGTTCAGAAGATCCCGACGGGTCATCTGATAGGCATGTTCGCAAACCATGCGCCGGGACTGGAAACTGAATACATTGGAGAAGAACAGTTTGGCGTCATCACGGGTTGGCTCGAACAGCAGAATGTCCTTGTCCGGATAGTCCCGGGCGTACTGGGCAATACCGGACTGCATCCGCGAGTAGACGATGGTCCGGAACATCTGCGATAACAGGTTTGGCATTCCGGATCGGGTCAGCTCACCCGGCTTCATGGATCCGGCACGAACCGCGGCGCTGGCGTCAATGGGCACCTGGGGATTGACGGCAAACACGAGGTCTGCACCATCCTCGAAGGCAACAGAGGCGTGCAATCCCTTGCGCAGGGTACCATCCACGTAATAGCGGCCATCAATATCCACAGGCACGTACAGCCCCGGCGACGAGGTGCTTGCCTGAATCGCCTTTGAAATGGGCACATGGTCAAAGCCGGGGGCACCAAAACAGACCGCCTCCGTACTCTCGACATCAGCAGCAACAATGTAAAGGCTGCGCTTGAGTTGGCGGAAATCGTTGGTCCGCCCCAGCATGGTAAAACTGCGATTGAGGTACTCGTGCAGGCCTTCGTTATCAAACAACCCCGCCGGAGCAGCCTGCGCCAGTATGGTCATGGCTTCCAGCAGGCTCTGATCGTAGGGGTTATTCACAAACCGAAGTACCGCGGTTGAAACCAGCCCCGGCACCGCCAGCAACCGGCTGAAAATTTCCTGGAATGCAGGCCGATAGAAGACTTCCGGGTGAAAGGGGTGAACTTCAGCTTCATTGCGCACGAAAATCCGGCACAGCTGTGCGGTGGTCATCTGGTTTGCCAGATTCGCCGCCACAAAAGAACCCGCATTTACCCCGACATAAACATCGATATTGTTGAAGTCGAGGCCATCCAGCACTTCATCCAGGGCACGCAGTGCTCCGATCTCGTATATTCCGCCCAAAGGACCACCACCGCCCAGGGCAAGCCCGATGCGGGGAGCGGATTTAAGATCAGCGGGCACCTTCATAGCCTTTCCTTTTCCGGAGAAAGAATGCGATTCCATGTTCTGAACCACCGGATACCACAAGTACTACAACGACTAAAATAACAACCGGTTTTAGAGTACACACCCTATATTGTTCGCCAAAACCGCTCGCTGTCAGGATACGGCTGCCTGGGAAACCGCCGTGGCGCTTGACTTTCCGGGCCTCAGGTAGCGGCCAAAACCGGCGTTTCTGAGAGCCAGATCCACACAACTCTTGATGACGTGTGGCGAATCCAGCAGCAACACGTCTTCCAGCAGCTGTACCGCCCATTCCCGACTGATACTCCGAATGACCGATTTCACCTTTGGTAAGCTGGCCGCGTTCATGGACAGGGAATCATACCCCATGGCCATAAGGAGCAACGCGCCACCGGGATCACCGGCCAGTTCCCCGCAAATGCCTACCGGCTTCCCGACCGAATGGGCATCCTGGGCAATCCGGACCAGCGCCTGAAGCACTGCCGGGTGGTAGGAATGATAGAGCTGGGCCACCCTTGGGTTATTGCGATCCACCGCCAGCAGGTACTGTGTCAGATCGTTGGAACCCACGGACAGGAAGTCCACCCGGTCGGCCAGCTCGCGGATCTGGTAGACCGCTGCGGGAATCTCGACCATCACGCCGACTTTCGGCATGTGAATCTCGTAGCCCTCTTCCCGAACCTCGTGATACACACGGTAGATCAGGTGCAGGGACTCCTCCACTTCGGAGATATTGGAGATCATCGGCAGCATGATCTGCAGATTGTTCAGGCCCTCGCTGGCCTTGAGCATAGCCCGCACCTGAACCAGGAAAATCTCGGGATGGTCCAGCGTTACCCGGATGCCGCGCCAGCCCAGGAATGGGTTTTCCTCCTGGATCGGGAAATAGGTCAACGCCTTGTCGCCGCCGATATCCAGCGTGCGCATGGTGACCGGACTGGGCGCAAAGGCTTCGAGCTGCTCCCGGTAATATTCGCGTTGCTCCTGCTCGGAGGGGAACTGGTCCTTGACCATGAAGGGGACTTCCGTCCGGTACAGACCAATGCCCTCGGCACCGTGGGACAGCGAGCGAACGACATCGGTCATCAGCCCGGTGTTTACCAGCAGGGAAACCCGGTGATGATCGGTGGTTTCACAGGGCTTGTCCTTGAGCACTTCCAGGCCCCGGATCAGCTCATCTTCTTCCTCACAGATCGCCTGATAGAACGACCGCAGGTCCGAGGATGGTGACGCGAATATCTGGCCCTCAAAACCGTCAACAATCAGTTCCTTGCCGTCAAGCTGGTTGACCGGGATATCCACCAGCCCCATCACCGTGGGCACGCCCATGGCACGGGCAAGAATCGCCACATGGGAGTTACTGGAGCCCTTGACCGACACCAGGCCTACCAGCTGGCCCTTGGGCACCTCACCCAGCATGGCGGGCGTAAGCTCCTCGCTCACCAGAACAGTACGTTCCGGATAATTCAGATGTTTCTGCTCACCCTCCTGGAGATGGGACAGCAGACGGCGGCCCAGATCCCGGATATCAACAGCGCGCTCCTGGAGGTAGTGGTCGTCCATCATCTCGAAGTGGCGGATGTACTGCTGGACCACCTGCTTCAGAGCACCCTGGGCCCAGATCCCTTCCCGGATCTTGTTTGCGACCTCACCGGGCATGGCATCGTCGCCCAGCATTCTCAGGTAGACATCGAACAACGCCTGCTCTTCCGGACGCAGCTGCGAGGCGAGCCGTTTGGCTACGCGTTCGATATCTTCCCGGACCGCCTTCACCGAAGCCCGGAACAGCTCCAGTTCCTGGTCGATGTCGTCGGTGGGCTTTTCAGGAACCACATCCAGATCGGCGGACGGGTAAACCACAACGCCACTGCCGATCGCCACACCCGGAGCGCCGGGGACGCCACTGAAGCTGACATCGTGAGCCTCTTCTCCGGTCAGGGACAGACCACTGATAGCCCCGGTCGCTTCACTGTGGGCAATAACACCCGCCAGTTGTGCCGATACGGTTACCAGGAAAGCTTCTTCACCCTCGTCGAAGCACCGGGAGCTTTCCCGCTGCTGAACAACCAGTACGCCAAGGACACGGCGATGGTGAATGATCGGGACGCCCAGGAAGGAGCGGAATCGCTCCTCCCCGGTTTCCGGGAAGTAGCGATAGCGTGGATGGGACGGCGCATCTTCCAGGTTGATGGGTTCTTCACGGGCACCCACCAGACCGACAAGGCCCTCGGAATACGCGAGACTCACCTGCCCCACTGCTTTCCGATAGAGGCCTTCGGTGGCCATCAGGATATAGCGGTTGGTCGCAGGATCGAGCAGGTAGACGGAACAGACTTCCGTTCCCATGGCCTTCTGCACCCGCGATACGATGATATCCAGCGCCTCCTGCAAATCACGGGCGCTGTTTACCTCTTGTACTAGACTTCGCAGAATGCTCAGCATGGCGGTGTCAGTCCGTCATTTCTGTTGTTCCTTTAAACGCCGGTTCTGCTCCGCCCGATGCCACTGTTCCATGTTGTAGAACAGCCGCGGCGCAAGCTCTCTCAGCGCACGTCGATACACTTCACGCTTGAATGAAACCACCTGGCCCAGTGGATACCAGTAGCTTACCCACTGCCACCCGTCGAACTCCGGTGAATTCGTGCCGTCCACGCAAACCTGCGCATCCGGCGATAACATCCTCAGCAGGAACCATTTCTGTTTTTGACCCACACAAACGGGAAGCGAGTTGTGGCGTACCATCCTCCTCGGGAGTCGATACCTCAGCCAGCCCCGGGTGCAACTGATGATTTCCACATCGTTCGCACACAGGCCGATTTCCTCTCCAAGCTCCCGGTACAGTGCTTCCTCGGGTGATTCATCATGCTTGATACCACCCTGTGGAAACTGCCAGGAATCCTGCCCTATTCGCCTTGCCCAGAGAACTTCTCCCCTGTGGTTGGCCAGAATGATTCCGACGTTGGGTCTGAAACCGTCTGAATCGATCACGGCACAGTCCTCTTAAAAGTCGGTAGACCAGTACAAAAATTCACCGGTCAGATTTGCCCAAGTTGCTCTCATTCTTACAGAATCCCAAGGGTTCGGCAAACGGAGCCGTTGAGGACAGGTCGTGTTAGACTTCGCGCTTTCCCGCAGGCCCTTTGATCACTGGAGGTAACAGCTTGACGCTCGCAATTTTTGATCTGGACAACACCCTTCTGGCCGGCGACAGCGACCATGCCTGGGGTGAATTTCTGGTAGAGCAAGGCATTGTGGATGCCGAGGAATATCGCCTTGCCAATGACCGCTTCTATCAGGAATACCTGAACGGCGAGCTGGATATCCTGCATTACCTCGGTTTTGCCCTTCAGCCCCTGGCCAGCCATAATATGGGCGAGCTGCTGGCCTGGCGGGAGGCGTTTATGGCGAAGAAAGTACGCCCCATGATGCAGGCCAGCGCGGAAGACCTCCTGAACAGCCACCGGGAGCGGAGCCACACCCTGATGATCATTACCGCCACCAACCGCTTTGTGACTGAACCCATTGCCGAAGCCCTCGGCATTGAACATCTTATTGCCACCGAACCCGAACTGGTGAACGGCCGCTACACCGGCGAAGTGGCGGGAACCCCGAGCTTCCAGGATGGCAAGGTCGAACGCCTGAACGACTGGCTGGAAGCCCATGGCAGGACACTTGAAGGCGCCTGGTTCTACAGCGACTCCCACAACGACCTGCCGCTGCTGAAGAAAGTGGACAACCCGGTAGCCGTCGACCCGGATCCGGCTCTGGAGAAATTCGCCCGGGACAACGGCTGGAAGGTGATGTCACTGAGGGTCTGAACATGGGGTCTGAACATGGGGTCAGATGAAAGCTTTCATCTGACCCCGACTTCCTGACCCCGACTTAACCGGCTTCAGAAGAACCCCGTCAGTGAGCGGACAAAACAGGACTTGATGTAATCAGTCTCGGGAATCCCCGGAATCACCGGATGATCCGGGGCCTGATGCCCCTGCTCCAGCAACTGGACAAAGCGGTCAATCTTCCGGCCGCTGCCCCGGATGATGTCTACCAGTTTCTCCTGCGACAGATGCATCGAACAGGACGCCGAAACCAGCACCCCGTTCCGCTCCAGCAAACGCAGGCCAAGCTGGTTCAACCGCGCATAGGCCTCTTCCCCCGCCTTCTGGTCCCTGCGCCGGGGAATCAGTGCCGGAGGGTCCAGCACCACGATGTCGTACTTTTCCTTCTCATCCGCCAGCGCCTTGAGCGCCTCAAAGGCATCACCTTCAATGGTTTCCACATTTTCCAGGCCATTGAGACTGGCATTGTGGTGAACCGAATCAACCGCGCCGGCCGAACTGTCCACACAGGTCACCTGAGTGGCCCCGGCACAGGCCGCCTGAATCCCCCAGCCACCAACATAGCTGAACACATCCAGAACCCGCTTGCCCGGCGCATAGGCCTGCAAACGGGCCCGATTCATCCGGTGATCATAGAACCAGCCCGTCTTCTGGCCACCTTCCAACGGCACCTCGAACCGGACGCCGTTCTCCTCAACCCGCAGCAGACTGACCTCCGGACCATGAGCCTGCTCCATATAGCTCTCCAGCCCCTCGACCTTGCGCATCTTGCCATCGTTCTTGAGGATGATCGCCTCCGGATGCACCAGACGCTGAACCGCCCGCACAACCGCTTCCTTCATCAACTCCATACCGGCGGTGGAAATCTGCACCACCACCGTGGCATCAAACCGGTCGATCACCAACCCCGAAAGCCCATCACTGTCGCCAAACACCCAGCGGTAAAACGGCTTGTCAAAAAGCCGGTCCCGCAACGCCAGCGCCGCCTCCATCCGCTGGGTCAACCGCTGCGGCGTCATACCATGGCCGGGGTCCCGACTGATCAGCCGGCCGCAGATCAGCGCATGGGGGTTCACGAACACTGTCCCCAAAGGCTTGTCATTCGAAGCCCGGAGCTCCGCCTGAGCACCGGCCTCAAAATCCGTCAGCGGACTGCGGCGAGTATCCACCTCGTTACTGTATACCCAAAGGTGGCCAGCACGGAGACGGCGCTCCGCGCCTTTGCGTAGATAGAGGACAGGGAAGTTCATAACGACCACCAGGCAGAGAAAAATTCGGGGCGAGGATTATACATGAACGGGTGAGGACAACACCCAAACTACGGGAGCAAGCGGGCTGGGCTTTCGAAAACTGTGCGGAGCCATGGGTGAAGAGTGATAACTCTTCACGGGCTGGCCAAGGATGGCCTGCCCAGGACCCTCAGCGCGACGCAGGAGCATTTAGCGCTGAGGGGCGGAGCCCAAGCGTCACATGGACGTGCCGCAAGGAGCGTGTTTTCGTAAGCCCTGCCCGCGCGCTCCTGCAAGGAGATCAACAGGTGGTCTTATCCCTCTGCAGCCACATGTTCCGCATAAGCCGCTGAATCCATCAGGCCATCCAGCTCCCCGGCATCCTCGAGCCTGACTTTGTAAAGCCAGCCGTCGCCATAAGGATCCTCATTGACCTTCTCCGGCTCATCCTCAAGGCTCTCATTCACCTCGATGACCTCACCCGTCACCGGACTGAACACGTCCGAAGCTGACTTGACAGACTCCGCCACACCAGCCTCTTCACCGCCGTTTACAGTTACGCCCACGTCCGGAACACCGATATAAACCACATCGCCCAATTGCTCCTGGGCAAAATCGGTAATGCCCACCGTTGCCGTGCCATCATCGGCGACGCGAACCCACTGGTGGGTCTCAATGTATTTCAGGTCTGCGGGTATCTCACTCATAGTCTGGTTTCCTGAACGAATTTTTTGCGCAGTTTAACCGAAGACGTTAACGCCAGCGAATCTCACGTGCCAGCTTCATGAACGAATTCAGGTAATCCACCGCCCGATCCCGTTCGCGAAGACCCAGAAAGATCTGTTTGGGAATACCTTCCTTGCCAAGCTGCACAGCCCTTACCGGGATCCGCTCCCCGTAATCTTCCACCAGCCATCGTGGCAAGGCCGCCACACCGCGCCCTGCTGCGACCATCTGAAGCATGATGTCCGTGGTTTCAATGGTTTTATGCCGCGCCGGGCTGGTCTGGGCCGGCAGGAGAAAACCCGTGTAAATATCCAGCCGTTCAATCTCCACCGGGTAGGTAATCAGAGTCTCGTTCTCCAGATCCTCTGGTTCTGCCCAGAGCTTGCCTGCCAGCGGATGATCCGCCCCCACCACCAGCACCTGCTCATAGTCGAACACCGGCTCAAAGACCAGACCAGGACGATGCAAGGGGTCCGGCGTCACCAGCATATCGATATCGTGCCCAAACAGGGCACCAATGCCGCCGAACTGGAATTTCTGTTTCACATCCACATCCACACCGGGCCAGTGTTCGAGGTATGGCCCTACCACTTTCAGCAGCCATTGGTAACAGGGGTGGCACTCCATCCCTATGCGCAGCGTGCCATGCTGGCCTTTGGCAAACTGACCAATCAGCATCTCCGCATGCTCCATCTGCGGCAACAGCCGGTTGGCGAGTGACAGTATGTACTCACCCGACTGGGTCAGCCGCAGCTGTCGGCCTTCCCGCACCCATATGTCTGTACCCAATCGCTGTTCCAGCTTGCGAACGGAATGGCTCAGGGCAGACTGGGTCAGGTGTAGCCGCTCGGCCGCCGCTGTCAGGGACCCCTGCTGATCCACCGCCCTGAGAATTTCCAGATGACCACGCTCAATCATTTTACCCCCGAACATGATCCAATTTCATTGATACCTGAAATTTTACCATTATTTTTCATCTCGCCAGAGCGATAACCTGACTTCTCCTGTAAACACCATATTTGAGCAAAGGACAACACCATGGTAACCACACACAATCTCGGCTTCCCGCGCATTGGCGCCCGCCGGGAACTGAAATTTGCCCAGGAAGCCTTCTGGAAAGGGCAAATCACCGAAGAAGAACTGCAAATCACAGGTACTGACCTGCGCCGACAACACTGGCATAGCCAACGGAATCTGGATCGCGTTCCAGTCGGCGATTTCTCGTTTTACGATCAGGTACTGGATATGAGCTTCACCCTGGGCAACCTGCCCAAGCGGGTGAAAGAGACCGGAGGCAGCACGCTCGACCGGTATTTCCGGGTGGCCCGGGGCCGCTCCGGGCAGGAGTTTTCCTGCTGCGGCGTGCAGGCGGGGGAAATGACCAAGTGGTTCGACACCAACTATCACTACATCGTACCGGAATTCCAGCGGGACACCCGTTTCCGGCTGAATGCCGACCGGCTGGTTGAACAGATCGCCGAGGCCCGGGCCCAGGGCCTTTCCCCGAAGCCGGTCATCATCGGGCCGGTGACCTATCTCTGGCTCGGCAAAGCCAAAGATGAGAGTGACCGACTGACGCTGCTGGAGTCACTTCTGCCCGTTTACTCAGAGCTTCTGGACCTGCTTGCAGACCACAGCGTTGACTGGGTCCAGGTGGACGAACCCGCCCTTGTGACCGACCTGGATGCAGACTGGCGCCATGCCTTCAGTCTGGCCTACCACCACCTCAAAGCCAGTACGCCAAAGCTGTTGGTAACCACTTACTTCGGCGAGTTGCGGGAAAACCTGCAGCTGGCATGCGAACTGCCCGTGGCCGGGCTGCATCTCGATGCCATCAGCGCCCGCCAGGAGGTAGCCCGGGTAGCCGACTGGCTACTACCGCACAAGCAGCTTTCCCTGGGCGTGATTAACGGTCGGAATATCTGGCGGACCGATCTGGAAGAAACCCTGGACTGGCTGGAACCTGTCCACGAAAAACTGGGAAATCGCCTCTGGCTCGCGCCATCCTGCTCGCTGCTGCATGTGCCTGTGGATCTCGCCAGCGAAGAGACCCTGGACCCGGAAATCCGCAGCTGGCTGGCCTTCGCGATCCAGAAACTGGATGAGCTGAACATTCTCGCCACTGCCCTGAATCACGGCCGAACGGCCGTTCGCAAACAGCTGGCGGAATCGGCGGCAGCCGTCAGCAGCCGGAAAACATCCGAACAAGTCCATAACCCCTCTGTCCGGGCCCGAACCGCAGACATCAGCCCGGCGCTCGGTCAGCGGCGAAGCCCCTACCCGGAACGCACCACCGCCCAACAGCAGAAGCTTGGCTTGCCGTGTTTTCCCACAACCACCATCGGGTCTTTCCCCCAGACACGGGATATCCGCCAGGCCCGCCTGCAGTTTCGTAAGGGCGAACTGACAGAAGCCGCCTATACACAGCGTATTCGCGAAGAGGTGCGCCACTGCATTGCCGAGCAGGAGGCCCTTGGGCTCGATGTTCTCGTGCACGGTGAAGCCGAACGCAATGACATGGTCGAGTATTTCGGCGAGCAACTGGCCGGCTACGCCTTCAGTCAGTTCGGCTGGGTGCAGTCCTATGGCTCCCGTTGCGTGAAACCACCGATACTGTTCGGCGACATTTCCCGCCCGCGGGCCATGACCGTCGAGTGGATCCGTTATGCCCAGTCCCTTACCGAGAAACCGCTCAAAGGCATGCTGACCGGCCCCGTAACCATTCTCAACTGGTCTTTCGTACGCGACGACCAGCCCCGCCGGGAGAGCTGTCAGCAACTGGCACTGGCCATCCGGGAAGAGGTGCTTGATCTGGAAGCCGCCGGCGTTGGCATTATCCAGATTGATGAAGCGGCCCTGCGGGAAGGCCTTCCGTTACGGAAATCGGACTGGAACGAGTACCTGGACTGGGCGATCCAGGCGTTCCGTATTGCCGCCAACGGCGTTCGCGACGAAACCCAGATACACACCCATATGTGTTATTCCCAATTCAACGACATCATCGAAGCGATTGCTCGCATGGACGCGGATGTCATTACCATCGAAACCTCCCGTTCGGACATGGAACTTCTCGATGCATTCCGGGGCTTCCAGTATCCGAACAGCATCGGCCCCGGGGTCTACGATATCCACTCACCCAACATTCCGGACAGCGAGCAGATCAGGTCTCTGATGGTGAAGGCGGCAGAGCGGATACCGGCAGAGCGGCTATGGGTAAACCCGGACTGCGGCCTGAAAACCCGTCAGTGGGAGGAAGTCATTCCGGCCTTGAGAAGTATGGTGGCGGCAGCCCGGGGGTTGCGGGAGGGAGTTCAGTAACCGGTGCTGTTCTGGTCCAGCTCGAACTGAAAATCCGTGGCCCGGCAAACTTCCGTGGTGAAGTCCCCGGTGTCATGGAACTCGAACCAGCGATAACCCGGCGGCAAGTTCTCAACCGAGAACTTGCTGGAACCAGAGGTGAACTGAATGCAGGTGGACGGCGTGGCCATCAGTTGCACGCCCTTGCGCTCCCACTCATGTTCCTGGTGAATATGCCCCCACAAAACGATCCTGACCTGGGGGAACCGGTCCACCACCTGCCAGAAGGCATCCCGGTTGGTGAGCCCGATCTTCTCCATCCAGTCAGATCCGATGTCTACCGGATGATGGTGCAAGGCAACGACGGCTGGCAGGTCCGGATGCTGCTCCAGGGTTTGGGCCAGGAACTCCAGCTCCGAATCGGCCAGGGCACCAGAGACCTTGCCGGGCACCGAGGAATCCAGCATGACGAACTGCCACCCGCCCTGAATAACATGGCGGGCACTGGCACCATACTCGCTGGCAACCCGGACCAGGTTATCAACATGGTCGTGGTTACCCGCGATCCACACTGAGGGGCAGGAAAATACCTGAAGGCTCTCGCCGAACCCGCGATAGGCATCCACCGAACCATCCTGGGCAAGATCCCCGGTGGCCAGGATCAGGTCCGGCTGGCCGTGAGCCTTAAGTACCTCACCGATAACCGCCTGCAGGCTTTCCCGGGTCTTAACCCCCAGCAGGTCTCCGTCGGCCCGGGCCATCAGGTGCGGATCGGTCAGTTGCAATACCCGGAGTGGCCGGGTCAGTTCCTTCGTGGTCATGGCTTTCTGGATCTACTCGCTGGCAATACTTGGTCTGGGCACAAGTGTACGACGCCGGTTCCCGGATTTATCACTTTCGAATCGAACTGGGGTCACATTCTGGCCAGGCCCTGACGATATATTGCAATTTTTGACAACTATGACACATCGGGGAGCCATGGCCACACCACTTTAGTCCTGCCTGCCCTGCCTTAAAACGTCGTCTCAGTCGACGCCTTCACCGGCAGACCAGAAAGCATGTTCCATGGGAAGGTGGCCAAAACGCAGACAGTAATCCAGCCACTCGGCGAGGAAGCTATTGACCTGGACCTTCTCGTCCGGGTGGTGCATAAAACGGTTGGGGTAGTCATTCACAGGGGCAATCTGGCGATCCCGATAGCAACTGATGACCTCGGCCATGTTGGCGTCGTGGTAAACCCGCACGGTCATCTGCGGGTTATTGAGCCAGCGCCCGGAGTTGTGAACCTGCTCAAGAAACAGGGTTTCGGTGAATTTCGCGGTCTGCAGCACCTGAATCCGGACCCGTCCCAGATAGTGATTTTCCCGGTGCAGCTCAAATTCAGAAACGGGTTTGCCGTCCACTTCCAGTTGCCGCAGTTTCTGCAAGCGCTGATAGTTGCCGTCACACAGGGCACCAAGCTGCCTCAGGTCCGGAACATATCGCCTGGGTTTCATGGTCCACTCACCCATTACTGCCACCCTTTCCCCAAGCGGGCCCGATTCAGTTCGAGCCACTGCAGGGCAATAATGGCGGCCGCATTGTTGATGCGGCCATCGTGGATCATCGCCATGGCATCTTCCGAGGAAACGACGTGGACGCGAATATCCTCGTGTTCGTGTTCCATGCCATAAAGACCGCCCGCATCTTCCGTGCTGACACGGCCACAGTACAGGTGAATCATCTCGGTGCTGCCACCAGGCGAAACCAGGTAATCGCAGATCTTGTCCAGCCGCTCAAAAGTAAGCCCGGCCTCTTCCTGCCCTTCCCGCCGGGCAACCTCTTCCGGGCCTTCGCCGTCTTCGTTCATGCCGGCGACCAGCTCCAGCAACCATGGCGACTGGTTGCGGCCCAGCGCACCGAGGCGAAACTGCTCCAGCAGCACCACTTCGTCCCGTTCCGGATCATAGGGAAGCACGCAGGTGGCATCGCCCCGGATGAAGAGTTCCCGGGTAAACACGGGCATGTCGCCGCCATCAAAACGCGGGTGTGTCAGCCAGAGCTTGTCCATGCGGAAGAAGCCCTGGAAGACGGTTTCGCGTTTTTCGACTTTGACGTCGCTGGCTTTAAACTGGAACGGTTTGGTCATCTTTCATCCGGTTGTTGAATCGACTTTGAACGATAGCTGTTGGCTGTCTCTTATTGCAAGCCCCTTGCTCCTGGCTCGAGTGCAAGGCCAGTGTTGGGCTGGTGTCCCTGTTCAGGAGTGTGCGGAGCCAGGGATGGCGGAGCCCAAGTCGCACAGGGATGTCTTGAGACGTCTCCTGAACAGGGACACCAGCCCGGCTCACAGCACCGATCTGTCAGGCTAGATACAATGCCTCAGACCTTGTCATAAAGCTTTCCACCAGACTCTACAAACTCTTTGGACTTCTCCTGCATGCCCGCGTCAATTGCAGTAACCTCATCAAGGCCATGTTCCCTGGCATAATCCCGAACCTCCTGGGAGATCTGCATGGAGCAGAACTTCGGGCCGCACATGGAGCAGAAGTGGGCCACCTTGGCGGATTCCTTCGGCAGGGTTTCGTCGTGGTAGGCGCGGGCCGTGTCCGGGTCCAGGCCGAGGTTGAACTGATCTTCCCAGCGGAACTCAAAACGGGCCTTGGAGAGGGCGTTGTCGCGGATCTGGGCGCCCGGGTGGCCCTTGGCCAGGTCGGCGGCGTGGGCGGCGATCTTGTAGGTGATGATGCCGGTTTTCACGTCGTCCTTGTTGGGCAGGCCCAGGTGCTCTTTGGGGGTCACATAGCAGAGCATGGCGCAGCCATACCACCCGATCATCGCCGCGCCAATACCGGAGGTGATGTGATCATAGCCCGGAGCGATGTCGGTAATCAGCGGGCCGAGGGTGTAGAACGGCGCTTCGTCGCAGCACTCCAGTTGTTTGTCCATGTTCTCTTTTACCAGATGCATGGGCACGTGGCCGGGGCCTTCGATCATGCACTGGACGTCGTGTTTCCAGGCAATTTTGGTCAGCTCACCCAGGGTTTCCAGTTCGCCGAACTGGGCCGCGTCGTTGGCGTCGGCGATGGAGCCGGGGCGCAGGCCGTCGCCGAGGCTGAAAGAGACATCGTAGGTTTTCATGATTTCGCAGATGTCTTCGAAATGCTCGTACAGGAAGCTTTCCGTGTGGTGAGCGAGGCACCACTTGGCCATGATCGAGCCACCCCGGGAAACGATGCCGGTGGTGCGCTTGGCGGTGAGCGGCACGTGGTGCAGGCGGACGCCGGCATGGATGGTGAAGTAATCCACACCCTGCTCGGCCTGTTCGATCAGGGTGTCCCGGAAGATTTCCCAGGTCAGGTCTTCGGCGACACCACCGACCTTCTCCAGTGCCTGATAGATCGGAACAGTGCCGATGGGTACCGGGGAGTTGCGGATGATCCATTCCCGGGTTTCGTGGATATTCTTGCCGGTGGACAGGTCCATGATGGTGTCGGCGCCCCAGCGGATGCCCCAGGTCAGTTTCTCGACCTCTTCCTCAATGGAGGAACTGACCGCCGAGTTGCCGATATTACCGTTAATTTTCACCAGAAAGTTGCGGCCAATGATCATCGGCTCGGATTCCGGATGGTTGATGTTCGCGGGGATGATGGCGCGGCCGCGGGCCACTTCGTCCCGGACGAATTCGGGGGTAATCCGGTCCGGCAGGCCCGCACCGAAGGACTGCCCGGGGTGCTGGTCTTTCAGCAAACCCTGCTCCCGGGCTTCCTGCAGCTTCATGTTCTCCCGGATGGCGACGTACTCCATCTCCGGGGTCACGATGCCCTGTCGGGCGTAGTGCATCTGGGACACATTGCGGCCCGCCGTGGCCCGAAGCGGTTTGCGCTCGTCCGAGAACCGGAGCGGGTCAAGCTGGGGGTCTTTCATGCGGCGGCGGGTGAACCCCGAAGAATAGTCCGGAAGCTGTTCCACATCACCGCGTTCGGCAATCCAGGCGGCGCGGACTGGTTTGAGGCCTTTACGAAGATCAATAGCAGCGTCAGGGTCGGTGTAGGGGCCGGACGTATCGTAAACAAACACCGGAGGGTTTGGCTCGCCGCCCATCTCCGTGGGCGTGTCCTGCACGGTAATTTCCCGCATGGGTACCCGCAGATCGGATCGGCTACCCTGCACGTACACTTTTCGTGAGCCTGATAATGGTTTGATGGCAGCGGAATCCGCCGCTGCGGATTCACTGAGATAGGCTGGCAAGTCCGTCATGGTCTGCTCCCGGTGTTATAAGGTTGTCGGGTCGCGTATGACGGGCCTTCCGGTACGGAAGAGGCTGGAACCAGCGCTTTTTGAATGGTCTTAATCCCTACGCCGGTATTATCCGGATCAGGTTGCGGGTTCCGCACTGCAATCTCAGCCAACCACCGGCTCCCGGTGTATCAGCACCCCGTCAAGACGCGAACCGTTCACAAAATGAGTGAACTCTGCAAGTGTAGAGGCGGAGGCGTTTATTGTCCATAATGAGCACCCAATACCTTTGGGTCACCGTCGGCACCGGCCCGTCCCTTGAACATCGGCCTTCCGACCCCCTATCCAGATCAGGGATACCCGGAGATAGTCTGTCAGGAGAAACAATGAATAAACGTTTACTTCCAGGATTGATCAGCCTGCTCGCAGCCCAGCCTGCGTTCTCACTGAATCTGATGGAAACCTATGAAAAGGCATTGTCCTATGACTCCGGCATTGCCTCGTCCCTGGCGCGGTTCCAGGCGCAGCAGGCAACCAGCGATGTCAGCAAGAGCTCCCTGCTGCCCAAAATCTCGGCGGTTGGGTCAGCAAGTTACACAAGCTTCGAGCCCAGGAGTGTACCGGGGGGGGCAAACGCCGATGAGCTGACGCGGCAACTCTTCTCGGGAGACAGCTATCGAACCTACCGCTACGGTGTCGAACTGACCCAGCCACTGTTCCGGGCCCAGGACTGGTTCAGCTACGAGGCCAGCCAGTTCCAGACCGAGGCGGCCGAGGCCGAGTACAACCTGGCCCAGCAACAGCTGATTCTGGATGTGGCAACCGCCTACTTCGATGTCTTGCGCGCCAGGGACACTGTCACAACCGCGAAAGCGACTGAAACGGCCATACAGCGCCAGTACGAACAGGCCCGGGAACGGTTTGACGTGGGGCTCATTGCCATCACCGAAGTCTATGAAGCGCGTGCCAGCTACGACGATGCCAGGAGCCAGCGCATCACCGCCGACAACGATCTGAATGTGGCCAGGGAACAACTGGCCCGGTTAACCGGAGAATATCCGGACGTCATGGAAAACCTCAGGCAGAATTTTCCGCTCGGACGGCCGGAGCCCATGGATCCAACTTCCTGGGAAACAACCGCCGTGGAGCAGAACTGGTCCATTCAGGCGGCCCTGAGGCAGTTCAGTGCCAGCGAAGCGAGCCTGAAAGCGGCAAAGTCCGGTCATTTACCAACCCTTGATCTGAGCGCCTCATACCGGGAGACCAGTCTGGAGAACGCCCTTTTTACCCAGCAGGAGGGCACCCAGTCCATTGCCTCACTGTCACTGACCATCCCGCTCTACACGGGCGGCGGCACCCAGGCCGGTGTCCGGGAACAGCGCTCGCTGGTCAGCGCCGCCGAACAGGACCTGAATACCGTGCGCCGGGACGTACGCGTAAATACCCGGAGCCTGTTCCTGACAGTCAACAACAATATAGAGACCGCTTCGGCGCTGGAACAGACCATCATCTCCCGCCGCAGCGCCCTGGACGCTACCCGCGCCGGCTATGAGGTTGGAACGCGCAATATTGTGGAGGTGCTGGATGCGGAACGGGCCTATTATGTTGCGCTTCGGGATTACGCCAACGCCCGCTACGATTATGTGATCAACTCGCTTCAGCTCAAACAGGCCGCCGGAATCCTGACCCCCGGGGATCTGATCGACCTGAACAACTGGCTGAGCGCCGCTGCCCCCGGAATCGAGGCCCTGGCAAACGAGGAAGAAACGCTGGACGACCCTACCCAGTAACCGCAAAGGCGGGTGAACCGGTTCACCCGCCTGGTGCGCCCAGCCTGGCCTCAGACTCGCTCAATGATCCCGTCGACCACCTTATCCAGGGCGCCCCGGTTTTTGTTGACCACCGCCAGGGCCCGGTGGCCGATGGCCTGGCGTTCTTCGTCATCACTGAACAGTAATGACACGTGAGCCGCCAGCTCATCCGCATCGCTGACCAGCTTGACACCCTTGTCATCAAGCAGTCGCTGGTAGATGGTTTCAAAATTGAAAATGTAGGGCCCTGAAAACACGGGAATACCCCAGCCGGCAGGCTCCAGGGGGTTATGCCCGCCGCGCTCGATCAACGATCCGCCGACAAAGGCCAGATCACTGGCTCCATACAACATCATCAACTCGCCCATGGTATCCCCGAGATAGACCTGCACCTTGCAGGGATCGTCTCCCAGTGACCGGCGGGCGAGTGTGAGCCCCTTCCGGACCGTTTTCTCGGCCACCGACTCAAAGCGATCCGGGTGCCTGGGAACCAGAATCAGCAGAGCGTCTGGATGTTTTTCCAACACCTTAAGATGTGCCAGCAACAATTGCTCATCCTCGCCGCCATGTGTGCTACCGGCAATCCAGACCGGCCGGCCAGCCAGGCCCTGCCTGAGGGCAACGGACGCTGCCCGCACCTCATCCGGAATATCAACATCGAACTTGACGCTCCCCGTCACGGCCACCTTCGATGGCGCAACACCGATTCTCCGGAACCGGTCGGCATCTTTCTCCGCCTGAGCGGCCACCCAGCTGATGCTCTGCATGATGGGTACTGCAAGGCCTCGTATGCGCTGGTACCCGCGCGCAGAACGCTCGGAGAGACGGGCATTGATCAGAAACACGGGAACCTGGCGAGCCCGGCACTGACGAATCATGTTCGGCCAGATCTCAGTTTCCATAATAACCAGTATCCGGGGATTGACCCGGCCCAGGAACCGCCGGATGGCGCCCGGCGTGTCGTAGGGCGCGTAGGCATACCGCACCTGATCGCCGAACAACTTACGTGCCTGGGCCAGCCCGGTATCGGTCATGGCGGTCATCAGGATGGTGATGTCGGGGCTCCGTGCCAACAGGCGCCGGACCATCGGGGCTGCGGCAATGGTTTCGCCCACCGAAACCGCGTGCACCCAGACCACGGATCCGGAGGCCACCGGCACCAGCCCGAGGCGCTGGAACCAGTTTCGTCGCAGCTCCGGCGCGCGCCGGCCGTGCCACCACAGACGCAGCAGAATAAACGGCAGAAGCAGCCTTATCAGCTGGGAATAGATAAATTGCAGCACACAGGACTCCGGGCAAATCAGTGCGCTATCATAGCGCAAAACCCATTGATTTGCTTCCGATTGATCAGACCGGCCACCATGGCACGATTGATCAATTCAGACTTGGCAGGGCCCGCTTTACGTGAACAGGAAATACCGCAAACTACCGCGAAATACGGATTACTCCGCCTACCGCCACCCCCGTTGGTGGCCCACCTGGCTGGGAATCTCGTTGATGTGGTGTGTATCCCGGCTGCCGATCCGCATCCAGTGGTGGTTAGGCAAGCTGGCCGGCTTATTGGCGGAACGCCTTGCCCGGAGTCGCCGGCACATTGCCGAGGTCAACATCCGGCTTTGCTTCCCGGAGCTGACCGCCGCCCAGCAGTCCGCCCTTGTGCGCAAAGCCTTTATCGCCAATGGCATCGGCTTGCTGGAGCTGGGCATTGCCTGGTTCCGCAACCCGGCCAGGCTGACAGGCATTACCCGGGTCCATGGACTGGAGCATTATGAGCAGGCCCTCACCAAAGGCAAAGGCGTCTTACTGCTCGGCGGCCATTACAGCACCCTGGACCTGGGCGGGAGTCTGGTAACCGAGTTCATCGAGGCAGACGTTATGCAGCGGGATCACAACAACCCGCTGATGAACGCCGTGATGACGCGGGCCCGCGAACGTCGCTATGGCAAGGTGCTGGGCGCCAGGGACCTCCGGGGCCTGTTCCGCAGCCTGAAGAAAAACCGGGCAGTCTGGTATGCCACCGATCAGGATTACGGCCGCAAGGACATCGTGTTCGCCCCATTTTTCGGCATTCCCGCCGGCACGATTACCGCTACTTCACGTATCGCCGAACGCAGCGGATGCAAAGTAGTGCCTTTCAGTCACTTCCGCCGGGAAGACGGCCCCGGGTACGATATCTATTTCCACCCGGCTCTGGAGAATTTTCCCAGCGGGGATGACCTACAGGATGCAACAGCGATCAACCAGACTATCGAAAGAGAAGTCCGGCGCGCACCGGATCAGTACCTGTGGATGCACCGGCGCTTCAAGACGCGTCCGGACCCGGACGACCCCGGCTTTTACGGCCGCCGCTGAACCCTATAACCCCGGGGCAACAAGGAGGCGGGCATTCAGTGCCTGACAACCATGCCAAAGCCCAGTGAACAGGACTCAGCCGCACCGGTGGTGTGGCTTCTGACCGACAACAAACCGGGCCACCGGAACCAGCTGAAAGGTCTTGGCAATCGACTTCGGGTGCTCGCCGGAGCAAGCCTGTACTGGATCGACGCCTCTGCAATAAAGGTCCCGATCTGGCGAACCCTGCTGGCCATTGCGCCACCCATGGAACCGGCACTGCCCCACCCCGGTCTTGTGATCGCAGCCGGGGCCGGCACGCACCGGCTATTACTTTCCCTGCGGAAGCTCAGGGGAACCAGAACACTGGTCATCATGAAGCCCGGCTTCCCGCTGTCACTGGTCAGCGGTGCCCTGATTCCTGCCCATGACCGTGTCCAGCCCGATTCCCGGATATTCATTACCGAGGGTGTTGTGAATACCATAACGCCTCTGGCAAAAATCACCGGAAAGCGGGAGGCGCTTTTGCTGATTGGCGGACCTTCACCTCATTTTGACTGGGAGGATGATGCCATCTTCGGGCAGGTGTCCCATCTGATCGGGCAATATCCGGACTGGCGCTGGACCATCAGCAGTTCCCGGCGAACTCCGGAAGCGCTTCGGGACCGACTGGGCGAACTCGCCGGGTTGCGCACTACCGTCGTTCACCCGCAGCAGACTCATGAGGACTGGCTCAACCCTCAGCTTTCTGCCTCACGGGCGGTCTGGGTGACGCCAGACAGTATGTCCATGGTGTGCGAGGCGGCAACCTCGGGTGTTCCGACCGGGCTTTTCGAGTTATCCGCCAGGCCCGGCAGCCGGGTGGCCGAGGGCGTGGACCGGCTGGTCCGGGAGGGATACATTGGTCAATGGCGCGACCATGCCAGCGTTATGGCCGGCAAGGTCAGCCATGATCACACCCTCTGGGAAGCCAATCGTGCCGCCACCTGGGTACTGGAACAGGGACTTCTGCCACAGTATCACAAAGCCAACCAACGCCAGTACAAGGGGGCCAAGCGTTGAAAATTCTCCAGGCACTGCCAGCGCTATACAGCGGTGGGGTGGAAAGAGGAACCGTGGAGTTCGCCGCAGACCTCGTCAAACGTGGCCACGAATCGTTTGTGGTTTCAAAAGGTGGCCCCATGGCCGAGCAACTCCGCGGCCAGGGCTCGAAACACATATTCATGCCCATACACCGGAAAACACCTGCGTCTCTCGGGCAGATCCTGCCCATGCGAAAACTGCTGCTGGCGTTGAAACCGGACATTGTGCATGTCCGCTCCCGAATGCCGGCCTGGATCATTTTTCTGGCCCTGAAAAGCATTCCCGCCCGTGAACGCCCTGCTGTCGTGTCCACCTTTCATGGCATGTACTCGGTCACCCCCTACAGCGCGATCATGACCCGGGCTGATCACATAATCGCCGTGTCCCAGTGTGTGCAGGACTATGTTCTGAACAACTATCCCGTGCCGGAAGAAAAACTGACGGTCATCCAACGGGGCGTGGATGTGGATGCCTTCCGCCAGCGGGAGCTAACGTCACAATGGCTGGACCGCTGGTTCCGGCAATACCCCCAATTGGCCGAACAGAAAATCATCATGATGCCCGGTCGCATCTCACGCTGGAAAGGCCAATTAGACTTCCTGGCCATGATGGCGCAACTGGTGCGGGAACGGCCAGATTGCCATGGCATCATCGTGGGCGGCGCCGAACCCGGCAAGGAACATTTCCTGGAAGAGCTGGAGAAGAAGCGCGCCCACCTGGGCCTGACCGATAAGGTCAGCTTCCTCGGCCAGCGCAACGACATGACCAACCTGTACCTGCTTGCGAATGTGGTCTGCCACATGAGCACCAAACCGGAGCCCTTTGGCAGGACAGTGACCGAGGCTTTGGCCACGGGAACGCCCGTCGTCGCCTATAATCGGGGAGGCGCAGCGGAAACCTTGCAAGCCTGCTTCAAGGAAGGACTGGTGTCACCGGACAATATCGGGGGCTTCGCCCAGACCGTATCCCGGCTTCTGGATTCCAAACCGCCGGTGATCGACATTCCCTACCGGTTCCGTCTTGAGGCGCAAACAGAGGCGACGTTGCAGGTTTACGAGAAAGTACTGAAGCAGCCCGCCCACCAAACATGAATCCGCCGAGACGATTAACCATCGCATTTCTCCTCGCAACGCCCGGCACAACCTGGGGCGGTATGGAGCAACATACGGCCGATCTGGCGGGAGCCCTGGCCAACCGCGGCCACAGGGTTCATGTGCTTGGCCACCGGGTTTACCGTGAGAAATTTCCGGCCAACATCGGATTTCATCCGCTACCCGTCCATCTGGGACGCCGTAACCTGTGGTTGCAACTGGCCCTTCGCCAATGCCTGCGCCGGCTGTCGCCGGATATTCTTCACGCCCAAGGCAACAAGGCCGCGCAACTTGCCGGCAAAACCAAAAAACTGGCACGCGTGCGGGTGGGCACGGTTCATGGCACCAAATCCAGCCACAAGGCCTTTGATCGCCTTGACCGGGTTATTGCGGTCAGCCCACAGATTTTCAAAGCTCTACGGCACCTCCACAAGCACCTGATCTACAACGGTGTCGACATCACCAGGCAACTGAAGAATCCGGACGGCGGACCGGCTCTGCCAAAAGGTAACCTGATCAACGTCATTGCCGCCGGGCGACTGGAGCCCGTAAAGGGCTTTGATGTCCTCATCCGGGCCTGGTCGAGGCTAGGCCAGTCTGCGGAGGACTGCCAACTGACCATTTTTGGTGAGGGCAGCGAGCGAAAGCGGCTTGAAGGCCTTATCCGTCAATCAGGCCAGGAAGAACAGATCGCCCTGGCGGGGTTCCGCCAAAATCTGGCGCCGGTTTACAGGCAGGCACAACTGGCGGTAATCAGCTCGGAACGGGAGGGCTTTCCCTATGTGCTGGTTGAGTCTCTGCTGCATGGCTGTCCGGTTGTGTCAACGCCGGTATCCGGGCCCCGGGATATTCTTCCGGCCACGGCTCTCAGCGCGGGGCACAGCGATCAGGACCTCGCAGACCTGCTGTCCAGATCGTTAGCCGACCTGGATGCCCTGAACCAGGCTGAACAACCGGCAATGGCATTTGCCCGGGAAACGCTGACGCTGGAGGCCATGGTGACTCAGACCGAAATCCTGTACCTCTCGGCAACGGCCAGGCATTCCGCAAGCTGAGAAAAAATCAGGGCTGCTTCTGCGTACCAGTTTTCTCCAGGGCCGCCAGCATCTGCAATTCCCTGGCCTTGGCCAGCCGCATGAAGTTCCGGTTGGCGGCCGTGATTGCCACGCCAAGGCCAAACCAGCCGTTCAGTATTTGCCGGTGTATCAGGTAATATTTCAGAAACTTCAAAGGGAACTCCGCAAAAAGCCGGGGGCTCGAAATCTTCCTTCCCTTTTCCGCCAGAAAGCGGGCCTGCTCTGTCGACAACTGACAGTACTTGCGCTCCATCTGCTCCAGCGAAATCAGGGTACGATGCAGGACATCGCCTTTCAGATCCAGTACACGACCATGTTTTACCCGTGGCCGGTCATTATTGCTGTCCTTTTCCGCCTCGATAACGGCCTTGTTGCGGTTGTAGAGCCTCAGGATCTTTTTTGATTTATCGTGCCGGAATGGATGCCTGGGGTCCGGCTGGGAGAGTACCCAGCGCATTCTGAAGCCCGCGATGTCGGCATCCACAGGCTTTGAAAACAGGCCCTTGATGTTGCTCACCAACTCGTCGGAAAGCACTTCATCCGCATCCAGGTCCAGCACCCAGTCATTCCGGCACAAACTGGCGGCAAAGGCCTTCTGGCAGGCAAATCCCTGCCAGTCATTGTGAACAAACCGGGCGCCGGCGGCTTCTGCAATTTCACGGGTTCGGTCAGTACTCCCGGAATCGACTACGATGATCTCGTCCACCCAGCCGGAAACCTTTGCAAGCGACTCCGGCAGTCGCAGCTCTTCATCCTGGGTGATGTAATAAACGGACACGGGCAGCTTCATCACAATTCCTGGTGGCTTGGTAATCAGTTTACGGTTTGGTCAGAACAATATCATGGTTGCCTTATGATAAGATGACGCGCCTGATTTTGATGTTTTTCTCGGCATTCTCCAACTCAAGCCCGGAGTGTACAGATGATTCACCCCGTCATTATGGCTGGCGGCACCGGCTCACGGCTCTGGCCGATGTCCCGGCAGCTGAACCCGAAACAGTTCCTGAAACTGACCAACGGCCCCCTGTCGATGCTGCAGGCCACCGTTGCGCGGCTTGAGGGCATGGACGCAGCAAATCCGCTTCTGATCTGCAACGAAGAGCACCGGTTTCTGGCGGCAGAACAGATGCGCCAATCCGGCCACGAGGATACCCGCATTATTCTTGAACCCTGCGGACGCAATACCGCCCCGGCTATTGCACTGGCCGCCCTCCAGTTGTCTGAATCCGTGGAAAACGGCACCGATGATCCGCTAATGCTGGTACTGGCCGCTGATCATCTGATCAGGGACGTCACGGCCTTTCAGGAGGGCGTCAAAAAGGCCATTCCCCTTGCCCGGGAGGGTAAACTGGTTACCTTCGGTATTGTCCCCCACCACCCAGAAACCGGTTATGGCTACATACACCGGGGCACCGAACTGGGGCCAGACAGCTTCCTGGTGGACAGGTTTGTTGAAAAGCCGGACCAGGCAACCGCGAACCGTTACCTCAACTCCGGTGAATACCTCTGGAACAGCGGCATGTTCCTGTTCGGTGCCCGCCGGTATCTTGAAGAACTCGAAGCATACCGCCCTGATATCCTCACCGCCTGCCGTGCCGCCATTGCCGATACCGCCGATGATCTGCACTTTACCCGCATCAACGCCAAACGCTTCGCAGAATGCCCCTCGGATTCCGTTGACTACGCAGTCATGGAGAAGACCGACAAGGCCGCCGTGGTTTCCCTGGAGGCCGGTTGGAGCGATATCGGCTCCTGGTCCGCGCTCTGGGAAGTCAACGACAAGGACGCGAACGGCAACAGCCTGACCGGGGATGTGATTACCCACCAAACGTCCAACACCCTCGTGCGCGCAGATAGCCGCCTGGTGGCAACGGTTGGCGTGGACAATCTGGTAGTGATCGAAACCAAGGATGCCCTGCTGGTTGCCCATAAAGACAGCGTCCAGGACGTCAAAACTGTAGTGGAACGAATCAAAACCGATGGCCGCCATGAACACATGAACCATCGGGAAGTTTACCGGCCATGGGGGGTTTATGACTCCATCGATAACGGTGCCCGTTACCAGGTGAAGCGCATCACGGTAAAACCCGGTGCCAAACTGTCTGTGCAGATGCATCATCATCGTGCGGAACACTGGATCGTGGTCAGTGGAACCGCACGGGTCACCAACGGCGAAAAAACCTATCTGGTGACCGAGAACCAGTCCACCTACATTCCGGTGGGCCAGGTGCATTCGCTGGAGAATCCGGGCGTGATCGATCTGGAGCTTATTGAAGTTCAATCAGGCTCATACCTGGGCGAGGACGACATTGTCCGATATGAGGACCGGTACGGCCGAAAATGAGCAGGCTCAAGTATGTCGTTATTGCCGGGCTGCTCAGGATTGCCGGCTGGCTTTCTCTTGCCGGCGCCCAGCGGGTGGGCCGTTTCGTTGGTTATCTGGTCTGGCGGCTACCCACACAGTCCCGCCAGGTGACCGACACCAACCTGTCTATCTGCCTGCCCGAGCTTTCAGGCCCGGAGCGCGCCGCGATGTCAAAGGCGTCCCTGGCCCAGACCGGCATGACCATGCTGGAGGTCCCCCTTATGTGGGAATGGCCGGTGGAGAAGTGCCTTGGTCTGGTTAAGGAGACCGAAGGCCTGGAATTAATCGACGAGGCCATGACGGGTGACAAAGGCCTGATCCTGCTTGCCCCGCATCTGGGTAACTGGGAACTGGCAGGCCTTTTCTTTTCATCACGTTATAAAATGGCGGCCCTTTACAGCCCCCCGAACATGCCGGAGTTCGAAGACTATATGATCAAGGTCCGCGGGCGGCTTGGCTCGGAACTGGTCCGGGGCGACCGGCGCGGCCTGGCCCGGCTCGCCTCCATTCTCCGGGAAGGAGGTGTTGCCGGCATCCTGCCGGATCAGTCACCCCGGGGTAAAGGTAATGCCTTTGCGCCCTTCTTTGGCATGGAAGTCAAAACCATGACACTGGTTTCAAAGCTGATCCAGCGTACAGGGGCCAATGTCCTGATCACCTATGCTGAACGTCTACCCGGTGCCCAGGGCTTTCGCATCGTGGTCCGGGAAACCGGGCCTGGCCTCGGTGACAGCGATCCGGTTGTCGCCACGACCGCCATGAATCACGCCATTGAACAGTGCGTCCGGGAAATTCCTGAGCAGTATCAATGGGAGTACAAGCGGATGCGTCATCGGCCGCCGGGGGCGATCAACCCCTATAACCCCGACAGAGTCTGCTAGCAGATGAGGACGGACAAAAATTCCATGGCCCAACCAATTCGCCTGCTCCCCACTGCCCTGATCATGGCCGGGCTCGGAGGCGCGCTTCTCTCTTCCAGCATTCTGGCCGCCGCAACTCTGCTTGCGGCAATTGCAGGGCTGGTTTTCATCAAGAACAAGACCTTGCAGAAAACCGGCTGGGACACACCTAAAGAGCTTCGATTATTGCATTTCGCTTTTTGGTTCTTTGTGCTCGTGAGCGCCTTTTCATGGGTTATGGAAGGCTTTGATTACGAAGGCGGAAAAACTCTTGGCACTCACGCACGGCTTATCCTGTTCTGGCCTCTGGTGGTTGCCCTCACCGTTGCAGGATTCCGGGCTCGCCACCTGTTCCTGACCACGGCCCTCGTTGCATTGTCCACCCTGGCGGCCTTGCTGATAGCGCTTGCCACTGACTATCAGAACACCGGAGAGCTACTCAATACCCGTTTTGGTGCTGGCATAAATCCAATCAGCTTCGGCAACCTTGCCTTGCTTGGAGGCGCCCTTGCGCTGGTAGGCGGCTCCTATTTTGCGAGAACTGGCAGAGCAGCAACGGCATTTGCTGTCTTTGGGCTCGGCACAGCAGCAATCACTATTGCCATGCTGTCGGGTACCAGAAGCAACCTCATTGCACTCCCGGTTCTCCTGGCTCTCCTGCTCCCCCTGGTCGGTCGAAAGCTGCGCGCTGCAGGTATTGTGATTGTCGCACTTGTCTCGCTGGGTTTCCTGTTGAGCAATGACCGTATGCATCGGTCCATTGAAAGCGCCATTGGGGACGCGCCCCTCGACTCGGGTATCGAGATACGCCTTGAGCTCTGGCAACTGGCTGCCGATATGTTTATGGAACACCCCTGGACCGGAGTTGGCCTTGGCGGCTACAGCTCCTACATTGAAGCTCTGGCGGAGTCGCACCCCGAACATGCTTACCTGAAGGATTGCTGCACCGGCCACGCCCATAACGACCTGCTCAATAACGCTGCAACCAGCGGCATTCCGGGCGCCCTGAGCTGGGCGTTCCTGATATTCATACCTCTGGTGATTTTCGCCAGGAACCTTTTCAACAGCCATCGCCCGAGTGCTCACATTGCAGTGGCAGGCACCATGGTCAGTGCCGGCTATCTGCTATTCGGGATCACTGAGGCCACATTTAACCGGAGTCTCTTTCTTACGTTCTACTTGCTGGCAATTGCGAGCCTGGCTTCAGCGTTGTTCACGGAACTCCATGCTTCCTGTTTTCGCCAGCGTAAGGTGAAAGTCTCCGCCACGATTATTGCCAAAAACGAGGAAGACCACATTGCAGATTGCCTCAAGTCCGCGCGACTCGTAGCCGATGAAATCATCGTTCTTGATAGCGGCAGCAGTGACCGGACGGCAGATATTGCCAGAGAATATGCCGATGTGGTCGAAGTAACAGACTGGCCGGGATTTGGAATCCAGAAGCAGAGGGCCCTGGAGAAAGCCTCTGGCGACTGGGTGCTTTCCCTGGATGCCGATGAGCGCATTACACCGGAGCTGGCAAGGGAAATCAATCACCACCTCGCAGACCCGGATGCCGACGCCTACAAGCTGCCATGGGCTGTCACCATCTACGGAAAACGGCTGGACTTCGGTCGTAGCGGGCGAGCCCCTCTCAGACTGTTCCGCAGAGAGGGCGTCAGCTTTTCCGATGCACTGGTGCACGAACGGATTCTCATCCCCGAGGGCCGCAAAACCAGAACGCTTCGTGGTCGCCTGACCCATTACACCCATCGGGATTTCGGACACTCCCTTGAAAAGAGTGCCAAATACGCATGGCTGGGGGCGATGGAGAAGCATCGGAGGGGCAAGAAAACCCGGACAATGATCTACCCGACGCTACGAGGGCTGATGACTTTTGTGCAGGTTTATTTTATCCGGTTCGGTTTTCTGGACGGCGCTGTGGGCTATCTTACCGCTATGACATACGCTCAGGTTACCTTTAATAAGTATGCGGGGCTGTGGACGCTCGGCAGATCTCAATCCGATACCTTCCATGAGTAACATCACATTTTATCTCAGGCACCATCTTGTTGTTTTGATATTAACGACTCCTCTTGAATTACATCTGGGATGCTTCGTTGAAAACTAATATCGAGTCTGTTTTAAAGGGACGAACTTTCTCGCTGGTGATGTTCACCTGTGTAGTCGGATTTGTTTTATTCAAACGTTTCTATCGGGATTTGGGCGATGTTTTTATCTTCCTGGTGGTGCTCGGAACCATTGCATCTGTATGCTACAATTTTCGACTTATAAAAAAAGACCCTATATTCATTGCATTTTTTCTATCGCTAATCGTCCCTGTAATAAGCTGGATCAACAGCAAGGTTCAAATACCTGAACTTGCCAAAGACTCTCCGTCCCCCTTCTTGTTTTATGACTTCTTTTTCTTCTGGTTTATCGCGTATTGGACTAATGGAAAGAACGAACGAATCGCTGCCATCCTTCTTGCCTATTGCCTGAGTGTCCTGGGAATCTACATTACTCATTCGCCTGATTTTATAGGGGAAATTGTACGCGGCCTTCGCGGTTCGCGTATTGATTTTGATGTTGTGAATGCCCAGTACACGTCACTTTTCGCGGGTTTTGGATTGATTTCGGCCGCGTTTCTTTTTGTTATTAAGCTCAACCTTTCTCTCAGGCTTGAAGTTCTTAAAAAGCTCGGCGCAGCGACGCTTCTGGCATTTTTTATACTTATTATTCTGATAACTCAGTCAAGGCAGGTGTGGCTTGCCTTGGTTGCATGCATTTTATTTGCCCCATTGGCACACAAATTAATATCTAACTCACGAGTATCAACACGCGCCACTGTCCTAACCTATTCTGCGTTTGCACTAATTATCGCCGCAGCCTCAAGTATCGATATTGTTGAGCAGCGGATAACAACGGAAAAATCCACCATAATAAAAATTGTAAACCTTGATCTGGAGTCTGTTCCCGACTCCGGCAGCATTGGTTTGCGAATTCACCTCTGGCTGGAGGCATGGGAGTGGATCAAGAAGCGCCCCATTCTGGGAAGCGGGGAAGATGCCAGGGAGTTAGTCATAACCGAATCCGAAAAGCTGCCGAAGCTCGTTCGGGATAACTTTACTCATTTGCACAACTCACATTTAGAAACCCTCGTTAGCTTTGGGCTCCTGGGGGCCGCTATCATTTATTTTCTGATCGTCTGGCCTCCCGTTTATACCACTATGGCATCTCCTCACTCAGTTCAAAAAACCTGGAAAGCATTTTCACTCATTGTCGTTATTTTCTGGCTGACCGTGAATTTCTTCGAGTCCTACTTCTACTCAGCAGACGGCATATTCATCTTTTCGGTTTTCTATGGGGTCGTGTACAGCTTCAAGTTTCCGACACCCGTAGCGAAGGGGAATCAGCCTCGGGAAAACCCTCGGAAAAAATATTTCTGCCAAACGTAAAGTTTTCCCCACACACCAAGGTGCTTGGCTTTAACAAAGACCATTCCTGGAGAATCTTTCCAACTGTGCTGGAACCAGTGAACGAGATAGCTTTCGTCCGGGCACTCAAAGTGTATTGGTTCTTGTTGGTAAGGAAAAAAGTATTCTGCAGGCAGCAGCTTGCAACTCTCAACGTCGAGAAGCTTCCTATCCTTTATCAGGTGTGTTGCGATTTGCGGCCCGATATAGAGAGGTGACCTCCATATTTCGTCTTCATAGAACCGGATTAACTCAGCCAGGATTCTTGAGTCAGGCTCTGCATAGATTGCTGCCGTACCTAAATAGCCCACTGTTTCGTACCCAATAACAAACTTTGTGCCGGAAAACAGTGGAAAAGGATCCTTTCGGATCGTTACATCTGTATCGAGATAAAGCCCTCCCTCTTCCTGAAGGATTTTCAAACGAAGGTAATCCGAAACGAAGGCGTAGAGTCCTCGCTCGTAACATTCCTTGGCGAACGAACAAGAGTCAATCCAATTCTGAACCCGATCATTCGAGTCGTTCCACAAGCAGTAATCGAACCCCATTTTCTTCCAGTCATCCAGGCACGCGTGCGACAAAGGTGGCATTTTATCGCCCAGCCAAATAGCATGAATCAAGTTAGGCATCATTAGCCCCTCTCCTTGATCTGTACTTGCTGCCCAAGCAAAGATTATAGAAAAAGCGTCGCACCCTTTCACTCAACATAAACAGTTCTCTATTCAGCCGCATAAACAAAGGTCGGTGACCGGTTTTTTGCTCATACCCAATAATGGACTCAAAACCGAAGTCATGAGATACAAAGCCTGGACTGATCCCCAAACACACCACATCGTTCAGCCAATATCGGTCCATGTAGATGTCCACGGGTAGAAAGATAGGATCTGCGGAAACAAGGAATTTCCGGGCGGCAGCCGGCGTCAGATAATATCCCATGGTGCTCATGGGCCCCTTGGTATATCTCAGGATTTTGAACGGGCCGACCTCGGCCAGTTTATATTTTTTATGGTTTCGAGTTTTATTGTCGAAAAGCCTCAGGCACTCGAAATAGGGTGGCAAGGCAGGAAGAGCCTGTAGAAACGACCGGAAGCCCGCGTTGTCAAACACAACGTCATCTTCAAGGACCACATACTTCTTTTGATCTTCGAGGCAGCTTTTCCAGATATTGTAATGGCTCGCAAAGCATCCAAGCTGCCCCGGCGTCATCGGCTGCCCTTTGGCTCGCAGTCGTTTCGACTCATCGTACATCCTCAACGACGGGTCATTGTCTTTCCGTCCGTCAACACCCCAGAAGAACTCAAAGCCGATCCCTGCTTCATCCAGGGACCTTTTTATTCTGGCCTGCCTATCTGAGGACTGAGATAAAGTTAACACCACCACTTTTACATCAGGATTTGCTAAAAAACTGGCCATTCAAAATCCGTATCCGAATTATTTTTGAGGTCGACATCGGCTTCGCCGTCGACTGGAACTTACCAAAGCATCGCAGCCAGAGCTCAATGCATACAGAAACCTAACGATGCGGAGCTGAGGACCGAAGCTCGCGACGCAATCGTCGCCTAACCTTGAACTTTCTCAGCAGATTCAGCGGTTTTTTTCGTAACCCTCCCTGTTTAACGGTCACGAAGTCGTTCACTGCATTCAGTACTCGCTCGCTGGAGCAGCCGTCCCGAAAGCTGTGAAGATCCGAGCAAAGAGCCCGAGTTGCATCAATCAGATCCATAGGATACTGCAATGCCTTCTCAAGAGCGGGCTCTACCTCCTCCACTTTGTCTACATCAATCAGATAGGGGCCTGGCATTTTTGTCCTGTAGGTGACCACTGGCCGGTCGAGAAACATAAACTCAAACATGATTGAAGAGGTATCACACAGCATGACGTCCGCTTCAGGCAGTATCGGGAGCAAGTCTTCATCACTCTCCACAAAACGCAGGTTTTCACCGGCCAGATTCCGGTACTGTTCCACCACCCCGGAATCCATCTTGGGATGAAGGGTAACGATGAACTTCCAACGACCACTTCTGGATAGTTCACTGATTTTTTCCACCAGTTGCGGCGCAGAGGTAACTGATCGACTGAATGTTGATGCATAGAACACTACTGGAAGCTCTCCTTCTCCGAGCTCCCTTGGACCGCGCACTGGCTGGGATAATAACGGATCCAGCTTGGGCCAGCCGGTATGGGCCACTGCGAAATGACGATGCATCCTTGCGAGTTTCTGAAACTTTGCGGTGTCGCGTTCAGCATGGGTACAGTACAGATCGAACCAGCCCCGGATCCGGTAATGATCACTGTCATCTTCGCTGCTGTGGCCACGCTTGTTTCGTGCCATGCCATGAAACACTTCAACTTTGATACCCGGAAAGAAATAAGGCACCCAGTCACCGGGCACAAAGGTGGCATCAGCCTTGTAGTCCATCACCTCTTTAACGGTCGCGAGGCGACGTTCATCGGGAAGAAGGGGCGCTGTGGAGCAGCCCGCGACAAACCACGCTGCTTCATCGCCCCGCCGACGGATCTCATCCTGAAGCGGGCGAAGGATTGAATAGGAATAGGGTTGATTGACAAAAAAAAGATACCGGCGCATTCAGCCCCTGCCCGTCAGTGTTTTGTAGAGCTCACCCGTCTCTCTGACGGTTTGTGAGGTGTGAAAATTCCGGCCGATCCTTTCCCTCGCGGCTTGCCCAAGCCTCGACGCCAGCTCCCTGTCACGATACAGCCGTTCAATGGCGGCCGACAATTCTCCGGAATTGCTGGGGCCAACCACCAGGCCACTGAGCCCGTCTTCAACCAGTTCCGGCATGCCACCGACATTGGTCACGACAGGCGCCACCCCATAGGCCATAGCTTCGATAACGGCCCTGGGCAGTCCCTCCCGCTCTTTTGATGGCAGGACAAACACATTGCTGGCAGCGGCAATGGCAGGCGCATCATTTCGGAACCCGGTAAAGTGGATGCGCTCCGGATGAGAAGAGCCGGCTGCCAGGGCCTGAAGCTCATCATTGTTGATCACATCCCCGACCAGCAGCAGGTGGGCATCGACATCGGCCGGAAGCTCACCCATGGCATTGATCAGGACATCAAACCCCTTTCTGGGGCTGTTCCGCCCGGTACAACAAATCACGAAGGCGTCTTCCGGGACACCAAACTGTGTCAGGTCTGCCGGTGTAGCCTGATACCACCCCAGGTCATGGCCTTTATAGATTCGCTGGAGCTTTCTGTCCGGAATGCGCATCCAGAGAAAACGCAGACTCGCCAGATAATCCCTGATCGCATCGGCAACGCAGACGATCTTGCTGACCCGCGGATGCAAAAAGGTAATCCATGACTCCGGGTTAAGGAAACTGATGTTTCCGATTACCCCACGGTAGGCCACCACCTTGATGTCCGTTCCCCGGGAAGCACGAAGCCCGCAGGCCAGCGCCCTCGGGTTGTAGGCATGAATCACCTCATAATTCTTTTTGGAAAGCTGATCACGGATGGCTGATACGCCGCCCTTGTCAAACCGGCTTTTCAAAGCCATGGGCTGGGCAACCACCCCTTCGTCCAGCAGGCGTTGATAATTCCGGCCCTTGGGGTTGCACATGACGTCGACATCAAAGCCGACCTTCTTCAGACCGATAAAAAGCTCGGACTCCGGACGATCACACGCATCCGTCAGACAAAGGACCGACGGTAATGATTCGCCTTGCTGTGGATTGGTCAAGTGGCCATTCCCCTGTTGTATCCGTTCAAAAATGAAACCCAGACCTGCTCACGGACCTGCGCACCGGCGACCTTTACCAGTGATCGGGAAAATCGTTCAAGGCTGGCCTTTTTCCAGCGGGCCGGGGTACCGTCCTTCATCAGCCGGCCTTTGTCGAAATCGATAAGAAAATACTCTCCGCTCCGGACAAGCACATTGAAACAGTTGAGATCCGCATGCATGACGCCGGCATCGTGAAACCGGCGAATGGTTGTCCCAAGCGATTCCCAGGCCTGACTGTCCAGCCTCAAAATCAGCTCTGCCAGAGGCACGGTATCCTCAAGCTGCTCGATCATGATGGCAGCCCGGTATTGTACCGGTGAGAGCTTCCGGTACCAGGCCGCGACAGGGCGAGGCACCGGAAGCCCGAGTGTCATCAGCATGTTCAGCAAACGGAACTCGGCAAAAGAACGTACTTCCGATTCACCCATGTAAGCGTAGGTATGTTGCGCCACCCTGGCCATCAATCCGCCACGGCGATACTCCCTGAGAACCAGCCTGTCATCTCCGGCCCTCACAAACCAGGCGCCGCCCCGGCCACCACTGCTCACCGGCCGGGCCTTATCGCCCCAATAGTCGGCATTGAACCAGTCAGCAGTAACCCTGCCCCGATAATCGGGATGAACCAGCATTGCAGAGCCTTCTTCCCGACTACAGATTTCAGACTCCACCATGCTGGCACCCGGTCACCGAAATAAAACAAGAGGACAAGTCATACCCGCACGCGCTGGGACGGATAAGCGCGAGTAAGATAGAATGGCCGCCAGTTTACCAATGATTGCCGGCAAAGCTCCACAGCACCGGGCGCCAACCTGAAATGGTTCAAGATTTGATGAAATCCATCTGCATTCTTCGCCTCTCCGCCATCGGCGACGTAACCCACGTGATACCGGTGGTTCTGAGCCTTCAGGAACAGGTTCCCGGAGCGAAGATCACCTGGGTGATTGGCAAGATCGAAGCCAATCTGGTGAGAGACCTGCCAGGTGTCGAATTCATCATTTTCGACAAAAAGGCCGGTCGCAGGGGCTACTCCGACCTTCGCAAGAAGATGCAGGGTCGAAAATTTGATGCGCTGCTTCACATGCAGGTGGCTTTTCGCGCCAATCTGGCGGCTGCGTGCATTCCGGCAAGCGTTAAGGTCGGTTATGACAAGGCCCGAAGCAAGGATTTACATAGTTTGTTCATCAATCGTCGGATCAAACCTGCCCCGCAACAGCATGTCCGTGACTGCCTTGCCAGCTTTCTTGAACCACTTGGACTGTCGCCTGCGCCGCCGCGTTGGCAGATTCCGTTAAGCGAGGAGGACCATCACTTCGCCCGGGCTCAGTTGGCGACAGAACAAAGGAATCTTGTCATCAGCCCCTGTGCCAGCCACCCGCTGCGCAACTGGCCGGCTGAGCGTTACGCACAGCTCGCCGATCATGCCATCAGGGAACACGGAATGAAGGTTATTCTGGTGGGCAGCCCCGCCCCATTCGAGGCAGAGTATTGCGCTGCCATCGAAGCCGCAATGACGGGAAAAGCCCACAACATCTGCGGCAAGGACACTCTGAAGCAACTGGCCGCCCTGATAAGTCGCGCCGATCTGGTGGTGGCACCCGATACCGGGCCGGCGCATATTGCCAGCGCCGTTGGCACCGATGTGCTTGGGCTGTTTGCCGCGAGCAACCCTTACCGCTCCGGGCCCTACAATTCGCTGGAGTGGTGTGTGAATCGCTACCCGGAAGCACTGGAGAAGTTTACCGGAAAAACGGTCGAGCAGGCGCGCTGGGGGGCCAAGGCAGAGTTTGAAGGGGCTATGGAATTGATTACCGTCGAGGATACAATCGCCGTACTGAACCGGTGGATCGAGGCCCAGCGGGTGGCGGAAACTGAACACGGGGTCAGATGAAAGCGTTCATCTGACCCCAGACTTCAATCTGGCGGTTACCTGCGGGCGGTGTAGTCCTGGTAGGACTTTTCTTCCACGAAGCGGGAGCCCAGAGCCAGGTTCACGTCTTTCTTGATGGCAGCGCGCCTGTCGTTGGTCACATAAACTGCACGCGCCAGCTCAATAAACCGGGGCCCGAAATCCTGGGCCGCTTCCTGATCACGGATATCGTCTTCAATCACCCACAGCTCTTCGTTTACCACTTTCAGCTGCTTGCGAAGATCGGCGATTTCCGCAGCCTTGTCCTTGACGGCCTCATCCCAGGTGGCACTCAGCTCATCCAGCTCAAGCCGAACATTCTTGAGCTTTGCCTCATCCCTGATGCGCTCGGATTTGATCTCGAGAATGGTAATTTTGTCCAGCACTTCACCGAAAGATACCGGTACCGTGATTACGTCTGCCATGTGCTCGTCCCGCCGATCAATAGGATTGGTTAAACAACAAAGCCGCCGGGCTGAAGCAGTCAACGGCGGCTTGAGAATTTTTCTGGTATCAGCCTTTAACGTGAGTCAGCCAACCACTGTGCTTGGCCAGTTTGCCCTTCACCGCATCAAAGTACATGCCCTGGAGCTTCTCGGTCACCGGGCCACGCTTGCCGGCGCCGATCACCCGGCCATCCAGCTCGCGGATTGGAAGCACCTCAGCCGCAGTACCCGTAAAGAAGGCTTCATCAGCAATATAAACCTCATCGCGGGTAATCCTGCGCTCCTTGACCGGAATGTTCAGTTCCCGGGCAAAATCCAGAATCGTGGCGCGGGTGATCCCCTCCAGACAAGACGTCAGCTCCGGCGTATGCAGCACGCCATCGCGCAGGATGAAGATATTCTCACCGGAGCCTTCGGCAACATAACCTTCGTTATCCAGCAGTAGGGCCTCTTCGGCACCGCCGGAGATGGCTTCGTTCAAGGCCAGCATCGAGTTGATGTAGTTGCCGTTGGCCTTGGCCTTGCACATGGTGATGTTGACGTGGTGGCGGGTGTAGGAGGAAGTGCGCACTTTGATCCCCATTTCCTTCGCTTCCGGCGACATGTAGGAGGGCCAGCTCCAGGCCGCAACCATCACGTGTACCTTCAGGTTGTCGGCTCTCAGACCCATCCCCTCAGAGCCCAGGAACACCATGGGGCGCAGGTAGGCTTCGTCCAGGTTGTTTTCGCGGACCGCCGCGCACTGGGCTTCATTCAGCTCATCCCTGCTGAACGGCATTTTCATGTTCAGGATGTGGGCTGAACGAAACAGTCGATCAGTATGCTCTTTCAGGCGGAAGATAGCCGGGCCATTCGCGGTGTTGTAGGCCCGCACACCCTCAAAACAGCCCAGGCCGTAGTGCAGGGTGTGAGTCAGGACGTGGGTCTTGGCTTCCCGCCAGGGAACCATTTCACCGTCCAGCCAGATAACACCATCGCGATCAGCCATCGACATTCTTCATTGCTCCTAAAAACGCGTTTTTCGGGGAACCGGCATTCTAGCAGGAAAATCTGCCGGAATTGAATTTGCCTCAGGCATCAATCATGACTTTTTTCCACATGGCGCGGATGTACTCACGCTCCTCTGTAAAGGCATCCCCCTCGACCTGACTGTTGAGATTCTGAAGCGCCCGCCGGTGGATGGTGGAGCGAAGGGCAATGAAGGATTCCCGGAGTTTTTCGGCATCTTCCACAGCCATCACCCCGGCCCTGCCCAGCTCTTCCATCTGGCGGATGTTGTCGGACCACTGTGTCAGCTCCGGATGGTCGGCACTCCAGGCCAGCATCAGGTATTGCACCATGAATTCGATATCGATGATGCCACCGGCATCATGTTTGATATGGAACACCTCGGCCCGCCGGCTTTCCGGCGTGCCCAGGCTGGCCCGCATTTTCTCCCGCATCTCGACCACATCAGTACGAAGCCTGTCCCGGTCCCTGGGCTGGCACAGGATGTCATGGCGTATGGATTCAAAGGCTTCAAGGGTTTGCTCGCATCCGGCGACACCCCGGGCACGGGCCAGGGCCTGATGCTCCCAGGTCCAGGCATCCTCGCGCTGGTATTTTTCAAAAGCCTGCAAAGTGCTCACCAGCAGGCCGGAGTTACCAGACGGGCGCAAGCGCATATCCACTTCGTAGAGCTGGCCGGACGGCGTCTGGGTATTGAGGATATGAACAATCCGCTGCCCCAGCCGGGTATAGAACACTGCATTGTCGATGGGCTTTTCACCGTCGGTGGCCAGTTCCGGATCAGCCTTATGCACGAACACCAGGTCGAGATCGGAGGTATAGCCAAGTTCGATCCCGCCCAGCTTGCCATAGCCGATGATGGCAAAATCCGTCTCACAGGCCGAGCCATCTGCCCTGCGCGGGTAGCCGTGGCGGCTGACCAGATTGGCGAAGGCCACATCCACCACGTGGTCCAGGACCACCTCGGCGATCCAGGTCAGGTAGTCACTGACCTTCATCAGCGGCAAAGTGCCTTTCAGCTCGGACGCCGCTACCCGCAATATGTGGGCTTTCTTGAAATGGCGCAGGGATTCCATCTGCTCTTCAAGATCCTCAAAGGGAATCCGTAGCATCTGTTGGCGCAGATCATCCTGCAACTCGGCCTTGGCCGGCGGATGGTAGAGACTCTCGGCGTTCAGGAGCTCATCCAGCAGCAGTGGCGTTTCCGCCAGCTGGCGGGCGATCCAGGGGCTTTCACTGCACAGGCCAACCAGCTGTGTGCGTGCGCCCGGGTTTTCCAGAAGCAACACCATGTAAGCGGTTCGCCGCAGAATGGCCTCCACCAGTTGCAACACCCGGGACAGGGTCTCCGAGGGGTTCTCAACCCGGGTGAGCGCCTCCAGAAGAACGGGCATGAACTGATTAAGCCGCTTCCGGCCCTGGGTCTGAAGGGTCTGCACGGTCCGGTTGTCACGCAGTTCCGCCAACTCCGCAACGGTTCTCTCCGGGTTCTCATAACCCCGGGACTTCAGCCACCCGATGGCGGTGTTTTCATCCATTTCCGCCAGCCAGAGCTCGAACCAGCCTTCATCCAGCGATGCCGGGCCTTCCTCTTCGCCTTCTTCAGTGGCAATGATATTTGAGAAGTGGGTGGCAACGCGTGCCCGATGCTCCCGGAGCGTTTCCTCACAGGCCTGCCAGCTTTCAAAACCCATGATGGTGGCCACACGGGCCCGGGACAAATCGTCCTCCGGCAGAAGCTGGGTCTGCTTGTCCTCCACGCCCTGGAGCGCATGCTCCAGATTACGCAGGAACACGTAGGCGTCACGGAGCTCCCGTACCACCGGCGATGGCAATAACTCCAGGGCCTCAAGCTCCTGCAGAATCACCAGCAACTTCCGCTGCTGGAGCTCCCGGTCACGACCACCACGAATCAGCTGGAACGCCTGGACCACAAACTCGATCTCACGGATACCGCCGCTGCCGAGCTTGATATTGTTTTCCAGCCCCTTGCGGCGTACCTCCCGGCCGATCATGGCTTTCATACTGCGAAGCGATTCAAAGGCACTGAAATCGATGTACTTGCGGTAGACAAAGGGGCGCAGGCTTTCCATCAGCACCTGCCCCGCCCTCTGATCGCCGGCCACCACCCGGGCCTTGACCATGGCGTAACGCTCCCAGTCGCGGCCCTGGTCCTGATAGTAGGTTTCCAGGGCAGCAAAACTCAGAGCCAGGGCACCGCTCTGGCCATAGGGCCGCAGACGCATATCCACGCGGAACACGAACCCGTCTGCGGTTATCTGGTCAAGAGCCTGTATCAACCGCTGACCCAGGCGGACGAAAAACTGCTGATTATCGAGGGGGCGAGGCCCTCCATGGGTCTCACCCTTACCCGGAAAGGCAAAGATCAGGTCAATATCTGACGACACGTTCAGCTCACGCCCACCCAGCTTGCCCATCCCGAGAACAACCATTTTCTGGTCTGCCTCTTCGCCCGTCACCGGGTCCGCCCCCTTGGGCGTGCCATACTGCTCACAGGAATCCCGATAGAGCCAATCCAGCGCGCCGTCAATGCAGATGTCGGCGAAGGCGCTGGTGGCCGCCATGGTCTCTGCCAGGTCGGCCCAGCGCATCAGGTCCCGCCAGATCATGCGGAACTGGGACTCCCTGCGGAAGCGCCTGAGAGCCGAATGCAGCGCAGGCTCGCCGTCCACTTCGTTCAGATAGTCCTGCCATCGCTGCTTCAGGTACTCAGGGGTTGTCGGCTCCGTCAGCAGCCTCGATTCAAGCAGCGTCAGCACCTGCTCAGGATGCCGCTCAAGGGTCTCGCGCAGGAACAGACTTCGGGACAGCGCATCGGCCACCACAGCCTCGCTGATTTCGTCATCCGAAATCAGCCATCCCGGGACTCCGTCCGGAAACACCGAATGCCAGCACCTGGCGACATCGTCGGCCAGCGGTTCCGGAAGGCTGTGCCATGGCTCGGACATAATGCAAACCCCTGTCTCTCTGTTATATTTCCGGTACTGTATAACGAACCCGCCCGCAACTGAACAGGCCGCCGACACGGATGCTACGAAACCGCCGCCCCCTGAATCCGGAGCACCAGGAAACCCATCTGCCCATGGGTGGGATGATCCGACGCCGCATGAAGCGCCTGTTTGCCATACTCGCCGTGTTGCTCGCAGTCCAGATTCTGATCATCTGGGCGGTCGAGGACCTTTCCCTTTTCGAGGCCGCCTGGCTCACGATGACCACTCTGGTTACGGTGGGTTATGGCGACTATTCACCCCAGACCCTGACTGGGCGATTCAGCACCATCGTGCTGATGTTCATTTCAGCAATAACTTTGCTGACACTGATTGTCAGTGATTATATCGAGTACCGGTTTTATCGCCGGGAGCGCATTCTGGCAGGAAGATGGATCTATAAAATGAATGACCACATTGTAATTATCAACACCCCCCAGAACGGTGGGCAGCAGTACTTCATGCGGTTCGCCTCCCAGATCCGGGCAATACCGGGTTACGAAACCATTCCGATCATGATCCTGACCCAGCAGTTCCCCATGGGCCTGCCAACCGAGCTGTCTGACATTGGCGTTGTGCACTATCACGGTGCCGGTTTTGATCCGAAGGCACTCAAATCGGTTCGCGCTGGCAGCGCGAGACACATTATCGTGCTTTCCGCCGATGAAGCCGACCCCTACTCCGATAGCCTGACCTTCGACATCGCCCACCGGCTGGCAGAACAGAACCTGGGAAATCACACCATTGTTGAATGTGTAGACGACAGCAACCGGGGGCGCTTCAAGACACTGGGAATACGCGCCGTCATCCGGCCGGTGCGGACCTATCCTGAAATCATGGTGCGCTCACTGGTGGCTCCGGGATCGGAAAAGGTTCTGGAAGACCTGTTCAACTACGAACACGACCACCCCCACCGATACGATCTGAAACTGGACGACCTGAACTGGGCCGATATCGTCAGCGCCCTGATACGCCATGGCATCGGCACCGCCCTGGCCTTTATTGATGAGGACAACGAAGTGGTCTGCCAGCCGCCAACCGACCAGGTGATTGAAGGTAAGGGATTGATCGTGCTGGTCAACTCCAATGAAACGCCCGATGTAGCGCTGGTGGAAGAGGCCCTTGCGCGCTACCGCGAATTCATTAACAAGTGGCACGATCTGCAGGAACAGGCTGCGAAGAAAGAAAATTCAGAAGAACCGTGCCCTTGACAAGTAGTCGGCGGATTTTTGTCAAGGGCACTGGCCTGCGGCAATCGCCAACTGAAGCTGCCCCAGTTCCTTGCCTGAAACCAGATCACGGACCGCCGTGCCGTCGGCCAGCGCAGTCACCACCTGCTGGTACAGCTCCCCGACGCCGAGCTCACCGGCCAGCCGGCCAATCGCATCCAGACGCCCCCTGGCAAAGCACAGGCGCTCGCCGGTCAGCCATGAAACACTCAAAAGGAATAGAAAATCATTCACTGCCAGATCTGATATTTTCCCCGCGTCCGGAACCGGATGATAAAGCCCCGCCAGGTGGTATCCCTGCTCTGCCTTGCTGACCAGGTTCAGGAACACCGGCACTTCGTCCGCCAGCCTCCGCGCCCACGCAAGCAATGCCGACGAAGCCCCCGACTTGAGTTCAAATTCAATCTCATTAAGCGGAAGCGACTGACCTCCGGCGACAATCGCGCCGGAATCGATGGCCACCTCGATCACGCTGTCCTCCTGGTCAACCATAAGCACGCGGCGCTCAAAGTTGGTCTCGAACACCGGCTGCAGCCCGGCAAGGTTCACGCTCTGCCCCACCGGCGTATCCGCAATCAGGCCCGGTTTGAGTTTTGGGCCAACGAGCGGCCACTCCCATTCCTGGCGCCGGTGGGCACCATCTACGAACTCGCCCCGGGCTTTGAGAGTCTGGATGAACTGGTCACCGGCCTGACGAATCCGCAGGGCCACCTTCCGGCGATTGAGGTCTCCGGCAGGCGTGTCGAAGTAACGGTTAACCAGCGTCTTCACGGCGCCCGCCCTGACACCTTTCTGGGCCGAGAGCCACGCCCCGGCCTGATTCAGCGCGTCCGGGGCGAGGGTTAACTTGATTTCCAGTTCTTCCGCCATGCACTTTCCACCGGTATTGAGAGAAATAAATTGTCCGAGCCTTACCTGCCCCCTAAAAGTGACTTCCTGTTCAAGCTCGATTAAAGAAGCGAGCCTACAATATATAACGATATAGCGCATTGCAGACAAAACTAATCCGCTGATGAAATTAAGGAGGCGTGGCACACGCCCCGACCCACCCTCACCAGCAACAAGACCCATTACCAGAGAGGTTCTGATCACATGAGTCACGAACATGTTCATTTGGATCCCGAATCCAAGGACAAGCGAGTTGCTATCGCAATCTGGGCAAACGGCATCCTGACTCTGGCACAGATCGGGGGAGGCATCTTTGCCGGCAGCCTGGCGCTGATCGCCGACGCCTTGCATAACTTTTCGGATATGGTATCGCTCGTCATTGCCTTTGCCGCCCGGAAAATTGCCCGCCGTCCAGCGGATTCACAAATGACCTTTGGCTACGGGCGGGTTGAGATTGTCGCAGCCCTCATCAACTACACCTCACTGATTATTATCGGGCTCTACCTGGTCTATGAGGGCGGCATGCGGATCATCGATCCTCCGGAAATCAAGGGGTGGTGGGTCGTCTGGCTTGGCGGTATCGCCCTGGTGGTGGACACCTTGACGGCATTGCTGACCTACTCAATGCAGAAAGGCAGCGTCAACATCCGCGCCCTCTTTCTTCACAACCTTTCCGATGCACTTGCGTCGGTCGCCGTAGTCATTGGCGGGACTCTCATTCTGCTTTACGACATGCGGTGGGTGGATCCGGCCATCACCATTGGCATTGCCGGATACATTCTCTACCTTGGCCTGACGGAAATCGGCGGGACCATCAGAACACTCATGCTGGCCAGCCCGGAGGATATCGACACCGAAGCCGTCATCCAGGCCCTGTCGGATATTGACGGCGTTATCGGCCTTCATCATGTGCATTTCTGGCAGATGGGCGAGCACGAGGCGTCGCTGGAGGCCCATGTGGTCATTGAGGAAAACGCGTGGGGTCAGCTTGAGAACACCAAGTACAGGATAAAACAGGCTCTTGAGCAGAATTTCAACATACAGCATTCGACGCTGGAGTTCGAACACCCCGACTACCTTCACAGGAATGCCCGGACCTTTGGACACGAGTAACTCATAAGGCGCCTTGAATGTGGCTTCGCGTTCAAGCTCGTTTAAGGAGGGTGAACTATCCTGTTTCACCGTTAATGGAAATTATCCACCATCATCCACCAATGGGATAGCAGATATGGGAAACATGCCGAGACGGTTTGGTCGATTGATGACAGTATTTGTCGTGAGCACCTTTCCTGTCTGGACTTTCGCGGGCAACAGTGTGTCTCTGAGTGACTACCAGAAGGTGAAGGAGGAGCAAGCCCTTTCGCTGGGCGAGGCACTTGCCACGGCCTTTGAAAACAACCCCGTTCTGGCCTTGCAAAAATCGCGGGTTGCCGGGCAGCGTGGGCAGGTTGTGCACTCCGGGCGACTGACGCCGAGCAATCCGGTGATTTCGGTTCAGGGAGAAAAGTACCCCTCGCGAATTCCGGATAATATCAACTACCAAGTCCGGCTTAGCCAGGAAATCTGGATGGGCAACAGGAGGGACCTGGGAAGGGACCGGGCAACAAACGAGCTGACTGCCACAGAGCAGGATCTTGAGTTTTTACGAATCGCGACGGCGGCCCGCGTGCGTTCCGCGTTTTTCAACGTGGTTTTGGCCAAGGAAGAGCTGGCAACCGCAAAACGGGCGGTCGACCTCATGGAGCAGACCAGTGAAGTGATTGAGACCTCGTATCGCCGGGGCAAAATGACAAAAATGGATGTCAATACCGCTGTGATCGGGCTGGCAAGGGCAAAAAGCCAGCAAGCGGCTGCCGGCCGGAGGCTTGAGGACCGACGGCTGGAGCTGGCGAAAGTGCTTGGGGTGGATCCCGGCCTCCCGCTCGATGTCAGGGGTGACTTCAGCCCGACACTGACCGATCTCCCGGAAGACGACCGGTTGATTGAGGTGGCTCTGCAGCAGCGAGCAGACCTTCAGGCCGCTGCGAAGCGAATTGCCGCCAACGAGTCAGCACTGGACATCGCCGAAAGCCTGACAACCCCCAACCTGGAGGTTTTTGGTTTTTATCAGCGCGATCTGGGAGACAACGTGGTGGGTGGCGGAGTATCGATTCCGCTGGCTATCACGCACCGCTACAGCGGGGAGCGCATGGACGCCGCCGCCGGATTGCAAGCCGCGGAGATTGAAGCGGAAAGCCTGAGGCTGTCGATAAAGCGCAGCGTATTGTCGGCAATCGCTCAGTACAAGGCGGCGAGAACCCAGCTTAGGCAGATGAGCAAATCGATCCTGAGGCGCTCCGAAGAGACCTTGCAACTGATGCAGCAAGCGCTTGCCGCCGGCAAGGTTGGCGCAGCAAGCCTGTTGTCCGCGCAGGATAACCTCCTCGCGGTTCGCAACGAATACATCCAGGTTCAGAAAGATTACATCCGGGCAACGCAAGCTCTGGAGATCGGCACCGGCGGGGCTGTTTCCATGGGCGTATCACCTTAGCGGGCCATTGTCGTTTACCCATCTCAAGTTCCAACTTTTCCCAAGGGATAATCTTATGCTGCAGAAAAAAATCCTTACCTGTCTGACGGCCGTCCTGGTGGCCCTGGGTTTGCCGACAACAGGATATGCACAAGAAAGTAATCATCAAAATGAAAAGAGTGAGCAACACCAACCCGCGGGCGGAGACGAACATGCGGGTGAGGAAGCCCAGAACAAAAGGCGCATCCACCTGACCTCTGAACAGGCCGCACTGCTTGATATTGAAACCATGCCGGCGCCCTCCGGCCGCGCGGAGTCTTTGGTTTCCGCTCCGGTTGAAATTCAGTTTGTTCCCAGCCAGGTCGCAACCGTTGGCCCGTTACTGGAGTCCAAAGTGGCCGAAATCAAAGTCGATCTCGGCGATAAGGTCCGCAGCGGGGATGTGCTGGCAATCCTATCAAGTGTCGGGCTCGCAGATATTCGTTCCAGGCTCAAGTCACTGGAAGCCCGGAAAGTGACGGCCGAAGCCGAATTCAAACGGGAAAAAGAACTTGAGGAACAAGGAATCTCCAGTGAAGAGGACTACCTCTCGGCCAGGGCGTCGTACCTGACGACCATCGCGGAACTTGAAGCAACCCGGGAAAAACTGAAAATCTTCGGAGACAGTGCCGCGAGCAATGGCGGGCTTGCCGGCTACGCGCTCAGGTCTCCGATATCCGGCGTCGTTGAAAAGCTGGATGTCAGCATCGGCCAGACACTGACACCAACCGATACGCCGTTCATGGTAGTAAATACCTCCTCTGTCTGGGCAATGATCAAAGTCAGCGAGACCGACATTGGCCAGGTGAGCCCTGGAGACGAAGTACGGGTTACGACCAGAGGCAAGTCGGAATCCTATCACCCCGGAAAAGTGACATGGATTTCACGCGTTCTGGATCGTGAGTCTCGTACCATAGCCGTCCGCGCCGAAATCGAAGCCCCGGACTCCAGGTTACGGCCCTACAGCTTTGCAACGGCCGAAATCATGACGCAACCGGAAAGCAAGGTCCCGCTGGTTCCCGGGGATGCCGTGCAGACCATTGGCCAGCAGGACGTTGTCTTTGTGCCGGGAAAAGAGCGGGGAGAGTATGAAGCCGTGCCGGTCACACTTGGCGATGAGGCCAATGGCTGGATAGAAATCCGCTCGGGAATTGAACCGGATACAACGATTGTATCCTCGGGTGCGTTCGATCTCATGTCCGCGATAACATCCAGCGGTCGCAGCGCAAGCCACTAAGCCGGAGAACCTATGATCAACGCTATTGTTAACTACGCACTGAGTAACCGGCTGATGACAATCGTGGCTGCTTTGGCAGTTATCGTGGCCGGCTATTTTTCATTCCACAAACTGCCGGTGGATGCGTTTCCGGATGCCACTCCAACCATGGTGCAGGTCTTCACAGCCAGCCCGGGGCTGTCTCCGGTTGATGTCGAAACACTGATTTCATATCCGATTGAAATCAGCATGTATGGCATTCCCAAACTGGAAAAGGTGCAGAGTACCTCTATTTTCGGCTTGTCCCGGGTGACCATCTATTTTAAGGATGGAACCGACATCTATTTTGCCCGCCGACTCATTATGGAACGCCTGGCGGAAGCAAAAAGACAGATCCCCGAAGGGATGGGCGAGCCTGAGTTGGGGCCTATCACCACCGGGCTTGGCCGAATCCTGATGTACTCGCTTGCTGAAGAAGAAGGCGGGAACTTCAGTCTGCAGGAGATGCGCACGATTCAGGACTGGCTTATCAAGCCCCAGTTACGGACGGTACCGGGTGTCACTGACGTACTGTCGATTGGCGGCGACGTCAAGCAGTATCAGGTCAATATCAATGCCAGGGCCCTGCAGGCACGGAACCTGACCGTCGCGGATGTGCGTCGGGCGCTGGCGGGCAACAACCGGAACGTCGGCGCCTCATTCATAACCCGGGGCGGCGAAGAATATATCGTTCGTGGCTACGGGTGGATCAATCCCGGAAAGGAAAATCTCGACGACATCCGGAATATTATCGTATCAAGGCCTGATGACACGCCCGTGTATATAAAGGATGTTGCCTCAGTCGCCCTGGGGCCCGCCATTCGCCGGGGCGCTCAGGTTTCCGGCGGCAAGGAGTCGGTTGGCGGCTATGTCATGAAGCTGATTGGCACCAACACGAGCAAGGTGCTGGAAGACGTCGACACGAAGATCGCCGAACTGAACGAGTCATTGCCCGAGGGCCTGTCCATAAAGCCTTATTACTCGCAGGCAACACTGGTCGAAAAAGCGATTGGTACCGTCGAAAAGGCACTGCTTGAAGGGGCGATTTTTGTTCTGGCATTTCTCTATCTGTTCCTTGGCAACATCCGCTCCACGCTGATTGTTGTACTGACGCTTCCGCTCTCGGTACTGATCGCATTTATAGCAATGGGTTTTACCGGCTTGTCGGCAAACCTGATGAGCCTGGGGGGGCTCGCGATCGGCATTGGCATGATGGTCGATGGCGCCGTGGTAATGATCGAGAATATATTCCGGCACCTTGAGGAGCGATCAACCGAACAGATCAGCATCGCACGCCTTGTCGGTGAAGCTGCACGGGAGGTCGCGCGGCCTATCGTTTTTGCCATTGGTATCATCATCATTGTCTTCCTGCCCCTGTTCACCCTGCAGGGTGTGGAAGGGAAGCTGTTTTCCCCGATGGCCTATACAATCAGTTTTGCCCTGATCGGCGCCCTGATCCTGGCGCTTACACTGGTGCCCGCGCTGGCGTCACTTGCGTTCAAAATGGGTGTCGTACACAAGGAACCACGTCTGGTTCTGGCCCTGGGCCGGCTCTATGAACCGGTGGTCAACACCGTGGTAAAGGCCCCCAAGCTGGTGATGGGCATTGCCGTTCTTGCTTTCGCGGGGAGCCTGCTCCTCTTTCCGTTCCTGGGTAGCGAGTTTGTACCAACCCTTCGCGAAGGCACGTTTCAGTTACGCTCCACCCTAACGCCAGGTGCCAGCCTGGACTCAGCCATCAATTACGGGAAACGCATTCAGGAAGTGCTCGAGGATTTCCCAGAGGTAACACAGAGCTACGCACGCGTGGGTCGGGCGGAAGTTGGTGGCGACCCGGAGCCGGTGAATGTTGTGTCAACCGTCATAACCCTTAAGCCCCTTGACCAATGGCCGGACGGCTTGAGCTACGAGGAGTTACAAAGCCGAATAGCGGAAGCGTTAAATGAGAAAATACCGGGTCTCGCGAATAACATGTCGCAGCCCATTCAGCTCCGGACAGACGAGCTTTTGTCCGGTGTTCAGGCGCAATTGGTCGCAAGTATTTTTGGCGACGACCTCAAGGAACTCACCCGAATCGGCAAGGAAGTCGAGGCCCTGGCCAAGGACGTGCGTGGCGCAACCGATGTCCGGTCTCAGCAGATGGCGGGAAAAAAGCAGATCGTAATCCGCCCGGATCGCAATGCCCTGGCGCAATACGGCATCAGCATTGATCATGTGATGGAAACCGTCGAACTGGGTATCGGGGGCGGAACCGCCGGGCTGGTGTTTGACGGGGTTCGCCGGTTCGAGATCTATGCCCGCCTTCAGGAACGCTTCCGGGGTTCCCTTGATAAGATTCGCGAGCTTCCTCTGCGCGGAGCCAGCGGAGAAATGATTCCGCTGAAGCGTGTTGCCGAGGTGACCACCTACGCGGGGCCGAAGAAAATCTCGCGATCAAACGCCAGCCGCCGGCTTTATGTTCAGATGAATGTGCGTGGCCGTGATATGGGCGGGGTTGTTGAAGAATTGCGGGCCCGGATCAAACAGCAGGTACAAATGCCCCCGGGCTATTTCGTGGAGTTCGGCGGTCAGTTCGAAAACCAGCAGCGGGCGATGGCGCGCCTCCAGGTTGTTGTACCCATCACCCTGGCGCTGATATTCCTGCTGTTGTACTCGGCCTTCGGCAGCCTGCGCTATGCCACGCTTATTTTTCTCAATGTACCGTTCGCCGTCACTGGCGGAATCGTTGCCCTGTTTGTGACCGGACTGTACTTGTCGGTGCCGGCGGCGGTCGGCTTCATCGCCGTATTCGGCGTCGCCGTACTGAACGGCGTGGTCATGGTGAGTTACATCAACCAGTTGAGAGACCAGGGCCACGAAGTCATGGAGGCCGTGAAGCTGGGCGCCAAGCGCCGCCTGCGCCCCGTCCTGATGACGGCCTCCGTCGCGATTCTCGGCCTGGTGCCGCTTCTTCTGGCGGACGGAATAGGCTCAAATGTCCAGCGTCCTCTTGCAACGGTCGTGGTCGGAGGGCTGATTACCTCGACATTGCTGACGCTTGTCGTGTTGCCAAGCATCTACCAATGGTTTGCAATGAAACGGAAGGAAGTCGATCTTTAACGGCAAGGGGATGATTCACATGTACGAAATAAAAGCTTATGTTCGTAAAGCCATGACCGAATTTGTCATCGATGAACTGGCTAAACTGGATGGGGTGGCAAGTATTGCCGTCGTGTCACTTAATGAGTTTGGCCACACCGCTGGTGACAGCGGGCCAATGGAGAAAGTCGATATGGTCAAGCTGGAAGTAGATGTTGCGAGCGAGTCAGCCGCCGATACGGTGGCTGATGCCATTGTTCGAGCCGGCCGCACTCAGGAAGGCCACCCCGGAGATGGCAAGGTCCTGATCTCCAGGCTGGCAAAAGCGATACGCATCGATGACGGCGTATCGGGGCCGGAAGCACTCCGGCCCCGATCAGTGTAGCGGCAAGGTCGGGACTGAAGGCTGACAATCTTCAGTCCCGGCACTCTAAATAGCCCGGATATTAATCCGCTCCCTTCCGTATTCATTTGAAATACTCCTGAAACTCCATGCGGTGTTGTCCGATGAACCCACCGAAAACCTATAAGCGCCTGAAAGATAACATTAGTACTTTTCGTAACTGGTGGGGGCGCCGCTCAATCAGAAAGACGCTTTTTTCCTACCTTTTCCCAATGGGTCTTGCATTTATGATTGTGGTATGGCTTTCCCATCAGCTTCTCATTGGCTATTTACACGAAGAGTTGCATCGCAGCAGGCTGGAAGCTCAGGCATCCCAGTTCAAAGAGATGCTGGCTGGTTCGGGCCAGTTGACTGACAATACGTTAAAAAAGATCGTCAATTCGGGAGATCAGGGAGATTATATTTTTTCAGCAAGCTCTGGGGGACGCATCGTTGCGTCAGATAAAAAGTATTTAAGTATTGTTAAAAAAATCATGTCAGGCAGCGAGAGTGGAATAATACACTACAGCGATAAAAACCAAGTATTGCTGGGACTTACATCGGAAACTGATGTGGGCGGTGAAAAAATAAATATCCTGGTTTTGGAGGCAAGAAGTTATAAAACAGGTATTTCTGATAATGTACACCTGGTGATTGGAATCATTGCTCTGGTATTATTTTTTTCCATTATTTTTTTTATATATCTGAGCGTAAATATCGCCCTGAAACCACTCGGTGATTTGAGTATTCAGTTGTCTGAATTAAAGAATGGTCGCCGCACACGCCTGGCGGAGGACTCCCCTGTGGAGTTCAGAGAGGTGGTTGTTGATTTCAATCATCTTCTTGAAGTTCTGGACAGGCGTTTGAATCGCTCCAGAAGATCAATGTCGGATCTATCACACAGCATCAAAACCCCGTTAACCGTTGCTATCGCGATCACAGGCGACCAGGACACCCCCATCGAACAGGATGACCGGGAATTTCTTCATGCAAAATTATCCGAGTTACGGAAGATCATCGATACCCAGATGAGAAGGGCCGAGATGTCGGGGCAATATTCGGGAAAACCCATAAAGGTTGTGGAAAAGGTTGAGGCAATCATTGATGTTGTACGGAGAATCTATCCGAGAAAAAGCTACTTATTGAAAAAAGATTTGCCTGATGATTTTTTCTGGGCAATCGATGAGCATGATTTCAATGAGGTAGTCGGTAATATTCTTGATAATGCAGCGAAGTGGAGCGATGGCAGGATCGACATAACCCTGGCTCAATACCATCATATATTTAAAATAACAATAGAAGACGATGGACCGGGCGTTGAACAGGATAACCTGGACCAGTTAACGATGAGAAAACGACGACTGGATGAACAAACACCGGGCTATGGCCTCGGGTTATCGATCGTAGATGAAATCGTGGACAATTACTCCGGAAAATTGGCTTTTTCAAGGTCGAAAATGGGAGGACTCAGAGTGGATGTAATGTTCTCCGCCAGCAAGCTCACTCCGGTTTTCTCATAGGAGGGGTCAAAAAAATAACTCCTGCGCCCCGGCCTTTGTTCTCGCATCCTGTCATGAGGCATTGACGCCCCTTCACGGATAAATATTCAAGGTTCATCTGGGTCGAAAAAATAACCCTGTCCGCGAAGGGTTTTTATCTTTGACTTACCAAGTAGTTTTCTAAGCCGTGTTATGTAAACCTGAATCACGTTATTCCCGGGTGACCTGTCGATATTGTACAAAAGATCCACAAGATCATCCTGGGAGAACACTCTTCCAGGCGAACGTAAAAAACACTGAAGCAACCGGAACTCAGTTGCAGTTAACCGATGGTCCTCACCCGTTGGGGTCGACAGTGTTCTGCAGTTGTTATTCAACCGGTATCCGCCAACCCCGATCTCGTTTGTAGAACGCCCTTCTTTTCTTCGGATGATGGCGTTTAGTCTGGCCTGCAACTCTTCGAACTCAAAGGGCTTCGGTAGATAATCGTCAGCACCGGCGTTTAAGCCCTGAACCCTTTCCGACCAGTTTGACCTGGCGGTCAGGATAAGTATCGCGTCATCCCGTCCAGACTTGCGCCACTCCCTCAGCAGCGACAGTCCATTTTTATCGGGCAATCCGATGTCGAGGACTATCCCTTCATACAGGCTTGTACCGACAAAAAAGTCTGCTTCTTCTGCGTTCTTTGCAATATCAACAGCATAATCAGCCCGTTCAAGCCATTTTGAGATTCTTTCTGCCAAAAAGGCATTGTCCTCAACAATCAGAATTTTCATCTCGATCTCTCAAAACCTGCACTTAAGCCGCGGCAGTTACTTTATAGGCACCCAGGATAACCCGTCAGACTCCAGTATGCAGGTTACTCGCTCCCGGGGCACGGAAAGAACGGTGCAAAAAAATCAGAAGAGGCATTCGCCCTTTTCCCAACCTCAAGCAGGAAGGTTACCGGCCCGTCATTCACCAAACCGACTTTCATGTCGGCACCGAACTGCCCCTCACCCACTCTTTCGGCACCCAGTGCGGAGCGAGCTTCCAGAACGAACAGCCGGTAGAGCCGGTCCGCCTCAACGGGCCCGGCAGCGGAAGAGAAACCGGCCCGCGTACCTGATGACGTGTCGGCAGCCAGCGTAAACTGTGGAATAACAAGAAGGGAACCATCAATATCGGCAAGGCTTCGGTTCATCCGGCCTGCGTCATCGGGGAATACACGGTAGGTGATAATTTTCCGGCATAGCTTCCTTGCCTCTCTTTCGCCATCACCCTTTTCGACACCCAGCAACAAAAGCAGCCCTGTTCCTATTGAGGCTAACGGCTTACCCTCCACCCTAACACTGGCTTGCGATACTCGCTGGATAAGTCCTTTCATCAAATTCCCAGAGGACGAATGAACAGAAAGAAAGAAAATCGGCGCAGAGTTTATCCACGGCGCTCACAGGCCGCAACCCTGAGAATGGAATTCAACCGGCACTTTTTCCGGTTTTGGCAACAACTGACTCAACACCACGAATCAGGGCATCGACAATCGCGGGTTCAGAGGCGGAATGACCAGCATCCCGAATGATCTGCAGCTCCGCCTCCGGCCAGGCCAGGCTCAGCGCCAGGGCGTTCTCGAGAGGACAGACCATATCGTAGCGGCCATGGACGATAATGCCCGGAATGTCTGACAGTCTACCCGCATCCCGCAGGATCTGATCAGGCTCCAGGAACGAGGAATTCATGAAATAGTGGCATTCGATACGGGCCAGGGCGATGGCGACATGGGGGTGACCAAAATGCTCGACCACCCTGGGATTCGGATGCAAAGTGGCGCACCGGCCCTCCCACACAGACCAGGCCTTGGCGGCCTGAATCTGCTCCAGTTCGTTGGTACTGGTGAGCCGCCGATAATAAGCGGCGACCATGTCGCCACGCTCAGCCCCGGGAATCTGTGCCTCAAAATCTGCCCAGTAATCCGGGAACACCCGGCTTGCGCCGTCCTGGTAAAACCAGTGAATATCGCGGGGACGGCAGAGAAAGATGCCTCGCAAAACCAGCCCCAACACTCGTCCGGAATGAGCCTGGGCATAGACCAGGCTCAGGGTCGAGCCCCAACTGCCACCGAACAGAAGCCATCTGTCGACACCGAGAAAGGCGCGCACAGCCTCCATATCTTCAACCAGCCTGTCGGTGCTGTTGCCTTCAAGTTCCGCCAGAGGCGTTGACCTTCCTGCACCACGCTGGTCCATCAGAATGATCCTGAAACGTTCGGCATCGAAAAAGCGCCGGTGGTATTCCTCACAGCCTCCGCCAGGGCCGCCGTGGACCACAAGAACCGGGATGCCATCCGGGTTACCGCTTTCTTCAACATAGAGTTCGTGCAACGCATCAACCGCAATACGATGCCGGGCGTTGGGTTTGATTTCAGGGTACAGGGTGAGCATGAAGCGCTCCGTAAAAAGGATTTACCCGGAGTTTAGCTTAAGCCAATGAAAAAGGGGTCAGATGAAAAGTTCATCTGACCCCTTTTTCACTCAAGCGCCGGCTTACTTCTTATTGGCACGCTTGCGATCATTTTCGGTCAGGAATTTCTTGCGGAGCCGAATCGATTTCGGTGTCACTTCAACCAGCTCGTCGTCATCGATGAACTCCAGCGCCTGCTCAAGCGTGAACTTGATGGGCGGCACCAGCCCGATGACTTCATCCTTGCCGGATGCTCGCATGTTGTCGAGCTTCTTGCCCTTGGTGGGGTTCACCACCAGATCGTTATCACGGCTGTGGATACCGCAAAGCTGGCCTTCGTAGATTTCCTGGCCCGGGTCCAGGAACAGCTTGCCACGGCTCTGCAGGGTTTCAAGGGAGTAGGTCAGCGCCGTACCGGTTGCCATGGATACCAGAACTCCGTTCTGACGACTGGTGACATCGCCAACCTTGATGGGGCCGTAATGACTGAAGGTGGACGTCAGGATACCAGTGCCCGAGGTCATGGTCAGGAAGGTATTGCGGAAACCGATCAGGCCCCGTGCCGGAATGGTATACTCGAGGCGCATCCGCCCCTTGCCATCCGGCACCATGTTGGTCAGGTCACCTTTGCGCAGCCCCATCTGCTCCATGATCGGACCCTGATGCTGCTCCTCGATGTCGACGATGACATTTTCATAGGGTTCCTGCTTCACGCCATCCGCTTCCCGAATAACAACTTCAGGCCGACCGACCGCCAGCTCGAAGTTCTCACGGCGCATGTTCTCGATCAGCACTGACAGGTGCAGCTCACCCCGGCCGGACACCTTGAACTTGTCCGCCGATTCGCCTTCTTCAACGCGCAGCGCCACGTTGTGCAGCAGCTCCTTCTCCAGACGCTCCTTGATGTTCCGGCTGGTGACATACTTACCTTCCCTGCCGGCGAAGGGCGAATCGTTTACCTGGAAGGTCATCGAAACGGTCGGCTCATCCACCGTCAGCGCCGGCAAGGCCTCAACGTTGGCCTGGTCACACAGGGTATCGGAGATAAACAGCTCATCCATACCGCTCACGCAGACGATATCGCCAGCCTGCGCCTCATCCACTTCAACGCGCTGCAGGCCTGAGTGCCCCATGATCTTGAGTATGCGACCATTGCGCTTCTTGCCGCTGGCACCAATCGCCGTCACCGGCGAATTGGTTTTGATCTTGCCGCGTGCGATGCGACCAATACCGATCACGCCCAGGAAGCTGTTGTAATCCAACTGGGAGATCTGCATCTGGAACGGTCCGTCAGGATCAACGTTCGGCGCCGGCACATGATCAACAATCGCCTGGAACACAGCGTCCATGTTGTCATCGAGGTTTTCATGATCCAGACCGGCAATGCCGTTCAGCGCGCTGGCGTAAACAATGGGGAAGTCCAGTTGCTCGTCGGTCGCACCCAGGTTGTCGAACAGATCAAACACCTGGTCTACAACCCAGTCGGGCCGCGCACCGGGACGGTCAATCTTGTTGACCACCACGATCGGGCGCAAGCCGGCGGCGAACGCCTTCTGGGTCACAAACCGTGTTTGCGGCATCGGGCCGTCAATGGAATCAACCACCAGCAACACACAATCAACCATGCTCATCACACGCTCAACTTCGCCACCGAAGTCAGCGTGACCCGGGGTGTCCACGATGTTGATGTCGTAGCCATTCCACTTCAGGGCGGTGTTCTTGGCCAGGATGGTAATACCCCGTTCCTTTTCCTGGTCATTGGAATCCATGACCCGCTCGTTCTCGAGTTCCTTTCGGTCCAGCGTGCCGGACTGGCGCAACAGCTTGTCCACAAGCGTGGTTTTACCATGGTCAACATGGGCGATGATGGCGATATTACGAAGTTTTTCAATCACAAAAATAATCCTGCGGCATGCACTCAATGACCTGAGAAGGTGGTTCGCAGGGGCAACCCCAGCACATGCCGTCTCAAATCCGTAAAATGAACTCATTCACCGGAGCTGGCTGCCCGGCACCCTGCATGGTGATTTCCGATCCGGGATCTGGAAATGGTAGGGTAAAAATGAAGCGGCGCGCAGTATAGCGAAAAGTCTGTGTCGTTAATATGAAGAAAAACGCCTATTCTTGTTACCCGTCTTTTTGCCCGTTCTTACTCAAGCGGCGCACCCATTCTGAGCGCGCAACGAATATATGCACCATATTGGTGCAAATATTCAATATGAAGGCCGGCCAATTTGCGCAGGACATGCCCCAAACCCTGGCGGTTGCGCCGTTCTGGAGCATGCCCTGAAAATTGGCAAGCACCTTGCTTTATCGAAAGCAGCCGAAATTTGCAGGTAAGACGCACTGGCATTTGCTAAGCTGCGCAAACCTGAGAAACAGATCGGAACTCAGCACTCTGAGCGATCCGGCACCATGAACATGAATACAGCCGCCTGTGCGGTATAACTTACGGAGCATGCATAATGTCCAAGACAGTTGATTTGATCAAAGAACACGAAGTCAAATGGGTTGACCTGCGCTTCACCGACAGCCGCGGTAAAGAGCAGCATGTAACGCTGCCCGCCACCGAAGTGGATGAAGATTTTTTCGCAGACGGCAAAATGTTTGACGGCTCCTCCATTGCCGGCTGGAAAGGCATCAACGAATCCGACATGATCCTGATGCCGGACGACGAGACCTCCGTACTCGATCCGTTCACTGAAGAAACCACCGTTAACATCACCTGCAACATCGTAGAACCGTCTACCATGCAGGGTTATGAGCGCGATCCGCGTTCTGTTGCCCGTCGCGCCGAGGAATACCTCAAGTCCACCGGCATCGCCGATGGCGCCCTGTTCGGCCCGGAGCCGGAGTTCTTTGTCTTTGATTCCGTCAAGTGGAACGTCGACATGCAGGGCTCGTCGTACCACATCCACTCCGAAGAAGCGGCCTGGGTATCCGGCGAAGATTTTGACCGCAACAACATCGGCCACCGCCCGGGCGTCAAAGGCGGTTACTTCCCGGTTCCGCCGGTTGACAGCCTGCACGACCTGCGTGGCGCCATGTGTGCGGCCATGGAATCCATGGGCCTGGACATTGAAGTTCACCACCACGAAGTGGGCACCGCTGGCCAGTGTGAAATCGGCGTTGGCGCCAACACCCTGACCCGCAAGGCTGACGAAGTTCAAATCCTCAAGTACTGCGTACACAACGTGGCACACGCTTACGGCAAAACGGCCACCTTCATGCCCAAGCCGGTCGTTGGTGATAACGGTTCCGGCATGCACGTGCACATGTCACTGAGTAAAGACGGCAAGAACCTGTTCGCAGGCGACAGCTATGCCGGCCTGAGTGAAGCAGCCCTGTACTACGTTGGCGGTGTTATCAAGCACGCCAAGGCCATCAATGCCTTCACCAACCCTGCAACCAACAGCTATAAGCGCCTGGTTCCGGGCTACGAAGCACCGGTCATGCTGGCCTACTCTGCCCGCAACCGTTCGGCCTCCATCCGAATCCCTTACGTGAACAGCCCGAAAGCGCGTCGTATTGAAGTTCGCTTCCCGGACCCGGCTGCCAACCCGTACCTGGCTTTCGCTGCCCTGATGATGGCTGGCCTGGACGGCATCCAGAACAAGATCCACCCAGGCGATGCCATGGACAAGGATTTGTACGACCTGCCAAAGGAAGAGGCCCTGAGCATTCCGAAGGTTGCTGAAACCCTGTCCGAAGCCCTGGACTGCCTGGAGGCGGACCATGACTTCCTGACCCGTGGCGGCGTATTCACTGAGGACATGATCGCGGGCTACGTGGACCTGAAGCGCGGTGAAGTTGAGAAACTGAACATGACCACTCATCCGGTTGAGTTCGAGCTGTACTACTCCTGCTAATTCCCCTCTCCCGAGAGGAGCAGCAGCAAAGCCCCGCCCGTGCGCAAGCCGTTCACTTAAAGTGGATCTGAGCGGCTTGGCCCGGCATAAAAAGGCGCTATACTACTGGGCATCCAGACAGTATGGTGCCTTTTTTATGAGAAAGAAATTTTGCCAGGAGAGATGCTGGGATCAATTTTGAGCTTTCTCCGGAGCGTATTTGGCCGTCCAAAAACTGGACACATTGGTTGTTGTAAGCGGCTGCCAGGATAGAACCGGACGAGGTTGTTGCGAGGTTTGCGGCGGCGTGATTGCTGGATCTCCATTGTACAAAGAGATCAATGGCGGGGATTGATTCTGACGCTACAAGATCAAGGCGTCAGGTTTGCTTTGCTTGCCTTTATGCCAAAGAAAAGCGCTGAGTCGATGAGCGCATTGTCTTCAGTGATTAGATGAGCGCCATGATGCTCAGCACACGCCAGGTGGAGTGCATCCAAGGTTCTCAAGCTGGTCTTACGGGCACCAATCCAATGGGCGGCTCGCTGGTAAAAACCGGACTCGACTAGGCAAAGAGAAAAGCGACCATGACTGACATCTTCGTGAAAAGCGCTCTCGATACGATTCGCTTCTGGTTCTGTCAGTTCCCCCATGCGCACCCATCGTGCAAGAGCGCTCATGACCTCTACCTCGGTAAGATGACTAATTAGTACCGGCCTGGTTTGCTCTTTAAGCAATGCCGCTACACGGTCACTAGCCTCCTCATGACGGTAATAAGGGAGGATTGCACTAGTATCAAAATAAAACATTAGTATCGCTCGTCGTCACGCAGGGCGCGGATTGATTGGGCAGCACTCTCATTCGCCGGAGGCAAGGATGCCCTGAGTTCAGATCGATCAGGAAATGCTACTGATTCCGGCGAGACGGAGGTAAGTCGAGCAGCAGGCTTGCCATGGCGCAGGATGACGATTTCTTCTCCAGACGCCACCGCGTCCAGTAAATTGGCGAGCTTTTCTCGTGTTTCACGTACATTAATTGTCTGCATTCTTCATACCTCACGATTTTGCGTACACACTTAGTGTACGCTCAAAAACGCAAGAGTAGCAATCGGTCTCAAAAACAAATGCAAACAAGGTCGATGGAAAAGCCAACGACCTTCTTAAGTCCTCACTCTAGTCAAACAAGATCCACTTTAGGTGAACGGCTTGGCCCGTGCGGGGCTTTTTTTGTGCGCAAAAGCACATTGCCTGCAGCCCTTAACGATATGTAACCAACATCCCGCCCCACAGGCGTTGAAATGCCCCCGGGCGCCACCGATAATCATGTAAACCCTATGACAGGTGAGCTTATGAATCCGACGTCTGGATTGGTTGCCGGCCTACTGTTTGTTCTGGCGGCCCAGGTCTCCGCCGAGGTCTACCGCAACGTCGATGCCTACGGCAACGTTACCTTCTCCGATGAGCCGAGTGAAGGTGCTGAAGCCATAGAGCTCAAACCGGTTACCACGATCACCCTGCCAAAGCCCGAGGCGGTGCAGAAAACCGAAAAACTTCGCGAAAATGTTGAGACAGAGGGTGCCACCTACAAGAGCGTCTCATTTGTCTACCCCGAGAACAACCAGGCCTTCTACAGTGGTAGCGGTGATATCCAGTTCCAGGTTCGCAGCACCCCTGGCCTGCAGCCCGGTCACAAGTATGAGCTAACTCTTGATGGCCAGCCGGTTGGTCAAAGCGCCTCCGGCACCATTTCTGTCAATAACGTTTATCGTGGGACCCACGAAGCCCGCGTATACATTGTGGATGGCAAAGGGGTACAGATAAAAACCGGCCCATCCATTACCTTTACTGTTCACCGCCCCTCTATACTAAACTGAAACCGAACGCACCATGATGGTGCTTACGCACCAGAAGCAAGCCGTACCCTGACCAGCAACAGGGCGACTTTTTTGCGCTGGCCAAGGGCTTGTCCCCGTTTGCACCAGCTTACGGCACATTTCAGGGCCGATAATGGCCCTATGCCCGTACTTTGCCCACTCATTTGTGAACCTGGCCCAAGGTGGTTCGCTTTTTGCAAAACTCCGGAGGTCCAACTATGTCGAACCAACGGAAATTGCGCATGGCACTGCCTTCGGCCCACGAAATCGGATACAAAAGCATTCTCGACAGCCTCACCACGGCCGTCCTTGTGTTGGAAGACAACCTGAATATACGGTATCTCAACCCGGCCGCCGAGAGCCTGTTCGAAACCAGCATGACCCGCAGCCACGGCCAGCCTTTCGGCGATATCCTGGTCGATTCCGAAGATGCCCTGAAAACGCTGTTTGCCGCCGCGGACAACGGTCAGTCCTACACCCGCCGCGAGGCCGAGTTCCTGTTAACCAGCGGCTTACGCCTTACCGTGGATTACTCGGTTACCCCAATCAGCCTGGATCCGACGGAATTACTGATCGAAATCCAGCCAAGGGACCGGCTATTGAGGATCAGCCGCGAAGAGGACATTATCTCCCAGCAGGAAACCACCCGCATTCTGGTCCGCGGTATGGCCCACGAGATCAAGAACCCGCTTGGGGGAATCCGTGGCGCTGCCCAGCTTCTGGACCGGGAACTGGGCAGCGCGGATCAGCGGGAATACACTCGCGTCATCATTGACGAGGCGGATCGCCTCAGAGGCCTTGTTGACCGGATGCTCGGCCCGAACAAGGCGCTCAAGCTGGCTCCAACCAACATCCATGAAATCCTGGAACGGGTCGGCACCCTGCTGGAAGCCGAAAGCAAGGGCCGTCTTCGTTTCAGCCGCGACTATGACCCCAGCATTCCCGAGTTCCGGGGCGACAAGGAGCAACTGATTCAGGCCTTTCTGAACATCGCCCGCAATGCCATGGAAGCCGCTTTTGAGAACCAGGGCGGGCACAGCCGCGAAGAGCCGCCAACCATTGCCTTCCGGACCCGCACTTTGCGGCAGTTTACGATTGGTCATCGACGCCATCGCCTGGTGTGCCGGATAAACGTTATAGATAACGGCCCGGGCATTCCGCCGGAACTGCTGCAGAACATTTTCTATCCGATGATCAGTGGTCGTGCCAGCGGCACGGGCCTGGGCCTTTCCATTACCCAGAGCATCATCGGGCAACACCACGGACTGGTCGAATGCGAGAGCGAACCAGGACGAACCGACTTCACCATCTTCCTGCCCCTGGAGGACACCCCATGAGCCAACCGGCAAACGTCTGGATCATCGACGACGACCGCAGTATTCGCTGGGTGCTGGAGCGCGCCCTTAACCAGGCCGGTATGCAGCCCCGCGTTTTTGACAGCGGAGAAAGCATCATGATGCGCCTGGAACACGAGCAACCGGATGCCATCATAAGCGATATCCGGATGCCCGGCGTTGACGGCATCACCCTGCTGTCCCAGATCGTGGAGGTGCACCCGGACATACCCGTCATCATCATGACCGCCCATTCGGATCTGGAGAGTGCCGTTACCAGTTACCAGACCGGGGCCTTTGAATATCTTCCCAAGCCGTTCGATGTGGACGATGCCGTGGCACTGGCTAAACGCGCAGTAGCCCACAGCCACGAAAAACGTGCCAGCGCCGAACCGTCGGCGGAAAGCGCCCAGCGCGCCGCCGAAATCATCGGTGAAGCGCCGGCGATGCAGGAAGTTTTCCGGGCCATTGGCCGGCTGTCCCACTCCAACATCACCGTACTGATCAATGGCGAAAGCGGCACCGGCAAGGAGCTGGTGGCCCAGGCGCTGCACAACCACAGCCCCCGGGCCAAACACCCGTTCATTGCCCTGAACATGGCCGCCATCCCGAAAGACCTGATTGAATCCGAACTGTTTGGCCACGAGAAAGGTGCTTTTACCGGCGCCGGCGGTACCCGCCAGGGCCGCTTTGAGCAGGCCGATGGCGGCACCCTGTTCCTGGATGAAATCGGGGACATGCCCGCCGACACCCAGACCCGCCTGCTGCGGGTACTGGCCGATGGTGAGTTCTATCGGGTTGGCGGCACCACCCCGATCAAAGTGGATGTCCGGATCATCGCCGCCACACACCAGGACCTGGAAAAACTGGTCCAGGCCGGCCGCTTCCGGGAAGACCTTTTCCACCGTCTCAACGTTATCCGCGTGCATTTGCCAAAACTTGCGGAACGGCGGGAAGACATACCCCGGCTGATGCAACACTTCCTTAAAAGGGCCGCCAAAGAGCTGACCGTGGAGCCAAAAATCCTGCGCCCCGAAGCGGAAGAGTACCTGACCACCCTGCCCTGGCCCGGCAACGTCCGCCAACTGGAGAACACCTGCCGGTGGCTGACGGTCATGGCCAGCGGCCGGGAAATCCACGTTGATGACCTGCCCTCGGAACTGTTGCACCAGGCAGAGGCACCCGCCACCGGAACCACCTGGCAGGAAGGCCTGAAAAACTGGGCTGAACAGGAGCTCAAGCGGGGTAAGAAAGGCATTCTCGATACCGCCGTTCCTGAGTTCGAGAAAATCATGATCGAAACCGCGCTGAAGCACACCGGTGGGCGAAGGCGCGATGCCTCTATCCTGTTGGGCTGGGGCCGGAATACACTGACCCGGAAGATCAACGAACTGGGGATGGATCACCCGGAACAGGAGGACGATTGACGATTGGCGAGCCGCCGGGTTCGTTGATGTTTGGGGTCAGATGAAAACTTCATCTGACCCCATTTTTACGCTTTAATTCAGCGGACTTCCCGCCAATAGATGATACGGTCGTGGCCCCGGTAGACGCCGAAGGTGGCTGTTGCTCGCGGATTATCAGCAACACCATTCCCGCCAAAATCGTCCTGCCAGTACAGAGGCACAGGATATTCAACCAGGACACTGCCCGTATTGCCCTCTCCAGGCGCGGACAGGACCAAAGGCGCTCCTGTGGCCGGCAAACCACTATCTAAGGTCCCAGTGTTGGCGTCAACAGCCGTATTTGGTGGCGTACCCGTTACCTGCACATCGGCCGTGTTATAGGTCCAGCAACTCTCATCCGTATGCCGTTGGAAACGGGAGCCATTCCAGATCTGTGCCTCAAACGGCACGCTCAAATCGAGGATTTCCGGCCCGTAGGCATTCTCCAGAACCAATCGACCATACCGAATCGATACACCCGAGGACTCAAGCACCGGCAATTCCGAGGTTGGCATAGCGGCCCCATCACTGTCCGCTATGTTCGTCAACACTATCTGAAGCTCTGAATCAAAAGGCGCGACCCTGGCGTTACCCTCGCGGGTGTAGATAAAGCTATCCAAACCCGGCTGGTAAATCAGGGTGCCATCCCCATTCGGGGTCAGACGAGCCGTATCAGCCGCGGTTGATACGTTCAATAGAGCGCCTTCTGTACCCACCTCATTCACGTCCGAGACAGGGTCATTGCGACTGAAATCCGTTACCACCAGTTTCTGCCAGCCTTCGCGGTAATTACGGGTAATCGGCCCGGCACCGCTGTCACCGTAGGCTCTGGCTGCGAGCGTGAACTCGGGCGAAATACTATAGCTGAAGCTCTGACCGGTGTAGTTGAAACCGTTACAGCGAGCTTCAAGCACTCCGTCCATCTGGCTTTCCAGCGAAAACCGCTCGGGATGAAAGCGGCCAACAGGGCCCGAGTCTCCGGTCAGCATAATTGAACGCCCTAAATAAGCCCCGTTGAAACCGGCCGTCACCTCAATGGCACCTACCTCGTTGTAACGGGCAGAGCCCGTTACTGAACCTGCCGTGAAGCCACTTATTCCGCTCAGACCTGCCAGACCAGGATCATCCGCTCCCGCAGGACCTGCTACCAGATAACCAGCCAGCGCTATAGGCGCGTCAAAACTGGTGACCGTGGCGTTGTTGCTGAGACTGGCATTGTTGGTTGCCAGGTTGTCACCGTGGCCATCGGGCTGACCGTCAGCATCGGCGTCGTCGGCACTGTCGTACTGAACCGTCCGCACCTGCACGTCAAATGGTCGCCCTGCGGCCTGAAACGCGGAACCGCTCGGGGTATTGGCCGCAGGATTGCCGGGCACCGTTACCTCCAGTGCAAATGGCCTCACTGTAAGTGCCGTACTGGTACCGGCGACCGCAAGCGGTGCGCCGCTTTCATCCAGTATCAGGCCCGACTCGCTGTCTGCCAGTTCAAGCGCATAATGCCCAACATCCGCTGGGTCTAACCGAAGCCCGGCAAGTCCCTGGGCAAATTCGATTGTCAGATTGGTCGAGCCTGGCCTTGACGAGGGCAACGAAATGCTGCCAGCCCCCGCACTTAGCTCGGGGGATGCTCCGCCAGGGTCATCCGCCTGCCGCGTGAGCCAGGCCCGAAGATCAATCGGCCCATCATAGGCTTCAACTCGGCCACATTCTCCACTGCTGGGATCGCGTCGCAATACTTCCGCCTGCAAATCATGTGGCCGGCCGGCAATGACATCATCCCCAAGACTGTCAGCAAGGGAAATCACCAAGGCATTTTCCCGGAACTCAATTACATCCGAGATCCCGAATTGCCCCCCCGCTGTGTCCTCTGCACGGATGGTCAGGCGGTCTGCGCGACTGTTGGCCAGGCCTAATGTAATGGCGCCATTATCTGCCGCATCAAATTGATAGATAACCTGGCCGTCATCATCCGTATCGGGGGCAGGCGTCAGCGGTCCGGCGGCGGAAACCGTTTGCCAGTTGCCGTGACCTGCACTGGTAGTCAGACGGATAGTGCTCTGATAACCCGATAGCACATTATCTCCGGCGTCCTCTGCCTGAATCCGGACATCCACGGGCGCGCACACACTTGCGGTCGCAGGCACGACAACCCGGAAGTGATCCAGTACCTGTGCGCACGGACGGGTTCGGTGGGCTTCACGCAGAATGGCCGCATCGGACAGGGCGCGGCCATACAACCGCACCTCATCGATCTGGCCCTCGAACTCCCGGCCTGAAAAACCCTGGTCGGCGCCTATCTGGAAAGGATCCGTGTTGATCTGAAGCGACTCACCGGAATATGTCTGACGCGCACGCTCAACACCGTCAATAACGATCCGCTGGACGCCATCACGCCGGGAATATGTGATCGCGGTGTGCACCCAGGTGTTGAGCGGTAGCTGGTATCCGGACGTAAAGGACCTCGCAATACCCGTCTCCGTTGTCCACCACCAGTATAACTCTCCGTTGCTGTCCACGTGGTATTCATAATTCTCATCCTTGGACACAATGGTTTTCAGGCCACCAGCGCCTGGCAGGCTGGCGACATTGATCCAGGCCATGACGGTGAGTTCATCGGCAACAGACAGGTCCGGGTCATTTGGAATATCGATGTAGGAGCCTCCAGCGAATGTGGCGCCAAAACACACTCTCGCCGGTTCTGGCCGGGCTCCGTTTACGGCTTGACCATCCAGCCCCCTGCCCCGGAGCTCAACAACTTCACCCGGATCTCCGAGCCATCGGGGCCCCTCAAGGCCGTATATTGCCCGGAGAGAGAAATCGACCACGAAGTCCTCGGAAAATGCGAGAAAACCGGCTCGCTCGGTAGTGTGACTGAGGTCTCGGTCGTTAGACCAATCTTCTTCTATTTTCAGTTGCACATCAGTAGACGAAACCGAGCACCGACGCAGCCAGCCGCCGTCACCGCCATCACGGGTTAACTGAGACCCGATAACCCGAGGCGGCGATGCGTAAGACTGCAGAAACGCCGCACTGTCACAACTGGTGGTTCCGGAAATATTATCTGGCGTGACCTGAGCTTCGGAAAGAATGCTCTTGCCGTCGTTGTCCACAAAGGTACCAATCACGCCCGGCTCAATAGCAAGGTATGCCACGGTCTCCGGACGCATCACCGTCCCCGTCGCTGTCTCTGCGCGTTCGAGAGCAAGATCAGTACCAGACGCGCCGAGTCGATCATGCGCCATTGTCAGCCACGGGGTGGAGCGCCCTCCAGGCGCTGCCGTTTCATTTTCCATGCTTTGAATGCTGCTAATGAAAGCGGGGGCAGCACTGAACGTGGTCAGGAAGTTCAAACGGGCCCAACCGGCCCCTGAAACCGACCTCCCTTGGTAGGCCTGCAGCGGCAGTTGGCCTACCTCAAGCTGAGTCCCGTCCGGGAATCGGTGCTGACCATAGGTAACAGCAAGATAATGGACCGTGGTGCTCTGATTCGCCAGATCCCCATAACGGCTCGGAGGCTCAACCGATGCAATATCAAAGCCCTCTTCGGTAATCTGTCGGATCCGAACCGACGAGGGTTCCGGATTGTTGTCATCGCCCAATACAAACACGGCCGGTGGTGACGGGTATACTTGCTCAAAAGCCACTCGAGTATACATGCCGGGGCGCACAGTCACGGACCGAGACTCCAGCATCAGCGGCTCTGCCTCAGGAGGGCGGACATCCGAGTCGTAAACAAAAGGCTGGGAGAACGCAACCAGACTCACGCTCTCACCCCCGTTACTTCGTTCGTTATCTTGAGCAGTGTCCTCGTCAATAAGCAAACCAATACTCGAATTGGACAATTGACACTGCCTCAGCCAGCCCCCGTCTGCGTCCCGACGACTGACTTTGGAAGCCAGCGCAATCGGTGCCGAGCTGAATGCGTTGTTGAAAACCAGCTGATTACAGCCATCATTCCATCCCTTCACCGCGTTTACCGCAGTCCAAGCCTCAAAGCGAACGTTGAGGTTCCCGACAGTTGAGAAGGTGCTGCCTGCGGTTGCGGAAAAGGCAACATAGCCTATGGATTCCGCAAAACTGAGCCCGTCAAAGAAGTAATTGCTGCTGTTTCCTGCACGCCGGTCATAGACTTCACTACGCTCCAGCGCATATCTGAAACCGGAAGCAGTGATTGAATCAAACACCGTCGTCAACCACGGATTCGAGGTAACATCCGGAACCTGATTAGTCTCGTTATTGAGAGTTTGAATCGCCCCCAGAACGACCGGCTGATCAGCAAAGTTGGTGGAAAACGCATGGTTGCCCCACAAAGTACTCCCTTTACCATTAAACTGAACGAAGTCTTCGTTGCCAGAGGCCCGTTTGCTGGACAAAAGTCCCGCTTCGATTCTTGTACCATCCGGTAACTGGTGGCTACCTCTTTCTACAGCCACATATCTCACCGTCATGCTCGTGTGCGGACCGTCTTCGGAAAACGGCTCGACCTGGGCCAATTGGAACCCTGCTGTTGAAACATTGTTGATACGGAGAGCGGAAGCATTGGGACCGTCTTTGGTCGGCAGCGCGACCACGATGGGGGGCGTGGCGTATGTCTGCCTGAAGCTAAAGGAAAACAGCTGATTGACACCGGACGTTGCCGGCAGGTCCAGGGTGCCGGCCTCCATCTTCCAGGCATACGCAAGCCCCGGGAACAGAAGAATCATCAACAGAGCAGACCTGATCAGCACCGGAAAGCGACTCATCGAACTCGAACCTCCACCGTGCGGGATGCGGCTTCAGCCCCATTGCCGCATTGCCCCTGGCTTTCCAGGGTAAAGACAGTTTCCGGCGCTGCATCTCCATCAATATCAGCCTGCACCGACGTACAGCTTACACTGGCATCGCAGCCCGCCAGACCAGCGTTGCTAAAGGTAACGGAGGCCGAAACAGACCCGCAACTGGCGCCGGAAAGAGCTTCGGCAATAGCAACCTGGGCACCGCTTTCGGCAGCTAAAAAGGCGCGCTGTGAAAGGATCTGCTGGCTTACCGCTGACCCCGCACTCTCTTGCTGCTGGGCCATACTGGTCACGATGAGAGCCAGCACCGTGATGACAAACAGGGCTACCGGAAGGCCTGCACCTCTCTGTTTACTCAGGCTTCGCTCAGGGCACATTTCGGATCTGAACCTCCTGGCTAACCGTTGTATTCTCGGCACCGTCCTCGCTCAATAACGTGAAAGTGAACTGCACGACCGCCGCCCTTTGTAGAGTGGCGGGCAAGAACCGGAAGTTGGCGGCACCCGTCAAATTCGCAGCAAGTATTTCTCTGTTGCCACTAGGAGGTGCCTGCTGGGCAGAAGTCGGAGCGTAGCCACTGTACCGATACAGAAACCTCCCGTTCTGGCAAAGACTGACCGGCTCTCCTACCACGAACAGTCGGCGGGCTGGTGACGTTGCTGTGAACCGGTGAGCCCCGGCTAACTCAATACGGGCTGGCGATCCAGTGTTATTGATCGACGAAATAAGTGGGGATACGGGCCCGGGACTGGTACCCGCATACAGATCTGCCGTACTTGTTCCATAACCGTAAACTACCGCCCTGGTGCTACCCACGGCAGGCACTTGGTCAAAGGCAGCGATATCAATCTCGTCAAAGCCGGGACCTTGGGTCAGTTGCAGGTAATTTGTACCTGCCTGTAAGGGCAACCACTCGATACAACTGCCGAAAGTGCGGACTGACAAAGGGAATGCCTCCCGTAACTCACGGGTAATCTGCTCGCTGACCACCACTCCCTGAAACGCCCGCAACTGGCGCGCGCTGACGTCAAGCGCACCCTGGGTTGACAGGCTGACGAATCGGACGGACACAGTTGCGACAATGCTCAGGAGCACGATCACCATCAGCAGCTCAATCAGCGTAAACCCTGCTCGGCGAAGCATCAGTAATTCGCCCTGTAGACCGAGAAGCTGTATCCCTGGCCGCCGGGGTCGGTAATCGTCAGGTCGACCCGCTTTGCGTCCCCGGAAGGAAGCCCCAGGTCACCGCCAGCACATTGAACAACGACCGAAACAAGAAACCCGGAGTAGTCCGCTGTTAACGGTGTGCCTTCTGCATTTTCGGGTACGGCATCGCTGATTGCGTTGTAATCATCCACATCGTCGTAGCCAGCCCGACTTGCTTCCTCGGTACCAATGGTGCAACCGGGTTGCTTGGGAACCCCGCCAACCGGCGTGTTTTCGTCGTATTTTCGACTCAGGATTTCATCCATGTAGAGCTGCGCCAGGGCCACTGCTCGGGTTTGATTGAGAGGATCGGCACTTCGCCCCGCAATCAGTGAAAATGCGCCAACAACCCCCGCAATGGCAACGCTGATAATCACAATCGTGATTACCAGTTCCACCAGGGTTGCACCGGATTGATTGACTCTCACGACTGGCAGCTCCCGGCGTACACCGCGCCCAGGGAACTGAGACAGGTTCGAAACCTGCTGTCACCGGAGAAGGTGAATTGCAGGCTGACACCGGTTGTGGGTGCGCCTTTTGCGTCAAATACCAGGGTAAGGGGGAGGCCGCCGGCTACCGAGAGACTGGCGCCTTCGCGCGATAATTCAAAGGTGCGTGGATTGCCACTGCCGCCTCCAACGATAAACCGGAACTTATCGGCATTCTGCTCAATGGTGAGCGTGTTGGCCGGATTGCCCGCCAACGCTGCCTGCTGGGCAAGCAGCGTGGCGGAGGCGAGTTGCTGGGTGGCCAGCAGGGGAGAGAACGCCGAGCGGCTGGCGAACAGGCCAACACCCACCGCGGAGAGCACTCCGATCAGGATGATGACCATGACCAGCTCTACGAGAGTGAACCCCCGTGACCCCGGAGTGGCTATCACTTTCATATCCCCTCCCGACACCCCGAAAAAGCAGGCCGTGTTGGCAAAGCCTCACCCGACGCACGCCCAGTACTCGTACCTTTGTCGGAAGACGCTTCGTTAATCCAGCCTACAACTCTTTTACAAATGTGACCTTGAACACCAGAGCTTCTTAATCAGCATCCAGAATCGTTAAGGGCAATGTCAGGCGCATCGGTAACACCCGTCGCGTCTGCGAACGTTACTTCACAAGTACCAGGCGCATTGTTTGCCGCAATAGTTCCTGCAGTAGTTGTATCGAAATCGTTCGCATCAATCTGCGCAGCGATCAGAATACTGGCTTGTGTTGGATAGCCGTAGGCTAGGGCAACAGGTTGTCCTTCTAGTGTCACGGATTCGCCGGTACTGGCTGTCTGGTCACAGTCCGAGTCCGCAAGGCAGGCGGAACGTACTATGGAATTGGCTGAGCGCACAGCCCCATAAACACCCTGAATGCTTGCGGCGCGAGCATCTCCACCCAAATCTGCGAACCGCGGCAAAGCAAACGCCGCCAGAATGCCCAGAATCACAATCACCATAACCAGTTCGATCAGGGTGAAACCTTTTTCTTTTCTTGCTGCAATCACTGTCATTGCTCTCATGGTAGTACTCCGTTTTGGTTGTCGGTTGGCTTTTGGGTTTATCAGTTTATGACTGTGGATATTTCGCCGGTATCAGCATCGTAGGCGATGGTGCTGCCCTGGTTGTCTGGTTGATAGGTGAATACGCAATCACCGCTGATGACCGAAGTGGTGTACTCTGTCTGCCCTGCTGTGCTCACGATCGGTGCGTTCGACTGCAGGACTCCATACCAGACCTCCTCGCACTTGGTCACGTTCATGGCCGTGCCTGTGTCGTTTGAGAGAACCGACGTCGGCCAGCCGTCAACGCTGACATCCACGTCGTCGTTGCCAAAGCCCACCACATTCGTCTGCGCCGTGGTAAATCCGTTGGAAACCCACTGGGTTTTGGCAAGGGCGACGCCCGCCGCCAGGGCACCCGCCGTGGCGCGGATACTGGACCGATGCGCCTGCTCGGAAAGCTGGGCAAATCGTGGCAGCGCAAAGGCAGCCAGAATCGCCAGGATGGCAATAACCACCACCAGTTCTATCAGGGTGAAACCCTTTTGTTTTCTCGTACAATTATCACGCTTCATAGGTCAGCCTCGTTGCGGTTTCGTTCTTCCGTCTGGTCAGCGTTGCGCATCCTGCGTTTGCGCTGCTTTCTCTGTCAACGGCACGGAGGACAATCTGAGCCCCGTCAGTCGCTCTTCCTGCTCCCGCACGCCATTCCCGTTGCGGTCCGAAAATTCCGTTGTCACTTCCCAGGCCAGAGGCTGCGTCTCGTATGCATGCCGCCTGTCTATGGTTATCGGCTGCCTCGGGTTATAAATTAACCAGCCTTTGGGCCTGTTTACTGTTTCTTTTTGTTGTTCACTTTGTTGTTTGCTGGTCCGGAAGCACCAGTCTCCCGGGTCCGGCAGAAGGTTCTCACAGAGACCCTCATAGTTCCCCCACGGATATTCAACCAGCTCAAAGGGGTTAATACCGCGGTGCTCAGCCAGGCTGCCATAGCGGCTCAGCATCACCTCCGCCCCCTTGATCACCAAAGCCGATCTGAGCTGACCGATCACCATATTGGCGGCCCGCTCCTCGGCATTTCGCGCCTCCCGCTCCAGCACTCCGAGCAGGAACCACCAGAGCACTCCCAGCACAACCAGCACCACGGCCATTCGAAACTTCCGGGCCTGGCCAACCCCACTGGCGTGCGTCAGCCCTGCCGGTGGCACTCAGCCCCGCCCCATGGCGGCGGCCCCCAGATCCCAGATCGGGAGGAACACGCCCAGCGCCAGGATCAGAACCAGGATGCCCATGGCCACAATGAGTATCGGCTCGATGGATTCCGCCAGTCGCTTTAGCCCATAGTCCACGTCCTCATCGTAAAAATCCGCCACGTTGTCGAGCATGTCATCCACCGAGCCGGTTTCCTCGCCAACCGCAATCATCTGCAGGATCAGTGGCGTGAACATCTCACTGTGCCGGGCGGTTCTGATCAGGCTCTCGCCGCGTTCAATGCCAGTGCGCATGTCCTTGATATGGATCGCTATCCAGGCGTTGTCGGTGGCATCCGCCACCACCGTCAGGGCCTGGGTCACGGGCATGCCTGCGGCAAGCATCGTCGCAAAGTTTCTCGCAAACCGACTGAGTGTGATCAATTCCAACAGCGGCCCGATAACCGGCATCCGCAGCTTGTAGCGATCCCAGGTCAGCCGGCCCTGTTCCGTCTGCTTCCACTGCCGAAGCAGCAGCCCGCCGGCTGCCGCCGCAAAAAGTAACAGGTACCAGTAGCCCAGAAGGAAATTTGAGGTACCCACCAAAACCTGAGTCAGGAACGGCAGATCCGCACCCAGCTTGCTGAAGACCGAGGCAAACTTCGGAATTACCAGGAAGTTCACGATCATCAGGGCGGTCAGCAACGCAACCATCACAAACATCGGATAACGCATGGCCTGTCTGAGACGCCGCCTGGTATCCCGCTCCAGCTCCAGAATTTCCGACAGCCGCTTGAACGCATCGTCCAGCATCCCGGTATTCTCACCCACGTGGATCATGGCAATGAACAGTTCCGAGAAGACCTTCGGGTGCGCCTGCATGGCCGTGGCCATGGTGGTCCCTCCCTCAAGCCGGGTGGTCACATCCTCGAGCACTTCCGCGAGCACCGGTGATCGCGAGGTTTCCGCCAGCCCTCGCATGGTCCGGATCAGCGGAATCCCGGCCTTGGTCAGTGCGTGCATCTGGCGGCAGAATACGATGAGTTCATCCAGCGTCACTTTTTTCCGGAATATCGGGAGCCGGTTAAGCCGGTCAATCACCGAATCGGCCTGTTCCTTCTCGCGGATGGCCAGAGGCGTAATGCCCCGGCGCATCAGTTCCGCTGCGGCCGCATCCACGTTCGGGGCGCCAAGTGAACCCTGCTGAATGCCGCCACGATTGTCCTTGCCCCGGTAGCTGAACTGCATCAGGCGCTTCCCCAAACCGGCTCTTTCGGGAGCGGGATTTCATCGTCGGGTGAAAGGTCGCCCTCGGATGTCGCCGCCACCCGGGCCACTTCTTCCAGCGCGGTCACACCCTGAAGCGCGTAATCCATTGCGCACTGCCCGAGCGGCCGGTAAAACTCGCTTTTGCGGGCGGCCCTGGTAAAACCGGAGACATCCTGCCGGCGCAATGCATCCAGCATCGCCTCATTCATTTCAAGCATTTCGTAGACGCCGACCCGCCCCTTGTAGCCGGTATTGCTGCACTGGTAACAGCCGCGGCCGTGCACAAACCCGGCTTCGATATCGAGTGGGTCAAGGTCAAAGCCGGCCAGCCACACCCGCTCCTGGTCCGTTGGTTGATAGGGTTCCGAGCAGTTGTCGCAAACCCGGCGCACCAGGCGCTGGGCGACCACGCCCAGCAGCGAGCTGGCCACCAGGAACGGCTCCGCGCCCATATCAATCAGGCGCATGGCGCTGCTGATGGAATCGTTGGTGTGCAGGGTGGAAAGCACCAGGTGACCGGTCATCGCCGACCGAAGGCCGATTTCAACAGTCTCACGATCCCGCATCTCACCAACCAGGATCACATCGGGATCCTGACGGAGGGCTGACCTCAGCACATTGGCGAACTCCAGTCCTATTTTTGGGTTCACCTGTACCTGGGTAATCCGGGGCAGGCGGTACTCCACAGGGTCCTCGGCGGTAATGATTTTCACTTCCGGGCGGTTCAGTTCCGACAGCGCTCCATACAGCGTTGTGGTTTTACCGCTGCCGGTAGGGCCGGTTACAAGGATCATCCCGTGGGGTTTTTTGATCATCCGGCGGAACCGCCCGAGAAGCTGTGCGGGCATGCCGGTAACATCCAGGTTCAGCATGCCCTGGCTCTGATCCAACAACCGCATGACCACCGATTCGCCATACTGAACCGGCATGGTCGATACCCGGACATCAATGCTACGGCCCTTGACCCGGATGTTAAAACGCCCGTCCTGAGGCATCCGCTTCTCGGAAATATTAAGGCCGGCCATCAGCTTCAGGCGAAGAACCAGTGCGGCATTCACCCGCTTCTCTTTCATCACCTGTTCCTGAAGCACACCATCCACCCGTTGCCGGATACGAACAACCGTCTCGTCCGGCTCGATGTGAATGTCTGAACTGCGGGCCTGCACGGCATCTTCAAACAGGGTCTGCAACAGCTTGACCACCGGCGCTTCAGTGCTCTCGGATTCGGCGGAAAGATCGGCCAGATCGAAGGCGTCATCACCCAGTTCGTCTTCCAGCTCTTCCGCCAGGGACGCGATCTCATCGGTGCGCCGGTAAACCAGGTCCAGCGTGCTCAGCAGCTCGCTTTCCCGAACAACCGCTTGCCTGATGGGCTGCCTGAGGATGCGCACCAATTCGTCGTAGGCAAAGATATCGAGCGGATCGGCCATGCCCACCAGCAGTTCACCACCCTTCTCAGCCAGAACAATACTGCGGAACCGTCGTGCCATCGCCTCGGGCAGTTTTTTTACCAGCTCGTTATTGAACTGGTAATGGCGCAGCTGCACAAAGGGCACATCCAGCTGCCGGGACAGGATATTGAGCAGGCTGTCCTCGTCGACATAGCCAAGATCGGTCAGGGTCTTGCCCAGCTTACGGCCGGTGCTTTTCTGTTCACGCAGGGCCGTCATCAACTGCTGCTCAGTAATGACACCATTCTGAACCAGGAGGTCACCTAACCGGACTTTCTTTTTCGGCTCTGTCGTCATCATCCTGCCTGCAGCGTTTTTAGTCGTTCTCGGACATAGTCCGCCAGGGACGGCGAAAGGCCGGGCAACTGCGCGGCCTGACCATAGGCTCGCACTGCGCCCCTGACCTCACCACCGGTTTCCAGGGCAATGGCCAGCCCCACCCACCATGTGGCACGACTGTCGTCCCTGGCAATAAGCACAGACCAGTGTCGTGCGGCTTCGGTGCTGCGGCCGGCCTGTTGCAGCAATGTGGCCAGGGTTACCCGGTATTCCGTGTTCTGCCCATCGGTGGGCACTTGCCGCTCAAGCGTGGCAATGGCTCCGGACAGATCACCCCTGGCATGAAGAGCCCTTGCCCGGAGCAGACGCAACCCGGCATGGGCGTCAGCGACTGCTGCCGGCAGCCATGCCAGGGCCCGGTCCGGCATGCCCTGGACCAGCATCCCGCGGGCGAAGACTTCCCGGCTGGCCGTTGCCGGCTGAGACGCTGCCAATTCCCGCAACCTCTGTTCGGCGTCGCGGGTTTTACCAGACCGGAGCAATGACGTTAATTCCCGGCTGACCCTGAGATCGATGGCTTCCGGTGTTTCGCGAATCTGCTTCACCTTTGATGCCGGCGCACTGCTCGACGGGGTCGCGGCACTTTCTACAGCGCTTTCCATCTGACTTTCCGCCACACTTTCCGCAGTACTTTCCTCCACCCCGGTCCCTGGTTGCCCGGTGTCGGCAACCGGCCGTCCGGGGGACGCTTGTTTTGAAGGGGTTGGCGTCGCTGGCTCAGGGGCTTTGGCGATGTCAGCCTCTGATTCAGGTTCGGGCTGAGGTTCGGGTTGAGCTTCAGGTTCAACAGGCGGCGCCGGCTCGGCGACCGGAGCTGCGCTGACCACGGCAGGTGCTGCCTCGCCCCCGCTCTGAGCCTGAAACCAATAACCGAAACCGGCGACCACACCGCCCAGCGACAGGATCACAATGGCCCACAGCCGAAAATTTATGCGCCCCCCAGCCGGAACCTGCCCGGTGTAGGGACCCGCCTCGCCTGGCCGGTTCTGCCGCTGCTCTGCAGCGCGCAAGGCATCATTGAGCAAGCTCATAGCCACCTCGCAATCAGGCCAGGAGCGCGGACGCTTTCGGTATCGCGAACCGCCTGCAGGGCATGGCTGCGCTGAACCAGGCGATCACCCTTGCCCCAGGCCGCCAGCATGGACTTGTGGGCAAGAATATTGACCAGCCGGGGAATGCCACCGGAAGCCCGGGTAATCAGGCGCAGGGCGCCGGGAGCGAACAGATCCGCTCCGTTGTAGCCGGCCCGCGCCAGTCGATGACGCAGGTACTGCGCAACCGAGTTTTTGTCCAGGGGTGCCAGGCGGTAATGGAAAGTGATGCGCTGGTTCAACTGTCGAAGACTCTGTTTCTGCAACAGCACATCCAGCTCCGGCTGGCCGAACAACACCACCTGCAACAACCTGACGCTCTCGGTTTCCAGATTTGTAAGCAGCCGTAACGCCTCAATGGTTTCCTCGGGCATGGCCTGGGCCTCGTCGATCACCAGAACCACCGGCGTCCGCGCCATGGCGTGGGCAATAAGCCGCTCGTTGATGGCCTTTAGAACCTGGTGAGGATTGGCGCAACCGGACACATCGACACCCAACTCCTCGGCCACCGCTTGGTAAAGCGTATCGGGCGTCAGGTGGGGGTTGGGTAGATACGCGGTGTACGCCCGCGACTCCAGTTCGTTGAGCAACAACCGGCACAGCAGGGTCTTGCCGGTGCCCACTTCACCGGAGATCTTGATGAAACCCTCACGCTCCTTCAGGGCCACCAGCAGCAACTCCAGCGCATCGCCGTGGCTGGGCGCCCGCAGGAAGTAACGGGTATTTGGCGTCAATGCGAACGGTGCTTCCTGCAGTCCGAAATGGGATTCGTACATGCTAGCGAACGGCTTTCTCCGGTTCAGGCATTACAGACTCGGAAGATTGCAGCAGCTCCCTGAGCACACTCATGCGTTCGCGGCTGGCCGCCACATCGGCATCCATCTGGGGCGAACCCGCCATCACCGGGCGCAACAGGATCACCAGTTCGCTCTTGCGGGACTGGAATTTTCGCTGCTTGAACAACTCCCCGACAAGAGGAATCTCGCTAAAGAAGGGAACGGCCGAGTTGTTGTCCTCGCTGCTGTTCTGAATAAGACCACCGATCACGACAATCTGCCCGCTCTCGGCGCGAATCACGCTGTCAGTCTCACGCACGGTGCTGCTGGCCAGGGGCAGGGTTACATCCTGCTCACCAATCGTAACGACCTTTTCCTGATCGGTCACCTCACTCACCGACGGATGAACGTGCAGGGTGATAACGCCACTCTCGGAAATCTGCGGAGTTACATCCAGGGAAATTCCGGAAAAAAACGGGGTGAGCTCAACGGATGTCGAATTTGTGGCGGTTACCGTCAGGGCGGAGTTGTTGTTATAAAAATCGATATCCGTCACAAAGAACTCATCGGTACCGACCTTGATGACCGCCTTCTGGTTATTCACCGTGGAGATGCGAGGGCTCGAGAGAATCTGCACATTGCCCTGCCCTCCAAGCAACTCGATCAGGGCAGTAAAACTGCCTTCCTTGAAGGTAGCCGAAAACAATCCGCCTATATCGGAGGTCTGGATAGCCTGCCCCGCCAGAGCCTGCGCGGTAAATTCCGCTGGCAAGCCATCACTGGCCACCACCGAGGACGCACTCTGGATATCCGACCAGTTAATACCCTGCTGATAACTTTCATTCAGGGCAATTTCCAGAATCTTGGCTTCCAGAATCACCTGGCGCTGCATGATCAGCTCGGTACGGCGCAGGTACTCTTCCACCAGTTCCAGGTCTCTTGCACTGGCGCGCACCATAACCAGCCCGGCACCGGGATTGACGACCACCTGCTCATCCTCGCCGTCAACAATCATGCTCAGTGCGTTTTCAATGTCCTGCCAGAAATCGGAAGCCGTTTCCGTGGAAATGGTTGTTCCCACCAGATTACGGGTCTCCCTGGCACTGTTATCACTGCGTCCGCCGGGACGGTCGTAATTTCCGCTGCGGGCACCGGTTGCACGACCGGAGCTGCCCCGGGAACTGGTGACCTGACCGGAGCTGACCCGGGTCTCGGAGCCGCCCCGGCGCTTGAAATGCAGATAATCAATGGGGAACAGGCGGGTCTGAACCTGGTCAGCCTGCACCCGGAACAAGCGGCCGGTTCGCCGGATATCCAGCCCGTAAAGGTCTCCGGCGATGTCCATGACCTCTGGTACGGTGACATCGTCCAGTCGCAGGTCAATACTCGCAGTCACCCCGGGATGAACCACAACGTTGTAGCGGGTGCCCTCTACCAGCGCCCCAAAAAAGTTGCCAGCGGGAACACCACGGGCGTTGACATCAAAACGCTCATCGAGATCCGCGGGCCCGGACAAAGGGGGCAGCAATGCCGCACTGACATCCGCGGGCAGAGGGGCGGCCTCCTTCCGCACCCCGGGGTCCGCCGGAGAGTTTTTCCGGGCGCCTTCCAGCGCCTGATCAATAGCGTCCGCCGCATCCGTAGAGGTGGCGGTGGCAGAGCGCATCAGCGGGTTGTTGCTACACGCCGCCAGCACAAGGCTCAAGGCCAGCAAGCCCGTTATTCTGGTTTTTGTCATGAGTATCCGGTTGTCTGTCATTGAGTTCCCCGAACCTGCGGGAGCCTCTCCAGGTACAATACCCGCTCGCGGCCGTTATCCGTGACCAGAACACGATTGTCATAAATCCGGATAACCCGCAGGCTGTCAATACCCTGGTCTTCCCTGAGGGCCTCTCCGTCAATAACGGCAACACGCCGGCCCTCGCTGTAAAGAATGGAGTCCAGTGACAAGTTCTTTTCCGGCACCGGTGCCACAATCGCCGATTCCAAGCCCGGTGGCCGGGTCGGATCCTGCAACGCGGAGACGCCGCCCGGAAACAGAATGAGCACGACCGTGGCCAGGCGGGTCCACGGGCGGAACAATATACGCAAACGTTTACTCATCTCATACCCCCAACCAGGCCTGATCCACACTCAGTGTTCGCACCCGGATGACAGCTTCACCGGAAGGCCAGTCACCAGCGCTGTACTCCAGCATGACCCAGCCCAGGCGTTCGTCCATCGCCTCAAGCCGCTCAAGGTAGTTCAATACATCAAGGTAACTGCCCTCGATGCGCAACTCGGCATCATGGGCATAAAGCAGGGGCTCTTCCGCCACCTTCGGCTCTTCCGGAGGCTGTGAGCCTGGCCTTGGTGAAAAGACCGGCGTTGGCGTTTTCAGCTCCACGCCCTGCAGCACCAGGGAACCCTGAGCAGCCAGCATGTCTCGCAGCAGCGTCACCATCGCCCTGGGGGCAATCAGTTGTCCCGTGGCATCCGCAATCTGCCGGTTCAGCCTGTCCAGCCTCTGCTGCCGGGCGCTCAATTGGTTTTGCAATACCAGGGAGGGGTCGGTAGCCAACTGCTCATCAAGCAACTGCTGACGCGCCAGCAGGTCGTCCCGACTGGCGGACAACGTCTGAATCCGGCTCTCCAGCCCCTGGCGCTCCTTTTGCAGGGGAGTAACCGCAAGCTCCCAAACAACAAAGATCACAAGTACCAAGGCAGTGAGCAGAATCAGTGCCCGCTCACGGATCGGGCGCTGGTTATACCAGTTCGCGGCCCGGGCAAACGAGTTTTCCGGAGAGCCCGCCATCAGCTGTCCTCCCCTGTCCGCCCGGTCGACACCCGGAAATCAATCCAGCGGCCTTCATCTGGCCGCGACAACCGGAACGCTCCAAAGGTTCTTCCGGTAAACGCCGCTTCCTCACCAAGGTTCTCAAGGTACAGGGGCACCAACGCGCCCGAAAGACTGCGCCCTTCGATGGTTACGCGGCTGGGCTCTGATTGCAGGGCAACCCCCGTCAACCAGACATTTTCGGGAATCTGCCGGGCCAGCGCAGCCATCTGGGGCGAGAAACGGCCACCGCCGGAAACCACGAGGCTCTCAACTTTTTCCAGTAAACGCTGACGCCGGGCAAGGGTCCCGGTGACCCGGGCCAACGCTGCCTCCACCTCTGCATCCGGTTGCCTGGAGCGAACAGTCTCCGAAAGCTCAGCCACCACCTGTTCCAGACGCCTATTCTGCTGCTCCAGAGCTGCGGTCTGCTTCGCCATCCCGGCATTCTGGTAGCCAACGATGCCCGCCAACAGCGCCACCAGAACCACGCCGAGGGCCAGCACTGCAAGTGCACCCCGCGCCTGAAGCCGCTCCTGGCTTGGCCGCAATTCCAGGACGTAAAGGTTGACCTGCTGGATCATGTGTGGCCAACCTCCGACAAAGGCAGGCCAGCACTCCAGGCGGGCAGGCAGCGACTGTCCAGATCCGCTTCGAGGCCGACCGTGCCCCAGTCAAGGGTTTCAATACCTGCGGAAACATAGGAAGACAGCATCGAGGCCAGAGGGAGGGCACTGTACCGTGCAACCAGACGAATCCTTGCAGGCGGCACCTGGCCCAACTGGCTCTCGTAATAATCCAGTGAGCGCTGCATTTCCAGAGCCAGGGACTGAACCGCCGATTCCTGCCGGGCCGCGTCACGCAGGTCTCCGGACGTCACCTCAAGGCGACGGGACAGGTACAGCGTGTTGCCTTTGCAGATAACCATCTGGCCGTAGCTCTCTTTGAGGTGAACCAGGGCAGCACCGCGCCTGTTGTCGTCCAGCCGGCATACCAGATTGCGCAAGGCCAGTTCGGCGATATCGATACGATCCAGCTCCAGGCCGGATTCCTGAACCAGCGTCACAAGTTCGGAAACCAGCGATCTTCTGGCGGCGACGACATTCACCAACTCCCCGCGGCCACGGGAGGCATCCTCCGGAAACGGGAACACATCGGAAACGGCCTCTGAAGGGCTGAAACCAAGAAAATCCTTGAGCTTCCATTTCAGGGCATCGGCCAGTTCCGATTCTTCGATGCCCTCGGGGCGATCCATCTGGAAAACCTGATACTGGTCCAGGGGCAAAACCAGCGTTGTTGCAGCACCCGCCCAGCCATGCTCCTCAACCAGTTCCCGGAGAGCTGACTGCCGCTTTGCCGGCAGGCATTCAGCGAACCCGAAGCCATCCACGCCGGGGGTTCCCCCGACAGCCCAGGCAACGCCATCAGGGCGTACCTCCAGACAGACGCGTGAACGCGCTCCGGAGCGCCTGAACATCCCGGTCAGCTTATTCAGCAAGGAAATCTTGGTCATGGGGCCCGTTGAACTGGAATCGAGGCACTCGCAGGCCTCAGGCTTTTATTATGCTGCCTGAAATAACAGGCTCTTTCGGCAATCGCCAACATGATAGATGAGAAAGTGAACGTAACTCCACGCTTTTTTTGCTGATTTTACATCGTTTTTGCAAGTTCGTAACAAAACCCCGCCAAAGCGGGGTCTCAGGATTAAACGCAACGCCAAAACGTTACAAATTACACTTACTACGAGTTAGAACGGAATGTCATCATCGAAATCATCCACCGGCTCCGGCATGTTGCCCTGAGACGGCTGGCCGCCATAGTCGCCCGACTGCCGCTTCGATGGCGGATTGTTCTGCTGCCCGCCCTGGGCGCTATAGTCTGACTGCTGCGGCCGACCCGCGGGGGCGCCCTGGTTCGCACCGCCTTCGGCACCGCGGCTGTCGAGCATCTGCATCTGGCCATTGATATCCACCACGACTTCTGTGGTGTAGCGGTCCTGGCCATCCTGCCCCTGCCACTTGCGGGTTTGCAGCTTGCCTTCGATATACACCTTTGAGCCCTTGCGAAGGTACTGGCCGGCAACTTCGGCAATCTTGCCGAACATCACAATCCGGTGCCACTCGGTTTTCGGCACCAACTGGCCAGTCTGACGATCCTTGTAGCTCTCGTCTGTCGCAAGATTCAGATTCACCACGGCATTGCCGTTGGGAGTGTAGCGGGTATCCGGGTCCTGCCCCAGATTGCCGATAAGAATCACTTTGTTCACTCCCCTGCCTGCCATAAGTTCTGTTCTCCTTAAAAAAACATTAAGTTACGTGAGCTTTAGCCAGATTATACTACAGGTCCACTATTAGGTTGCCCATTGGCTCACTTCGATCAGCAGAAAGACACAGAAACTTAGAGCGATTCAACTCATCAATGTAGCGATCAACTTCTTCATCAGCCCTCTGGAGTCTCGAGTCACCCCCATACTTTAAAGAGTATCTGCGCGACAACTCAACCAAATCGTGAACTGAATTTTGAGTAAGCCTATTAACCCGAATTATTCATAAAAAAGCGAACCTTGCTTATCCCATTGATATAATGGGAGTTAGACCAATAACGCTTCGGAAGAAGCTAAACAAGGTTCGCCCATGTCCCATTCTATCCCAGCTCAACTGCGCTTTCCTCCCTTTGCCGGCTTTACCGTGCGGGCTGATTTTGAGGGCGGAGCCTTGTCATCCGACTTCGGCCCCCTGCTGCTGCGCGACGTTGACCAGCAGATCGGTCTGATTCATCGGCTGGCCCAGGCCTTTGTGGAACAGGTTGTCGCCAGCTACGCCAAGCTGCCAGAGATGATCGTGCTCGACATGGATCACTCCGAAGATCGGGTCCACGGCCAACAGGAACTGGCGTTTTACAACCACCATTACCAAAGTCACTGCTACCTGCCGCTGTTTCTGTTCGAAGGCCTGTCGGGCAGGTTCATCACCGCCGCGCTGCGCCCCGGCAAACGCCCGAAGGGCGCGGAGAACGCGATGATTCTCAAGCGGGTGCGCCAGCACTGGCCCGAGACCCGCATCCTTTTGCGCGGCGATGCCCACTTTGCCAACGTGGAATTGATGCAGTTGGCGCTCGACGATCCGTACACCGATTTCCTCTTCGGCCTGACCGGCAACAGCCGTTTGAAAAAACGGGCCGAGCCACACCTGAAATCCACCCGGCAGTTGCACGATACCCGCTGCCACAATGCTCACCTCGCCAAACACCGACCGCCACACCGCTCGCGCACTTTCCATGAACTGGACTATCAGGCCCACTCCTGGCCGCAGGCCTTTCGCACCGCCCTGAAAGCCGAAGTCCCAGTCGCGGCATTGCCTGCCACTCCGCGTTTGCTCCAGAGGGCTCTTTCCAGCAACAGGAGACGATGCCAATGGGTGCCCGCCAACGTCCGGCCTGAGGTTGACGTTGATCCGTCCGGGCTCGGCATCGTGGGCGGAGAAGTCCAGATTGCCAAGATCGGCAACGCCGGCCACGGTATCGAACAGACCCACAAAGCGAACGGTGATCTTCTTCGGCCAGGGTATGCCCTGTTGTTTGAAGGCGGCGGCCAGCGCACCGCTTTCGTCTTGAACTTCCCGGCTAATGAAATGGCGGGCAGTGGCCGCGCCACGGCTGAAGCCGAAAACGTCAAGCAGGAGTTCGTCGATGGGGTCACTGACTTCTTCGGGCGAGTCATCCGGCGACTCGTCCAACAAGCCTTCGTCAATCAACGCACCCTCCTGAGCAGCCTTGCGAACAAACTCCTGTGGATCTTTGTCCAGCAACTCTTTGGCGGCAGGGGTAAGCTGGCCTTTGTCATCCAATGCACCGGCCATGGCAAAATCGACAACCGGCGCGGTATTGGTGGCGACACCCAAGATCACACGAGAATTACCGCTGACAATAGAACCGCCATGACTGGTGGGGCTGCCAAGGTACGCCACCGGCATGCCATCGGCCAGAGCAAGCGGGTAGCCTTGGGTTATAACCGCGCCGCAACCGGTGACATCGCCCACCCGGGCAATGGGCTTACCTTAAACAAGGATGCTGGAGCCGTTGGGCATGATGGGGGAGGAGCCGTGCCCTTTGATCGGGCAAACGTGCATGTCGCCAACGCAGGCGGCAATCAGATTGCTCATGGTCAGAGCTCCTTTCTCAGTAAGCCAATAAATCAGCACCTACATTCCAGCCCTGAGATTGAGCACACTGACTTCCCCTTTATCCTCAGGAGGAATCAGCATGATCCGCGAGCAAGAACAACTTTGGCAACAGCGTATCACGGAGTGGCAGGCGTCTGGATTGTCTGGAATGGCTTACTGCAAGCAGCAGTCGCTGACCTATTGCCGGTTTGTCTATTGGCGCAAGAAGCTGGCCAGTTTAACGGCGCCGGAGGGCGCTGCCCCATTCGGATTTGCCAGGGTGGCCCCGGTCTCCCGGTTGGAAGCAACGGACGGCCTGACTCTTTCGCTGCCCGGCGGCGCTTCGATCACCGGCCTGCAGGCCGGCAATATCGAGTTGCTGGGCGCGATCCTGAGGCAACTGTGATGCGAAACCGGTATCTGCGCCCATCCCGGGATCTGCCGGAGATCTATCTGTACCGGACACTGATCGACTTCCGCAAGCAGGCCAATGGCCTGGCACTGCTGGTGGAGCAGGAACTCGGCCACAACCCCTTCTGCGGTGCGCTCTATGCCTTCACCAACCGGCAGCGAAACAAGATCAAGTGCCTGCTGTGGGAGGGCAACGGCTTTGTGCTCTATTACAAGGCTCTGGCCGAGGAAAAATTCAAGTGGCCGGGCCCGGCTGATGACCTGTTGCCGCTGACTGGCGAACAGATCAACTGGCTGCTGGACGGCTACGACATCGCCCTGCTTCAGGGCCATAAAATAGTGCATTATGAGAGTGTCGGATAGCACTTTTCAGGTGGCCAGGGCGTTGTTTTTGCTATAATTCCACCGTGGAAACGACCCTTGGCAACCCCTCTTCAACCCCTGGTTTCAGCGGCCTTTGTGCCGCTGAGATGGCGGCGGTTATCAGGGGGCTTCAGCAGCAACTCGCCTCGAAAGAGGAAGCCTTTCTGAGCCAGCTGGAACAACGCGATCAGGCCATCCAGCGCCGAGACGTCCGCATCGAGATCCTCGAAGAGTTACTGCGCCACAAGAAGATCCAGCAGTTCGCCGCCAGCAGTGAAAAGCAGCTCAGCCAGATTGCCCTGTTCGATGAAGTGGAGCTGGAAGTCGAGATCGACACCCTGCGTGATCAGTTGCCAGAGGACGTGGAGGAAGAAGGCGCACCGCGTTCTTCCCGCCAGCGCCGCCAGCGTGACTTCTCCGACAAGCTGTTGCGCGAGCGCATCGAACTGACTCTCAGTGACGAAGAGAAGGTTGGCGCTACCACTTCAGGTTGATTTAGCGGCGTTTACCCTTTAGCGCCGCGTTAACCGCGCGAGCCGAAGGCGAGTCCGGTTGAACGCTTGGTTAGTTTTCATTTTCGGTAGATAATAAAAACTTTCGTAAATCTCTTTCTTGCCTCATTACGTGAAGGATATAGACTGAATCTCTATCAACTTTGTAGAAAACACGACAAGGATTTACTACCACTTCTCGGTAATTTAGATTAGATATTTCTTCAGGTACTCTGCCGGAATCAGGAAATTGTTCGAGTCTCTGAATCTTACCAAAAACGTTTTCTACCAGTTGTTTAGCGGCGTACGGATTGCTAACTGCGATATATTCAGCAATATCGTTCAGATTATCTAGAGCTGGCTCAGTCCAAATTATTTGAGCCATTTATTCATTTTCTCTCTAGCTTGTTCCATATCCATGGTTCGGCCATCTCGAATAGCCTGCTCGCCTTTAGCGATACCTTCAAGAATCTTCATCCGATCTACCATCAACTCGTAATCAGCAACGTCAAGTAAATAGGCAGATGGTTGGCCATGCTCAGTTATGAGAATAGGTTCTTTTGATTCATGTAGATCGGCAAGCAGTTTCGTTGCTTGCCTCTTTAATGTCGTAACGACTTCGATTCTCATAGTGGCACCTTAACTCAAAATGTATCACTATAGTATCACTCTAGTTCGAAAAAAACTAACGCTCCGCTAATGTGCGCCGCCTGCGGCGTCACCATTGAGCGGCTTGTTAGCAGATTCTGCTTGAAGGCGCTCAACGAGCCACACCTTGATGATTGATTGGCGGGTAACACCAACACGCGCGGCCTCACGATCCAACGACTCTACGACCCAAGCAGGAAAGTCCACGTTGATTCGCTTTTGTTCCAGGTTGGAGCGACGGGCCGTGGACAGGTCAAGGTCTTCAATAATATCTTCCTGGCCTTCGTCAAATTTTTTATCGAAGTCTTTAGCTTTCATAGAGCTCAACCTCCTTCTTACGGGAACGCCTGACTGAAATCAGACGAATACGACCTTCCCTGTATGTGACGATAGCCGACCAATACCTTTCATCAATCTTACCTATCAGCCCGAGCCTTCGCTCATCTTCTGATTTCGCGCGAATTTCCAGCAGATACGGGTCTTTCCATAGCTCTTGGGCGGCGACGAAATTGATACCATGCTTGTTCAGATTGGCCTGACTTTTGGCTTCGTCGAATTCAAACTCTTCCATGAGTACAAATTATTCCTTTTTTACTCAGCCTGCAAGATGTGGAAGGCCTAGAGCAACTGCTAACGCTGAGTTAAGCGGCGTGCGTAAGCACGTCCGGCGCAGGCCCGTCAGGGCCGGAGCGAATTTAATGCAATTGTTGAACGAAGCCGCTACGCGGCAGAAAACACCCCCGCCTCCCTGTTCGAGATAATGCCTCATGCACCGAACCCCCGGTGCGACAACAGAGGCATTCTTTATGAACCAAGCACAGCAAGCCCGCTTCGATTCACTGTACCAGCAGCATCTTAACGCACTCCGCCGCCAGGGTAAGGCCGCGTCCACCATCGACGTCTACGCCCGCGCGGTGCGACGTATCACCGAGTTCTTTGACCAATGCCCGGACCGGTTAACCCTGGCACAGCTCAAGCAGTGCTTTGACGCCCTGGTGAAAAGTCACTCCTGGAGCACGGTCAAGGTGGATCGCAACGGGCTGCAGTTCTTCTACAAGCACGTGCTCGATCAGGATTGGCAATGGGTGGCCATCGTCAAGCCACCCCAGCACAAACCATTGCCGGATATCCTCACCTCGACGGAGATCGAGCGGATCATCAACGCCACCCGGGAGCTGCGTTACCAAACCTATATCCTCACCGTTTATAGCATGGGCTTGCGCCTGGGCGAAGCCTTGAACCTCAAGGTCGGCGATATCGACGGCGAACGGATGCGGGTACATGTGCGCAATGGTAAGGGGGGCAAGGACCGCTTTGTCACCCTGCCGGCGATGACCCTCAAGGCATTACGGCGCTACTGGTGCAGCCATCGCCACCCGAGGTTGCTCTTCCCCGGCGGGCGAACCCCGGGGGAACGCGGTCGGGCCCGGGAAGTGATGAGCCGCGGCGGAGTGCAGAAATCCTTCAAGGCGATCATGCAGGACTGCGGTATTCGCAAGTCGGTGACTATCCATAGTTTGCGCCATTGCTACGGGGCACATCTGGTGGAGATGGGGGTCAATCTGCGAGCCATCCAGCGTGTCAGATGGGCCACGAGTGCCCCAAGACCACCGCCCTCTACACCCAACTGACCGAGGCAGCCGAGCAGAACACCAGCGCACTGATCGACGCGCTGATGGCACGCCTCGCGCTGGCCTGGCAGCGGGAGGATTGAGATGCGGCTCGCAGATATCGTTGAAGATTACCGTAGCGCGCCTGCAGGCGCGCTACGGTGCCACCCTCAATGCCGAGCAATGGTCGGCCCTGAATGCCCTGGTGGGCTGTCGCACCGAGCAGTACGGCGAGACCCTCTGGGCCTGTACGCCCTGCCATCGGCAGCAGCGCTTCTACCAGGCCTGCGGCCATCGCAGCTGCCCGCGCTGCCAGAACCACGATACTACCCAATGGCTGGAACGACAGCAGCAAAAGTTACTGCCGGTGGAGTACTTTCTAGTGACCTTCACGCTGCCCCGCGAATTGCGGGATCTGGCCAAGCGACACCCCAAAACCGTCTACGACCTCATGCTCCGATGCGTAAGTGGCACCTTGAAATCCTTCGGCCTGAACAAGCGGCGCTTCAATGCCCAGCTCGGCATGACCGCGGTACTGCACACCCACAGTCGCCGGCTGGACTATCACCCGCATATCCATGTGGCGGTCCCCAGTGGCGGCATCGATACCAAGAGAAAGCAGTGGCGCAAACTTAAGGGCCACTACCTGTTCAAGGCCTTCAATCTGGCCCGTGTGTTCCGCGCGCGGCTGCTGGCGGCGCTCAAGGAGGCTCGGTTGGCGCTACCCGCCAAGGTGCCCGCCAAATGGGTGGCGGACTGCACGCACGTCGGCCGCGGCCTGCCGGCCCTGCAGTATCTCTCGCGCTATCTCTACCGGGGGGTGCTCTCGGAAAAGCAAATCGTCAGCGACGATGGTGAGCGGGTGACCTTTGCCTTCACCAACAGCGAGACGGGAAAGACGGAATACCGCACCCTGCGCGGTGAGACGTTTCTCTATCTGCTGCTGCAACACGTCCTGCCCAAAGGCTTCCGCCGGGTCCGAGACTATGGCTTTTTACACGGCAACGCCAAACGCCTGCTCAAGCTGGTGCAGTGGGTTTTGAGAGCACCTGTCTTCACCGGAAAAACCCAACCCAAGCCAACCGTCGTGTGCAGCCGGTGTTACGCCCCCATGACGATCATCGCCATTATTAAACCGGGTCATATTGGTTATGGGTGAGGTTACGGGGCAGCACACGGGATGAAAGTCACCCACAGGGAGGGACCAAGCGCCATATGATCTGACAGAGCGCGTTGCTTTTTTGGCGTCTTAACTGACGAGGCGTGCGCTCGCCTTCAAAAAAACAAATTCTCCCCGCAATCCGTATTGCCGGCCACGCTCGAAAAAGATATCTGCTTATATAAAGAACCAGCGTTCGAGCCCGGGCTCGTTCAACAATAGGATAAGTCGCGGCAAGCGCGACTTATCCTTATCCGTTATGTTCTTTTCTTCCAACGAGTAGGATGTCGTCTGGCGTGCATCACGGCGACGACAACGACTTGCTCGCCTGCAATACGGTAATAAATACCGAATGGAAACCGGTGAATCAGAGCGCGTTGGGTATTGCGATAAATAGCCGGGTACAAGGAAGGCAGCTCTGCGACCCTCTCGAGGGTTACTAGAACCTCGTCAAGAAACTCATTGCCCAAGCCAACCAATTGCTTTTCATACCAGCCTGCAGCTTCCTCAATATCCTGCTCCGCTTCTGGTCGTAAATGGACAGAAAGCGTCACAGACGCTTCCGAATATCTTCCAGTGCTGCCGTAGCAGGACGACCAGGATTTCCGTCTGCTTCATAGGCATCAAGCCGTTGATCGAGTTCAACTCTTTGCTCATGTGTGAGAGGTAACGCCTCTTGATCAGCCGCGATACTGTCCCAAAGCTCTTCGACGAGATGCATACGCTGCTCAACGGGGAGCTGTCTTAATGATGCAAGATTCATAATCACCTCCATTGCGGCTCTCAGTTTAATCGGACGCTGGCCGAAAAGAAACATAACGCCCGCCATCACCGGTGGCAAAACCGCAGCGAAGCGGAGGGTTTGGCATCCGGTGCATGGCTTTGATACTGATTGAGCCTTCTCCCCAGCCTAGCGGTTGCCCGCTAAGCTGGAAGGCGACCAAGCACTACAAGGGAGAAGACTCAATGAACTTTTACCATAGCACCCACCGCCATTATTGTG